>CALDID010000304.1 GCA_937901865.1 uncultured Treponema sp.
GCCTCAAGCCCTGTATTCGCTCCCACATTTTCGGGTCAATCGGCTTTATGCTGCTCTGTTTCGTTTCATCTTTCATTATTTGCATTATACCATTGAAAATAGTATTTTTCTACAGTCAAATCGGCAAAACACGCTGTGCGTAATCGTGCTTAGCGCAAGAGAAACGCTGTCAGTTCGTCTTGCGAAGGGGGCTTTTCATACCTTCACGCCTGTTGCAGAGTGCAAGGGAAAAGGGCTATAATGCGCAAAGCGAGGTATTTTATGGAAACAATCGAAGTTTCAAACGAAAAGGCGCTCAAAGCTCTTGAACAAATCAAAACATATTGTGCCGCCACCAATCTTGATGAACTCAATTACGTCATCAAAATCCTGAAAAAACTGCAATGCGCAGGCGTAACAAAACCGCTCGAAGCGGACTTTTCGCTTTTAACGGAGAAGAAAAATGGCTAATTCAGTTTGGTCTTTAGTGCCAGCGGTCGTCGCGATTGCGCTCGCACTTTGCACAAAAGAAGTCTATTCGTCGCTGTTCGTCGGTATCGTCATCGGCGGCGCATTCTATGCAATCGACGCGGCAAGCGGATTCGCAGGATTCTTTAACCACGTCTTCAAAGACGGAATGATTGCACAGCTTTCAGACAGCTGGAACGTCGGAATTCTGGTCTTCCTCGTCGTCTTAGGCACAATGGTCGCACTGATGAACAAAGCAGGCGGCTCGCAAGCATTCGGCAACTGGGCAAAACAGCACATCAAAAGCAAAATCGGCGCACAAATCGCCACGATAGCATTAGGCATTTTGATTTTCATCGATGACTATTTCAACTGCCTCACCGTCGGCTCAGTAATGAAAAGCGTAACCGACCGCTACGGCGTATCAAAGTCAAAACTCGCCTATCTCATCGACGCGACGGCTGCCCCTGTGTGCATTATCGCACCGATAAGCTCGTGGGCGGCGGCAGTGAGCGGCTTTGTAAGCGAGGGAGAAAACGGCATTGCGCTCTTTTGCAAGGCGATTCCGTTCAATTTCTACGCATTTTTCACGCTGATAATGATGTTTGCAATGGTCTTTATGCGCTTCGAGTTCGGCGCAATGGCGAAATACGAAAAGCCATTCTCAAGCAAGGCGAACACAGAAACGGAAGAGGGCGAAGAGGAAATCAAGAAAAACGGCACAGTTATCGACCTTGTCTTGCCGATTGCGCTTCTGATTTTCTTTTGTGTGCTTGCAATGATTTACACGGGCGGCTTTTTCAGCGACGGAGAAAATCACCTTGATTTCGTCGAGTCATTCGCTGCAAGTGATGCGTCTGTCGGGCTTGTACTCGGCTCGTTCGCTGCATTTTTGCTCACATTGCTCTTTTACATTCCGCGCCGCGTCATCTCGTTCAAATCCGCAATGCTCTGCATTCCCGACGGCTTCAAAGCGATGGTGCCAGCCATTTTGATACTCACTCTCGCGTGGACGCTCAAAGCGATGACCGACAGCTTAGGTGCGGCAGCGTATGTAGCAAGCCTCGTTGAAGGCAGTGCAAAGGGATTTCAGAACTTTTTGCCTGCGATAATCTTTGTGATTGCACTCTTTTTGGCGTTCGCGACAGGCACAAGCTGGGGCACATTCGGCATTTTGATTCCGATTTGTATCGCGGCATTTCCGCAAGGCTCGCTCCGTATCATCTCGATTTCGGCTTGTATGGCGGGTTCTGTCTGCGGCGACCACATCTCCCCGATTAGCGACACGACGATTATGGCAAGTGCTGGCGCACAGTGCGACCACATCAACCACGTCGCAACGAGCTGCCTTATGCGCTCTCCTGCGCCGCCGTGTCGTTTGCAACGTACATCGTAGCAGGCTTTACGCAAAGTCTTGGCACAACGGCAAGCGCACTCATTTCGTGGGCATTTGGCTTAATCGCGCTGTTCGCTTTCCTTTTCGCAATGAAAAAACGCGTGGCGAAATAATGCGTACATCTTACCGTCGGTATTTAATACATCTTACCGCCTGTAAGGTGTACATCTTACCATCGGTATTTAATACACCTTACCATCGGTAAGATGTACGGCTTTTTTACTTTGCAAGGTTTGCAATGATTTCGGCAGTGCCGTCGATACCTGCAAGCGCGCTATTGATGAGTAAATCGTAATTCTCTCGCGCGCCCCAGGTGCTTTCTGTAAAGATGTTGTAGTGATTAGAGCGGAACTTGTTTGTCTGTGCGATGATACGGGCAGCGTCGCGCTCAGGAATGTCGTATTCACTCACCGCTCTGTCAATTTTGTACTGCATATCAGAATAGATAAACACGTTCAAAAGCTCGTCTTTTTTCACTACGTCGCTTGTACGCAAAATGAAATCAGCACATCGCCCAACAATAACACAGCTTTCAATCTCGGCAATATTTAAAATCACCTTTCTCTGTGCGTTAAACACTTGGTCAGCAAGCGGCATAAGAGGCTTACCGCTAGAGTTTCCGCGAAGCCCCGTAGTGTAGCTAGAGCCCAAAAGCAGATTATACAGCCAGCCTGAAGATATATTCTGCTCTGTTTTTTCAATGAAATCCGCAGAAAGTCCGCTGTTTTCCGCCGTCATATCGATAAGCTCTCTGTCGTAAAACTTGTAATTCAAAAGGCTTGCCACTTTGCGCCCAATCGTACGACCGCCAGAGCCAAACTCACGGCTTATAGTAATAACTCTTTTCATTACTTCCCCCCTATAATAGACCTGTTCGATAATTGTCATTATCGGGCTCGACCCGATAATCTGAGG
>CALDID010000305.1 GCA_937901865.1 uncultured Treponema sp.
CGAAAGCAAAAGCCGCAAGCAAGATAAAAATTTCTTTTCCTAAAGCACAGCCTGTGTTGTCAGAGCCAAAAGCTGTTATAACGAAAGCAAAAACAAGGCGGACAAAGGCGAAAGCAGAAGAAGCAGAAGCGAGCGTAACAGAGGAAGCAGAGAAGCCCAAGAGAAAATACACGCGCCGCACCAAGCCACAGCAGCCACAGCAGACACCGTCTGTTTTGTCAGAAGCTGTATTGTCAGAAGCTACAGAGCAACAATCTGCAACAGTGGAGAAACAGCCCGTGGCTGTGGAAAAACAGCCTGTGGCTGAGAAACAGGCTATGCCTAAGGAGAAACAGCCCGTGGCTGCTGCTGCTAAAAGAAAATATACGCGCAGAAAGAAAGCCATAGAAGAGCAATCCGAAGAGAAAAACGAAACGGAGGCGTAGGTAAAAGAAAATGTACCGAATTGAGATAGTTGCAAATCAGTCGATTCAAGATGATTTAATCGAGCTTTTGGAAGAGGTAATCCCGAATATCTTGTACACGGTGATTCCGCTGGTGCAAGGCAGGGGCAAAAAAGACAGGAAGCTGGGCGACACGACGTGGCCAGAAACGAACTTCTTGCTTTTTAGCTATATCGACGACGACAAAGTGGAAACGGTACGCGCCGTCGTTGCTGCAATCAAAAAGCAGTTTTCAGGCGAAGGCATAAAGCTGTTCACGCTCAAAGATGCCGAAGTCAAAGCCGAAAGCTAAGCGACTGACGGCGGAATTCGCTCTTTAGCGCGCAAAAAATCACGGATTATAAAGAAAAAAGGCGAGGCTCGACCCTTTATAGCACTTTTACGATTTCGCCAGCTCTTGTCAGGGCGTTAATAGTGCTATAAAGGGTCGAACTATTGAAATTTTTTAAGATTATCGCACTATTTCGCTTTTGCCAGCGTTGGCAGAAGATTTTTAGCGCGATAAAGAGCCGCCCTGCCCCGCCTGCGTTTTTTTTAGCGCGAAAACATTGCAAATCTTCCTTGTTTTCATTATCATTTTCCCAACTTAACTAGCAAGGAGTTTCTATGAGATTTCCAAGTACAGCGACAATCGCTTCTACAACCACGTTCAGCGAAAATATCCGCAATTTGTTTTTAGACAAGGCCGCCCTTTTTGAAGGCACGGAAGTTCCCGACTTTTTCGACACGCTCGCCAAAAAAAGAGCCGAGCTTATCGCGACAAGCGGCAAAACAGCCGTTTCTTCCTCGCTCGACGAAGCGGACAGAATCCGCGATGTTTCTTTCCGCAACGTGTTCACGGCTCTCGACGCGTATTTGATTTTTCCAAACGAGGAAACAAAGGCGGCGGCGAATGAGATTTCGATGCTCATCTCGAAGTTTTCGCGCTCAATGACCTCGAAAAACTACGCGAACCAAAGCGCAGACGAGGAAAGATTTTTCAAGACGCTCGATGCGGCAAGCGAGACGCTTGAGAAAATGCCGTATATGAGCGAGCTTGTCGCACAGGCAAAGGCGGACGAAGAGGCGTTTAAGAAGGTCAACAAGGAGTACACGCAGGCGGTCGCGGCGAGTTCGGGCGATAAGAATGCGACTGTGTTGAAGCGGGAGCTTATCGCGTTTATGAACGACACGCTGTTCCCGTATTTGCAGGCGGTCAATTTGATGAACAAGGGAAAATATGACGCATTCTTGAAAGAAATCGAAGTCGAGATTTCCCGCCAGCCAAAACAGCCGAAGGCTGATTCTCAAAAGCAGCAGCCTCAATCTGTTTCTCAAAAACAAGAAGACGCTGACTTCCAAAACTAACAGGCACACAGGCAAAGCCTGTTTTCCCCTTCGCAGAGGTTTGACAAAACCGCCTGTGGCGGAGGGGTTAGGGGTGAGGTCAAAAAAGGAGAAAATATGGCAAATAATGCACTCATAAACAAAATTAAGGCAAAAGCAGAGAATAATCCCGACGAATACGAGGATTTCGAGCTTGCAATCGACGATGTGTCGAAAGAGCTGCTGAATGCGGCGCAGAGTGTGTGCTGTTCGCTCGACATTCCCTTGACGTATGAAATCAAGGAAATCAGTGGGGAGAATGGGCTGAAAAAAAATTTGCTTTTGTTCGACAAGAAAAAATATGCGAGAAAGGCGGCGGCTCTCAACGATTCGGGCGTGGTTTTCGGCTTCGTGATGGATTATTGCGAGAAAAACGGCGATTCACTGCGCTCATTCCGCGATAGGCTCGATTTTGCGCTCTCGCTCTACCCTAACCACATTTTTTTCCCACAACTTGAGAAAGGCACTGGTGCCCCAAAGCCGACAGGGACGACGAATTCCATCGACGCACAGACGGCGCGGGATTTGGCGTTTGCGGCGAGTGTGTTTTACACTTACGGGCGGGCAGTTCCGTGGTTTTTGTCGGTGATAAAGGCTCTGAAGATGAGTTCGACGGCGTTTTTAGCCGATTTTGCCGAGTGGCAGAGGGTGGACAACTGTGATTTTTCCCGATTCGACGCGGCGGGCGCAGAGCACGAGGAAATCGAGAAGATGCAGCTCGTGTTTTTGAAGCAGAAGTTTGAAGAGAAGCACAAAGAGCCGATTTTCCCTGCGGTTGAAGACATTGTGCGCTTGAACGGGGCATTTTCGCGCACGGTCAGCGACGACGAAGAGCGCATCATTGAAACGACGTACAATCCCGATGATTTGCTCTCTCCTGAGGCTTTTGATTTGGCGAGATTCGTGGAGTCAAGCGTAATGCAGTCTTGCCAAGTCGCGATTTTCGCGGGCGAAGATGGTCCTGATTACAAGATACTCTAACAAATAAAAGGGGAATTGAATGATGAAAAAGATTTTTATTGCACTGCTGGTTTTGCTTTCGGTTTATCCTTGTTTTGCAAAGCCTAAGGCGGAGAAGAACAAAGCAAATGTCGTTGTCGCGCAGAATCGGGGCAAAGGGCTTCGCATCACCGTGCCTGCTCCAAGAACGCGGGGACTGACGGCGGCTGACGATTGGGCGGCGCAGGTGGTACAGGATTTGATGACGCAAGGATTGTGCGAATACACCGAGATGACGGTTATCGACCGCGCGAACGAGGCTCTTGTTATCGAGGAGCAGAAGCGAAGCGAGCGCGGCGAATATTCTGACAGCGATTATCTTGAGATGGGCAAGATTACGCAGGCGCAGTATCTTTTGGTCGGCTCGATTGTGAACGCGGGCGGTGTGTATCGGCTTGCCTTGAGCGTGAACGACGGCACGACGAACGAGATTAAGGCGAGCTACAACGAATCTGTATCGCTGGCAGATATTCAGAGCGGAAAGGCTACAAATGCGGCTTTGCTGAAATTGATTGGTGCAATGGGCTTTGATTTGACCGAAAGCGAAAAAGAGAGATTGTCAAAACCGCCTGTGGCGGCAAGCAATACGGTCAATCTTGCGAAAGGTATGGCGGCGGAAGCGAGAAACAACACAGTGGAGGCTTTGGCGTATTATTCAAGCTCAAAATCGAATGAAGCGGCTATTCGTTACGACAAAATCTCGACGGCTGTGAAAACAGGCAACATTCGAGAGGACGCTAAAAACGACATCGAAGAGAGAGCGGCTTGGGTGAAGCTGTATGCGGATATGAATGATTATGTGCGGAAAAATCTTCTCAAAATCGTTTACGACACGACCTCGGGTGAATACACGACGGATTACAAAACAGAAACCGTGTCGATTCCCTTTGATTTCAGCTACTGCGTAAATCCGAAAGCGAGGGAGCTTTATGGAAAGATTGACGCGGGACTTGACGCGACAGGCAAACGCAAACAGTGGGATACTGGCAAGGATTTTGAAAAGATTGTTTACAATTTCCCGACATACGAGATAACTTTCGTTCTCAAAAACGCTAACGGCAAGACGCTCGCGACGGAAAAAGTTGGCATCGGAGGGATTCTCGACGGCATTTGGCGATTTGACCAAACAAAATACGGCAGAATTGAGTTTTCGGGCATACCATATAAAGACGTTACGCCTTCGCTTTCGCTTGGTGTGAGCGAGGTTCGGGCGATGTATGACAATCAAGTGTGGCGGAAAAATCTGCCGCTTGAAGTGATTGCGCTCGGCGTGATGAGCGGAAACACGCTGAATGTGGACGTAAATGCGGCGTCTGAGGCGATTCGGGGGCTGAAGACTGACGCAAAGGTTGTGCTTTTTGGCAACATTTCCGAGGAAAACGCGAAAGCTATACAAGAAGCGGTGTCGGAAAGCGATGTGGGCATTGATCTGGATTTTTCTAATCTAAAAGATTGGCACAAGGACATTGGCGGAGGTGCTTTGCAGGAAATCAAAGTGAACAATGTGCTTGACGGAATGAAGTTTGGAAGCGAAAAAAAGCCTTGCACTTCTCTTGTGGCACTTACGTTCCCGAAATCTATCGACAGATATTTTTATTTTGGCTCAAAGTTCGAAAACTGCACGAACTTGCACTCTGTGAATATTGAAAGCGGAAACGAACATCTTGAGTCGATTGACGGCATTGTTTATAGAATACAGTATTCTTTTTCAGATGCGTATATTGCGTACGTTCCTCCTGCGATAGAAACGGCGGTTATTGTTGACGGCATTAGAGAGATTAGAGGCTTTGCGTTTGCAAATTGCAAGAACTTGAAGACGATTACAATTCCGAAATCGGTTTGGAAAATCGGGGATTGTGCATTCAAAGATTGTGAAAATCTTTCTCGTGTGAACTTTCTCGGCTCAAAATATCAATGGGAGTCAATCAAAATCAGCAAGAAAAAGAATGGCAATCAGTATTTAACAGCCGCGGGCGTTTTTGCAGCCGATGGCAGTTTGATAAATGGAGAAAGAAATGAGTGAAGAGAAATATTATTTTGCGGCAGACAAGAAAAATCAGAGGCTTGATTTGTTTATGCGGGAGCGGTTGGCTGAGATTTTGGGAAAAAGCGAGGGCTTGAACTCAAAAGTGCGGCGATTCATCGTGTCGGGGGCGGTCAGCGTGAACTTCAAGCAAATCCGCCGCCCTGCCTACACGCTCAATCGCGGCGACAGGGTGGATTTTTCGATTGACGAGAAAAAATTTTTTGCGGAAAAGGAAGTTGACGACATTGCGTTTGAGCTGACAGACAAAGATGTCTTGTTTGAAGACGAGGCGATAATTGTGGTGAACAAGCCTGCGTTTTTCCCGACCGAAAGCACGTTTCAAGAAAGCCGCGACAATCTGCACGCCGCCGTCATTCGCTATCTGTGGGCGAAAAATCCTGCGCTCCGCAATCCGCCGTACGTTGGCATAATGCACCGACTCGACAGAGAAACGAGCGGAGTAATTCTTTTTACGAAAAAGCGCGACGTGAACAAGGCAATTCACGATATGTTTGAAAATCACACAGCGCAAAAGGTGTATCGTGCCGTGTGTGCCGACCCGTATGCCGCGTCGAGTGGGGCGAAAAGCAAAGGAGAGCTGCCGCCTAAGACGTTTCAGGTGGATAATTTTCTCGGCCGCATTTCAAAGAAAACTGAGAAGGCAAAATGGGGAGTGGTGAAAGAAAAGGACGGGGGACTTTGGGCGCATACGGATTTTGCGGTGGCGAGCAGGCGGAAAATCGTGAGGGGCGCAGCTGAGCTTTTAGCGAACACAGGGCTTGACGCGCTGGGGATTGACTGCATGCCAAAGACGGGCAGAACGCACCAAATCCGCGTGCATTTAGCTTCGCTGGGCTTGGCGATTTTGGGCGATGAGCTTTATGGCGGCAAAAGCTGGCATCGCATTATGCTTCACGCCTTTTCGCTCACGTTCCCCCACCCCGTAACGAACGAGATGATGACGATAGAAGCTCCGCTGCCAGCAGATTTTATCTAGCAGAGAGCCTCGTTTTAAAAGAAAGTGAGAAAAAAAAGCAAAAATTTGCAAAAAAATCAAAAAAAAATTTGACGCAGGGCATAAAAAATTAGTACCTTAGAGATAGAAGATATTTATTTTCTAGGAATGGAACGCAAGATTATGGCAGAAGAAAAGCAGTCTGAAACAACGAAAGACACTGATGAAACAGTAAAAAATGAATCTACAGAGAAAGAAACTGTAGAAAATGCAGAGTGCGAGAAGAAAAGCGAAGAGAGAATCGCAGAACTGGAAAAAGAAAATGCGGACTTGAAAGAGCAGCTTTTGAGAAAAATCGCAGACTTCGACAACTACAGAAAGAGAATGATTAAGGAAAAGCAGGAGACTTTGGATTATGCAAACACAAATCTCTTGAAAGACCTTCTTGATTCCCTTGATAATTTTGACCGCACGATTGAAGCCGCCGCTAGTGCAAAAGACGCTGCTTCTATCGCAGACGGCGTAAAAATGGTGAGCAAGGGGCTTGTTTCATTGCTCGAGAATAAATACAATCTAACAAGCTACGGAGCGGCGGGAGATGTGTTCGACCCAGAGATTCACGAGGCTATCGGAAGCGCAGAGGGAGCAGTTGCAGAGCCTGTGCTTTCGCAAGTGTATTTGAAGGGCTACAAACTCAAAGACCGCGTTATTCGACATGCAAAAGTTATGGTTACAATGCCAGACGGCAGTGTAAAGGCTGAAGATACGGCTGAAGCAGCGAAGGCTGATGAGAAAGCTGACGCTGAACAAAAATAAGCAGAGCATTTTGAGGAGATATATATTATGGGAAAAATTATTGGTATTGACCTTGGTACAACGAACTCTTGCGTTGCTGTTATGGAAAACGGCAAGCCTGTTGTTATTCAGAACTCAGAGGGCGGACGCACAACACCTTCTATCGTAGGTTTCACAGCAAAGGGCGACAGAATCGTCGGTCTTCCTGCGAAAAACCAGATGGTTACAAACCCAAAGAACACAGTTTATTCTATTAAGCGTTTCATCGGACACCGCTACAACGAACTTGCAGGCGAGGCAAAGATGATGCCGTACACAATCGTTGACCACGGCGAGAATGTGCGCGTAAAGGTTCAGGAAGGCGGACAGGACAAAGAGTTCAGCCCACAGGAAGTATCTGCTTTCATCTTGCAGAAAATGAAGAAGACTGCAGAAGATTACCTCGGCGAGACTGTTACAGAAGCTGTTATCACAGTTCCTGCTTACTTCAACGACTCACAGCGTCAGGCTACAAAAGACGCTGGTAAAATCGCAGGTCTTGACGTAAAGAGAATTATCAACGAGCCTACAGCCGCTTCTTTGGCTTTCGGTTTCAACAAGGAAAGCAAGGGAGATAAGACAATCGCTGTTTACGACCTTGGTGGCGGTACATTCGATATTTCTATTCTTGAGCTTGGCGATGGTGTTTTCGAGGTTAAGTCTACAAATGGTAACACACACCTCGGTGGAGATGACTGGGACAGACGAATCGTAAATTGGCTTATCGACAGCTTCAAGGCTGATACAGGCATCGACCTTTCTGGCGACCCAATGGCTATGCAGCGATTGAGAGAGGCTGCTGAGAATGCAAAAATCAGCCTTTCTAACCAGACAAGCACAACAATCAACCTTCCGTTCATCACAGCGGACGCAACAGGTCCAAAGCACTTGCAGAAGGATTTGACTCGCGCACAGTTCGAGCAGATGACAGATGATTTGTTCGAGGCAACAAAAGAGCCTTGTATCAAAGCTATGAAAGATGCTGGCATCACAGCTGACAAAATCGACGATATTTTGCTCGTCGGCGGTTCAAGCCGTATGCCAAAAGTGCAGGAAATCGTAAAACAGATTTTCGGCAAAGAGGGAAGCCGCGAAGTCAACCCAGATGAAGCTGTTGCTATCGGTGCAGCTGTTCAGGGCGGCGTTCTTCAGGGCGATGTTAAAGACGTTCTTTTGCTCGACGTTACACCTCTTTCACTCGGTATTGAAACAATGGGCGGTATCTTCACACGCCTCATCAACCGCAACACGACAATCCCAACTCGCAAGAGTCAGGTATTCTCAACTGCGGCAGACGGACAGACAGCAGTTTCTATCCACGTTTTGCAGGGTGAGCGCGAAATGGCAAGCCAGAACCGCACGCTCGGCAAGTTCGACCTCGTTGGTATTCCTGCAGCTCCGCGCGGAGTTCCGCAGATTGAAGTTACATTCGATATCGACTCTAACGGTATTGTTCACGTTTCTGCAAAAGACCAGGGCACTGGAAAAGAGCAGCACATTCAGATTACCTCTTCAAGCGGCTTGAGCGAAGAAGAGATTAACCGAATGGTGAAAGACGCTGAGGCGAACGCAGAAAGCGACAAGAAGCAGAGAGAAAGCGTTGACGCTAAGAACGAAGCAGATTCTCTTATCTATCAGACAGAAAAGAGCGTGAAAGAGCTTGGCGACAAAGTTCCTGCCGCTGAAAAAGACAAGATTGACAGCGCAATCGCAGACTTGAAGAAGGCTCTTGAGGGTGGAAACACTGACGACATCAAGGCAAAGACAGAGGCTTTGAAGCAGGCTTCTTACAAGATTGCAGAGGAGCTTTACAAGCAGCAGGGCGCGCAAGCAGGTGCTGCTGGCGGAGCTGGTGCTGGCAATGCTGGAGCTAACAACGCGGGCGCATCTTCTTCTGGATTTGAGAAGGGCAAGGGCGACGACGTTGAGTATGAAGTTCACGACGACAAATAAGGAATAATCTCCTTGCAAAACCGCTGCCTTGAGATACAATCTTTTTGGTAGCGGTCTTTTTTTCATTAACTATGTAGACGGAGAATAAATGAAATGGCTAAACGAGATTATTACGAAGTTTTAGGTGTTGGAAAGAGTGCGGACAAAGAAGAGATAAAGAAAGCATACCGCAAATTAGCTGTAAAATATCACCCAGATAGAAATCCTGGAAACAAAGAAGCTGAAGACAAATTCAAAGAAGCAACAGAGGCGTATGAAGTGCTTTCTGACGAGAAAAAAAGGGCAGCATACGACCAATACGGGTTCGCAGGTCTTGACGGAATGGCTGGCGGAGCTGGAGGAGATTACTCTAACGCATTCCACGACTTCAGCGACTTGTTCGGCGGCGCATTTGGAGGCGGCAATTTTAGCGATGTCTTCTCTTCATTCTTTGGTGGAGGCGGCTCATCTCGTCGTTCTCGAGACCCGAACGCTCCACAACAGGGCAACGATATTAGATATGATGTGCGCTTAAGTTTCAAAGACGCTGTATTTGGAACAAAGCTCGATGTTCGTTTCTCTCACAAAGAAACGTGCGACAGATGCCACGGAAGCGGAAGCGCAGCAGGATACGGCAGAAAAACATGTCCTACTTGTAACGGAGCTGGGCAGGTTCGTCGCTCAATGGGAATGTTCGCAGTTCAGCAAACGTGTCCAAATTGTCGCGGAGAGGGAACAATTATTGAAAAGCCATGTCCTGATTGTCGCGGAGCTGGAACGGTATCAAAATCAAAGACAGTATCGCTCAAAATCCCTGCTGGCGTTGACGACGGAAAGAGAATCCGCATACAAAACCAAGGAGATGCAGGCGTAAACGGTGGACCTGCAGGAGATTTATACGTCATTCTCAATGTCGAAAGCGATAAGTTCTTTGAGAGAAGCGGAAACGACTTGTATTGTGCAGTGCCGATTACGATGACGCAGGCAATTTTAGGCGCAAAGCTCAAGATTAAGAGCCTTGACGGCCGCGATATTGAGTTCAGTGTTCCGCCTTGCACAGAGCACCACGCTCAACTGCGCATAAGAGGCGAAGGCGTGCCAATGGGAGATACAGGACACAGAGGCGACCTCTATCTCAAGTTCTTTGTGAAAATGCCTTCAAAAGTTTCAGGTGAACAGAAAAAACTGCTTGAAAAATATGCCGAAATCGAAAAGGCTTCAACAGCTCCTTCCCTTATTGCACTAAAAGATTTGCACGGCATGTAAAAAAGAAGCGCAGCAGGAAACTTTTTCTTACCTTCCTAGCTGCGCTTCTTAAAGTGGGGAGTTTTTATAGCTTAGTATTGGAACGAATATTCCACTATATCCGAAAGTTCAGTAACAGTTTCGCCGAATTTTACAGAAACCGTATATGTCGAAATCTTGGTTGTGTTTCCTTTCTCATCATAAGAAAGGATTTTTCTTTGCAAAAGTGTGCCTTCTGCATCAAAGACCTGTATCTCAGAAGCCTTTGTTTCAGCTGGCTTATAGCGATACGACTCCTTTTTCACCAGTTTTTCTTTTTCATCGAAATAAGATACATCGGTAATGTTGCGAGAAACATCATAGCTGTAGCTTTGCTTTTCCAATAAAGAGCCATCACCTTTGTAGATGTAGATGTCAGAAATCTTTCCATCATCTGCGAAAAACGAAAGCGTCTTCTTGACAAGAGCACCTTCTCCGTCATACTCGCTTTTATCTTCTTTGTCAGAAGCAAATTTATATGTTGTCTTTGACAGCAGTTCGCCGTCTTTCGACATCACTTCTTCTGTCGAGATTTTTCCGTTTGTATCATAAGTATAAGACGTTTGCTCAATCTGCACGCCGTCCGCATTAAACAGCGTTGTAGACAAAAGCGTATTTGTCATATCATACTGAAAGGCAAGGCGGTCTGTAAGCGTATCATTACCAGCTAACTCTGTTCTTTCGCTCTCTAGCCCTGCAATATTGAAAGTGTGCACATATTTTGTTTCTGGGGTGCGATAAAAAGTTCCAAACTTAGAAGAAATCGCATAGTTTGTTTTCGTATATGATTTTACAGTACCAACAGGTGTGATTGTTTCCTTATCAAAAGCGAACGTCGTGAACGCTACACACAACACACAAGCTGTTGTCAAAAGCCTTTTCATTGCTTTATCCTCCGATATAGTATAGTATCGGCAAAAAACAGCTAAAAATTGAGCAGCAACCCTTTTTTTCCACAAATCACAATAAACAAAAGCTCTTCTTTTATTCTCTCTCAAAAGCGAACAAAAGAAGAGCTTTTTCAGTCCTTTACAAATCAAGCCCGTGGCTGTTAGCGTGCACCGTTGCGGTGGAGCTTATTGTAGACTTCTACAACACGGTGCATTTCGTTAATATCGGTAATATCAATCGTGCCGTCATTTATCTTTAGCTGGCCGCGAGCAGCATAGTTTTCAATCTCTGTTTTTGTTTGGTCTGCAGGCAAGCCTGCCCATTGCGCAATATCGGCAACTGTCGCTTTAAATGTTCGCTCGCCTCCCGAAACAAGAGGATTATGCCCCTGCATTTCATCAAGCATAAGAAACACCGCCGCCACTTGCACTCTCTGCTCTTTTATCATCAAGATATTCAGTCTTTGCTTCTGGTCGTAAATGCGCTTACAGAACATCTTCATAAGCATCAAGGCAATTTGCGGATTACCAGTAATCAATGCACCAAAGTTTGCTTTGTTAAACTCTAGCACGGTTACACTACCGCTTGCAAAGATTGTTGCAGAACGCGGAGTATTATCGATAATCGCCATTTCTCCAAAGAAGTTGCCCGCGTTCAGCACATCAAGTTTTTTCAGCGTGCCATTGATGTACTTAGAAATCTGTACCGCCCCTCTCTGAATAAGATAGAACGTATCGCCTGGCTCAAATTCAGAGATGATAACTTGACCGTCTGTATACGTCTTTGCAAATCTCTTAAATGCAGGCAAATCAAACTGCTTCAGCAATCCGTTGTTACCCACAGGGGAAGGCGCAAATTTCTCATCTTTTTCCATCGCAGCAGCTTTCGTTTCAACAATGTGCAATATTTTCTGCATAGCAGGTACTTTTGGAGAAGCAGGGAAGCGAGCAAGGAATTTTTTGCAAACATCAGCCGCACTCTGATACTTTTCTGTTTCATAGAAGCATTTCATAATACTTTCCATTCCTGCTTCTTGGTCAACAGCTTTTGCATCTTGCTTCAATATCGACTCAGCTTTTTTATGCATAAGGCGAAGCTGAGTGGAGAAGACTTTTAGCATTTTTATAATAAGGTTCTTATTATTCGAGAACATCGCCTCGAATTCTTCAACCGTCATTGCAATCGCAACGCTTGGAGCGAGAGCTTTTACCGTTTCTTCTCTCGGAAAATGACCTAGAGCGGATTTAGAGCCGAAGAACTCTCCGCTGTTCAAGACAGAGCTAATAACCTCTCCCGTTTCAATATCAGTTTCACTGATAGAAAGCGAGCCACTTTTCAAAATAAAAATGCGTTCGTCCCTGTCTCCCTCGAAATAAACAATCGCGCCGGGTGTATATTGCATAATTTTAGGCATAATAAATCCTCTCTGTCGGTATTACTTTATATACTAACACACAATCTCAATTTTGCAACTTTAATTAGCTATATTTGACACATTTTCGTCTAGTTAGTATACTTCATAAACCTTTTATTATGATAGACTTACATACACATACATCGGCATCTGACGGGCAATACACGCCTAGAGATTTAATAAAAAAAGCGAAAGAAGAAGGTATAAGCGTTCTTGCCATTAGCGACCATGACACAGTAACAGGGCTTGAAGAGGGCAGGAATGCGGCGAGAGAGGCAGGAATTGAGTTTATAAACGGCATTGAAATCAATATCCAATGGACTCACGGCGAATTTCACTTGCTTGGGCTTGGCTTAAAAGATGAAATCCATGAGGATTTGGCAGACATCATAAAAAAGCTCTCAACTGCACGGCGCGACAGGAACATAAAAATAGTGCAGAAGATGAATGAAGCGGGCATCGAAGTTACGATAGAAGAACTTGAGAATATGTATCAAACAAAGTCGCTCGGTCGTCCGCATTTAGCAGATTTTCTGGTGCAAAGAAAGATTGTTCGGCACAAACAAGACGCATTCGATAAATACTTAGCCCACTCACGCCCCTTTTACGTCGAAAAAGAAGGCGCAGACTTGGATATGGCAGTAGATGCAATTATCGCCTCTGGCGGCGTACCTGTTATTGCCCACCCACTGTCGCTGTATCTGTCTTGGACAAAGCTAGAGCCTGTGTTGCGCGATATAAAAGAGCGTGGAGTAAAGGGCTTAGAGGCGTGGCACCCAGGGGCAAGAGAAAACGATTGCAAGCGGCTTGAAGCGATGGCGAGAGAAATCGGCTTCTTTGTGAGCGCAGGCAGCGACTTTCACGGAGAAAAGGTTCGTGCCGACCGCAGATTAGGACATACTGCAGGCGGCAGAAAAATCGAGGACAAATACTTTTTTGAAGAGTTAAAACGCTTTATGTGAGCTATTTGCTCTTCGGGAAATCACGCAAAATAGTTTCTGTACTCTCGTAGTTCATTTTGTATTCTTCATCGCTCATCACATACGCCATTTTGTAGCGTTTTGATGTGTCAGAGGCAACTACAGAGCCATCAGCTTTTCTCGTCTTTGTGCCGTATTCTCTCCAGCCGACAAGTGCACTTCCCTTTGGAAACACCTCTCTTGTTCCCTCTTCGTCGGTGAAAAACTCAGGTGCATAAGAATCAGAAACCGTGCAGTTGATGAGCGCGACAGAATCCCAGCGGTCTTTGCTGTCGATTTTACCCGTTCCCGCAGAGCGCGCGATATATATTTTCGCATTCTCTCTCGGGAAAGCAGTGAACTCGCAATTCTTAAAGATAAACCCGCGACGGCGATTTAACGCACGGCTTTGCAGCACATACGCCGTACAATCTCCGCGGTTGTCTTGCGTTGTGTGGATTGTGCAGTCTTCAAACAAGCTCGTATCGCAATAGCCCCAAATGAAATCTACATCTCCTTCGACGTAGCAATTCTTGAAGTGAGAAAATCCCTTCACATGAATCGTGTCTTGATGGCTAAAAAACGCCATATTCTCGGCAGTCAAAACGCCGCGATAATTATGAAAACAAAGAGCTTCTGCTTGGTTTCCCAACTTCTCATCGCTCAAGGTTTTGACGTGAGTATTTTGGATAGTAAATCCTTTGAGCGTTACAAACGTTGCATTCGGTCCAATGACAAACACAGAGCGATTTTCGGTGTCTTTGTGGAACGCTTCGCAGTTTTCCGCCCTAATCACGCAATTTTCTCTCGGTATTCCTTGAGCCGCCTCCATGATAAGCGGATTAGTAAGATTGTAGCTTAAAAGCTCGCTATAAACACCTTTACCCAAAACTATATGCACAAGTGTGTTATTCTCTATCGCTCCGCTTTTCACCATATCAGATATTTTGCGGAATGCATTTGAAATAGCCGCAGGGGCATTTGAGTTGACGGTAAGTTCAATCATATCTTTTATTATAGCACGAAAAGCCTAAATTGTAAACTTTTCTTTGAAATACACCCGATGCTGCAAAAAAAAGGCGCGAAATCCAAAAACGACAGACATTCAAGGTGTAAACACGCTGAGTTCAAACGGGAAACAGTCTGTCTACACTCCGTAAAAAGAGTGTTTCCGAACCGTAAACAGACTGTTTACACCTATGAGATTAGTAAGCGATAAGAGTTTTGTCGTAAGAGGTCAAGAGTTTTGTAATAAGAGCCTACTTTTGACGCTTGGCGATGTCGATGAGATACTGATTGCTTGATGTGCCTTTTGCGCTTTCGATAAACAGCTGATACTCGCCCCTTGGGACAGTGTCGGGAATGTGCGCGATAATGGTGAAACGGGTGGCTTTCAGATATTGGTCTAAGCGAAACTTGTGGTCAGAGTTCATGATAAACACGCCCTCTTCTTCGCATTTCGGATTGATTTTGATGAAGCTGCCTTTTATTTCTACGAAGTCGCCTGCGCGATAAAGCGGACTGTCGGGAGAACTGGCGTTTTTTATCGATGTCATCATAATCGAACAAAATTTTTCAAGACCGAGATACTTAAACGGCATAAGCAACAAGTTTTTTGCATACGAGGCGGCTGGTTCAAAAAGAAGAGAAATCTTGTGGTCTTTTTTGGGCGTACGCTTGTCCGTTTTGGGCTTTGGCGAAAAAAACTCGTCTATAGAGCTTGCGCTTCCAGAAGCTCCAGAGCGAAAAGTCCCCATAAACAGCTTTACGCCATCGCCGTTTTCGATAAGCCGATTAAACACCGCCTCAAACGCCTTCATCACGGCTAAAGCGTCAATTTCGGTTACGGTGGAATTATACTCGGCAATCATCTTTACGAGTTCTTCTTGTGTGTAAATCCTTTGATTTCGAGAGCGAAAGACAAACGGCTTTTTGCTGTTGGGAAAATTGTTGCGTGTCATGTAAACTTCAAGCATAGCAAGGATTTTAGCAAACTTTGCACAGCCTTACAAGTTCATTTATGCCTCAGCTGAACCGAACGTTTTATAACGCAGTTTGAAATAAATCATTTTGTATGCTATACTATTTTAAGGGGGATATATGGATACAAACGTTCTTCCATTTGTCGATGAAGAAATACGGGAAAAAGCTCGCAAAGCTGTAGCAGAGGGGCGTTTACTTGATTTGAAGAATGATATTGTCTTTAAGTCTTTTTTCTCGAAAAACACTCCCGAAGGCATTTATTGCCGAACGCGAATGTTGTCTTCGATTATCGGGCAAGAAGTAAAAGAAGCAACTGTGTTAAATCCTGATATTCTGCCTGATTTTGTACTAGGCAAGTTTCCGAGACTCGATATACACTGCGTTCTCGATGACGGAAGCGAAATTGACGTGGAAATGCAAGGCACAAGGCAGCACGACGACCAGATTGCACGAAGTGTGTTCTATGCGGCTTCTCTTGCAAAAAACTCTGTCAAAAAGGGAATGAGCTATATGCAAATGCCAAGAGTACACCAAATTATGTTTATGGATTTCACCACGACAAAAGATGATGAGTTTTATCATAGCTATTCATTAAGGGACGATAAAACTTTTACGTTGCTATCGAATTTATTGCAGATACATTTTATTGAATTGCCAAAATTGAAGATGAGTAAATCAGTATCAGAGCTAGAGTTTTGGGCAATGATGGTAAAATCTGGCGGAAGTGAAACAACATTGAAAGAACTAGGAAAAATAGACAAACTCAAGGAGGATTACACAATGGCAACAGCGTTATTAAATACAATTAGCAGCAGTCAGCAAGAATGGGAAAGAAAATTTGCCTTTGAAAGCGCAGAAATGGACAGAATCTCGGCTATTGAGTATGCAACGCGGCAGGGCATAGCTCAAGGTATAGCTCAGGGTGCTCACGAAACGGCGATTAGCAATGCTATAAACTTCTTGCGCATGGGCTTATCAGCAGAGCAAGTTGCGCAGGGTACACATCTACCTCTTTCTGAAGTAAATAAACTACAGCTCTCTTTTACGCATAATTAGCCCCTGCTGCCGCAAGCATAGCAAGGATTTTAGCAAACTTTGCACAGCCTTACAAGTTCATTTATGC
>CALDID010000306.1 GCA_937901865.1 uncultured Treponema sp.
CAGCAGATTCGCGACCGTATTAACGACGATATTTTGAGTGATAGTAAGATTCGCAGTGTCAAATTTACGACATTGGATGTAGTTGAGCAATAAAAATTGAGGAAGGTTTGGCATGACCGAGGTTCTGTCACAAGATGAAATTGACCAGCTGCTCCAAGCTATAAATTCTGGAGACCAGGATACAAACGCCTCATTTAAGCCTGTGAGCGATACGCGAAAAATCAAGATATATGATTTTAAGCGTCCTGATAAATTTTCAAAGGAACAGATAAGAACAGTTTCTGTTATGCATGAAACATTTGCACGTCTGACTACGACGACGCTTTCTGCGCAGTTGCGTTCATTGGTTCATGTCCATGTGGCTTCTGTTGACCAGTTGACTTACGAAGAGTTTATTCGTTCTATTCCGACTCCAACAACACTTGCTGTTGTAAATATGGACCCTTTGAAAGGTAATGCTGTTTTGGAAATTGACCCGTCTATTACATTTAGTATTATAGACCGTCTATTTGGTGGTAGTGGAACAGGTCCTAAAGTTATCCGAGAACTTACAGATATTGAAAGCTCTGTAATGGACGGCATAATTGTTCGTATTTTGGCAAATATGCGTGAAGCGTGGACACAAGTTATTGATTTGCGTCCGCGTTTGGGACAAATTGAAACAAACCCTCAGTTTGCGCAGATTGTTCCGCCGTCGGAAATGGTTGTGTTGGTAACTTTGGAAACAAAGGTTGGTGATGAAGAAGGAATGATGAATTTCTGTATTCCTTATCTTACTATTGAGCCAATCATTTCAAAATTATCCTCTCAGTTCTGGTTCTCTTCTGTAAGGCGAAGTTCTACTACACAATACTTAGGTACTCTAAAAGAAAAGCTATCAGATGTCGATATGGATATTGTGGCTGAAATTGGTTCAACTAATTTGCCTATCCGTGATGTATTAGCTCTTCAAGTAGGAGATATAGTTCGCTTGCCGAATGTAAAAGTGGGAGACCCTCTTACTTTAAGCGTTGGCAGTAAGAAGAAGTTTTATTGTCAGCCTGGTGTTGTCGGCAAAAAAATGGCAGTACAGGTTATCGGTAAGATAGAACAAGCCGAAGATGAAGATATAGAAGATTTGGCTGATGAAGACGATGAGTCAATATAATGTATAAGGAGACTGTATAAAAATGAGTGATGGAGTAATTTCTCAAGACGAAATAGATGCTCTCTTGTCTAGTGTAGACGGTGGATTAGGCGGTCTCGGCGGTGGTTCTTCAAGTGGAGGCTCGTCAAACATCGATACTGCTACACTGCAGAAATTCGCAGATAAGATGAAAGATAAATTGGTTGCAACTTTTAATGGCACAACTGGTAAAGATGCTTTTACAGTGGGAACTCCTACTGTTGAAGCAGTTTCTCGCGACCAGCTTTTGTCAAAAGTGCCAGAAGATGTAGTTGCTGTTATGGCTGACTATAAAACAGCTTTGACTGGCGACCATCTTTTTGTATTTGCACCAGAGTTCGTTCAGAAAGTAGGAAGTCTTGTAGACCCATCAATGGAAGAAGCGATGGTTTTCGAGGTAATTAAAGAGATTGTGGGAGGTCATAGCGGCTCTGAAATCTCTGACCTTTGTGCAGGCGGCAAACTTGCAGGACTCGAAACTATTCCGCCAGAAATCTCTAAACAGCCAAAAGCAGCTGTGAGAATGCCAGAAGGCAACTTTGCATTATTTTCTTATCCATTGACAGTTGAGGGAACAGAGTTTACTATGTGGGAAGCAATATCCTCTAGTGTTGCAGAGGGTATGACAAAATCCATAAATGGAGGCTCTTCTCCATCTCCTGCAGCTATGCAAGGCGGTTTTGCACAGCCTCAAGCAGCAGCTCCGCAGATGATGGGGGGAATGAATATGGGAATGGGAATGCAGTCTGTTCCAATGGGGGGAATGAATATGGGAATGGGACAAATGGCGGCTCCTATGCCTGGAATTGGCTATCCAAATGTTCAATCTGTACAATTTCAGAATTTGAACGGCGGTGCGGTTGGAGCAGAACAGGGAAATATCAGTCTTATCATGGACGTTTCCATGGAGATGACTGTAGAGCTTGGTCGCACAAAGAAACAAATTAAAGATATTCTTGGAATGGGTGAAGGTACGATTATCGAACTAGACAAACTTGCTGGAGAACCTGTCGATATTCTTGTAAATCACAAGCCGATTGCAAAAGGCGAAGTTGTTGTTATTGATGAAAACTTTGGTGTTCGTGTTACAGAGATTCTTTCTCCTGCGGAACGAGTTAACAATCTTCGATAGACACTTCTAAATTATTCTCATACAAGAGCCAGCAGAAATATTTTTCTAGCTGGCTTTGTGTGTTATTTTATTGGGTGGGGAAATGTTTATCTTAAAAAGATTTTTTTCTATACTTCTCTTTTCTACGCTCGTATTATCTTCATTTGTTTATGCTCAAGATAATACGAGTTCTGCACAAGAGAGTGAAACATCTATTTTTCTTGAAGAAGAAAGCGGAAACGATGCTGTTGTAACAGATGTAATACAAAATGCGTCAGGTTTAGGCATATTTGTTAGAATGATTGTGGTTTTAGCACTTGTTATAGTGATAATTTGTGCAATCTTTGCTTTTATGCGAAAAACTATGACTACAAGCAATGACGATGACCCGTTTTTGAGGAAGGTGTCGTCGGTGTCTCTTTCTCCTGGTCGTTCTGTGCAAGTCGTAACTCTTTTAGATAAGGCTTATCTTGTTGGTGTGTCAGAAAATGCTGTAAATCTAATAGGAGAAGTTACAGATAAAGAGTTAGTTGACGCAATGAATGTCTATGCTGATGAAACGTCTAAAATGCGCAAACCGCGGAACTTTAATGAAGTATTGTCGCTTTTTATGCCGAACGGCTTTAGAATGAAATCGACAGCTAAAGAAGAAAGTTCTGTGTATGGTGATTTGGGTAGTGAAACTCAAGATATGCTCAAAAGACGCTATGAAAAATTAAGAGGCGAAGACGGAGGAGATGTGCAAAAATGAAAAAGAGTTGCATCTTTATATTACTTTTTGCTGTGTTTTTTGGTCTTTGCTCTGCTACTTTTGCGCAATCATCGTTTCCAGAAGGCTCTACTAGCGGCAGAACGGAGTTTTCAAGCGGTGTACAGAGCTTAAATGTACCTAATATCGATATAAATATTACACAACCACAAACAGGGAAGGAAGTTGCTTTTTCTGTGCAAGTGTTGTTGTTGCTTACGGTATTGACTCTTGCACCGAGTATTTTACTTCTGGTAACGTGCTTTTTGCGCTTTTCTATCGTATTAGATTTTATAAAGCGTGCTCTTTCCTTGCAGCAAGTGCCTCCTACTGCTGTTCTTAACGGAATTGCATTTTTTATGACAATCTTTGTTATGTGGCCGACTTTTAGGCAAGTATATGATAATGCATATAAGCCTCTTTCTGATGGGCAAATAGGAATAGAAGAAGCGTACACAAAAGCTGAAGCCCCTATACGACTTTTTATGTATAAGCAAATGGATAAAGACCCTAGCTATATTCGTCTTTGTATGGCTATGGCGCAGTTAGATAAGCCTCAAACGCTTTCTGATGTGCCTACTTATTGTCTTGTTCCTGCCTTTATTTTGCACGAATTGACGGTAGCTTTTAAGATAGGTGTATTGCTGTATATACCGTTTATCATAATTGATATGGTTGTAGCAAGTATATTGATGAGTATGGGTATGATGATGTTGCCTCCTGTACAGATTTCTATGCCGTTTAAGTTAATGCTGTTTGTTCTTGTTGACGGCTGGGGGCTTTTGACAAGAGAATTATTCTTATCGATAGCGCGATAAAGCGGACTTGAGAAAACGGGGAATTGGGAGAAAAAGAATGACAATAGAGATGATTGTGTTTTTAATGAGAAGCGGAATAAAAGAGGTTTTAACTCTAGTAGCTCCCGTTTTAGGCTCGGCTCTTATAGTGGGGCTTATTGTTGCTATTTTCCAAGCTACAACATCTATTCAAGAGGCTACTTTAACATTTTTGCCGAAACTTTTAACGATATTGCTTGTATTAGCTCTTTTAGGTGGTTTGATGTTCTCTTCTGTGAAAGTTTATACAATACAGCTTTTTAGTATGATTCCAAATCTTGCTCGATAGGTTAGAGAATGCTGGATTCCATTGTAAAACAAGCACCTTTTTTTCTGCTCATTGCAGTGCGGTGTTTTGCGCTTATAATGACACTTCCTCTTTTTGCAATGCGTTCGACTGTTCCGCGCGTGGTGAAAGTTGCGCTTGCAGGATACTTTGCATATCTTGTATTTCCTCAATTATCAGCTTCTACTTCTTTTTTCTATAAAGCATACAATTCATATTTTGATTATGACGGTTCTTTTACCCTCGAATATATTTTATTGCTAGTGGGGGAGGCACTTATAGGCATAATAATGGGATTGTATGTATCGATAATATTTGCAGCGTTTAGTACGGCAGGTCAATTCTTTGCGTTTCAAATGGGGTTTAGTGCTTCAGAAGTATATGATGCGCTTTCTCAAGTAGAAAATCCTTTAATGGGACAATATTTTAACCTTATAGGAATGCTTGTTTTTTTGCAAAATCATTGGTTTCAACTGCTGTTTAAAGATGCTCTTCTTGCAAGTTTCAATACGCTTTCTGCATTTTCTATTGTCAGCGAAAACGAAGGCTTTATGGTCTTTTTCTTAAAGTCGTTGACGTTCCTTTTTGCTAATGCATTTACTCTTGCATTCCCTATTATAGGTGTTTTAACGTTGATTATGGTTGCTATGGGTATGCTTTCAAAAGCTGCTCCGCAAATGAATTTATTTTCAGAAGGCTTTTCTATTACAATGCTTGTATCGTTCTTTTTGATAACGGAACTTATGCCTGGAATGTGTGAATTTTTCTCTCATTCGTTTACAATAGGCTTTAGAACATTGGAAAAGTTTTTTATTCAAGTTTCGGGCGGTATTTTATAGATATGAGTTTTGAAGATATAGACCTGCAATGGTTTGCTAAAGCTGAAGATGAGGGCAGAACAGAAGACCCAACCGATTTACGCATAAAAAAAGCTCGTGATGAAGGTCGTGTAGCGAAGAGTCAAGAGCTTAATAGTGCTATTGTTTTGCTTTGTTCTGTGCTTTTAATCATTGTTATGGCTCCGTGGATTTTGCAAAGATTGAGGTATGCTTTTATCTTTTTCTTTACGCATGCAACAGATAATTCTGTGTCGTATAAAACGTATGCACTTGTTTTTGCAATGTTTTTCTTGCAAATAGTTATGCCTGTTGTCTTAGTTGCGGCGACCGCAGGGGTAATAACAAATATTGTGCAAAATAAGGGATTTATATTTTCATTAAAGCCGATAACACCTCAATTTTCAAAAGTGTTACCGCATATAAGCCAATATCTTCAAAAGACTTTGTTTTCTGTAGAGGGCGGATTTAATGTATTGAAATCGCTCATGAAAGTCGGTGTTATTTCTCTTATTGCGTATGTTTTAATAAAAAAGGATATACCAGTCGTTTTATTGATGCTAAAAAGCGGAACATTAGAAGGGTGCATAAAAGTTGTATGTTCGTTTGCAGTTCAAATATTGCTTTGGACAGTTTTAGTTTTTATTGTAATCTCTATTCCTGATTATGTAGTGCAAAAAAAGCAATTTATGGAATCTTTAAAGATGAGTAAGCAGGAAGTAAAACAAGAATATAAGGAAATGGAGGGCGACCCTGAAGTAAAAGGTAAGCTAGAACAAGCACAGCGGCAAATGGTTAGTAAAAATCTGCCTCAAGCTGTAAAGAAAAGTGATGTTGTCATTGCAAACCCGACGCATTTCGCTGTTGCGTTGCAATATGACCAAGCAGTATCATACGCGCCTAAGGTGATGGCAAAAGGAGAGGATTCATTAGCATTGAGAATTAGGCGTTTAGCAGAGGAAAACGATGTTCCGATTGTTGAAAATAAAGCATTAGCTCGTGGTCTATATACAGAAACAAAGATAGGTGATATAATACCCGAAAGCTATATGCAAATAATTGCAACAATTTATGCAAAAGTCGTGTATCTGAATAAAAAAATGTGATATAGTATTAAAGGTGGGGAAAAATGGCTAACAAATTAGGAAAATTAAATGGTTTGCTAAAAGATGGGCAAATGAGTAGCACTTTTGTTGCTATTGCGTCTGTTGTGGTTGTGCTTATGCTTGTCATAGGACTTCCTAAGCCTATGATAGATGCTTTTATGATTTTGAACTTAGCGATTTCTGTTGCAATTTTGCTTACGGTTATTTATACGCCTAAGGCTTCAACTTTTACATCTTTCCCAAGAGTTATACTTCTTGTAACACTTTTTGGATTGGGAATAAATATTTCTTCTACGCGCCTTATTTTGACAGCGAAAGATATGAGCGCGCAAAGTAATATGGTGAAGGCTTTTGCGAGTATCGTTACTGGTGGAAACAATATTATAATTGGTATTGTTATCTTTATAATTCTTATCGTTGTTCAAGTTGTAGTTATTACAAAAGGTGCTACGCGTATTTCTGAAGTTGCAGCTCGATTTTCGCTTGATTCGATGAACACAAAAATGTTTGCTGTTGATTCTGAATTGAACAGCGGCTCTATCACTGAAGAAGAGGCTCGTGCGCGAAAAAAAGAAATCCAAAGAGACAGTGATTTTTATTCTGCAATGGACGGTGCGTCAAAATTTGTTTCAGGCAACGTGAAAGCAGGTATTTTCATCACGCTTATAAATCTGATAGGTGGCTTTGCTGTTGGAATGTTAATGAATGGAATGGATTTTCAGCAAGCTCTGAATAATTATTCTATTCTGACAATCGGAGATGGATTGCTTTCGCAAATGCCTTCTCTTATGCTTTCTTTTGCAACAGGTCTTATTGTTACAGGAAGTTCTAGCGATGAGCCTGTGGGCGACCAGCTAAAAAAGCAGTTTTCAGCATCTGGAAATGTATATATTATTGTTGGTGTTGCCCTTGTTGTTATGGGAGTGGTATTCAGAGGCGGCACTCAATTCTTGCTTATTCCTATCGGTTTGCTTTCTAGTTATTTTGGGTTCAAAATGCTCGATAAGCAGAAAGCACAAGTTGTGCAGAAAAAGCAAGCAGAAGAAAAAGCTGCTGCTGCGAAGAATGCACAACCTCAAAATCCTGATGATGTAAGTCCTGTCGTTCCTCTTTACACGCTTTCTCTTGAGCTTGGTTTAGGTCTTATTCCTTTGGTTGATAAGGAAAAAGGTGCAGAATTGCTTGACCGTGTTATTCATATTAGGCGAGAGGCGGCGATTGATTTAGGTCTTGTTGTGCCTGGTATTCATATTGTTGATAATATGATGCTAGACCCGAATGAATACAGTTTCAAAATCCGCGGTATAGAAGCGGGACGCAGCATTGTTCGTATGGGATACTATATGTGTATGAATACTGGTGCTGTTACAAAAGAAATGGTAGGAGAAAAGACTCAAGACCCTGCTTTTGGTATGCCTGCAATTTGGCTTCCTGAAGATAAGCGTGCAGAAGCAGAAAAGAATGGCTATGCGGTAGTTGACCCTCCTACTATCATTGCAACGCATATTACAGAAATAATTCGTGCACATGCTGCAGAAATACTTGGACGACAGGAAGTTTCTTCTATAATCAACAAGATAAAAGAAACAAAATCTGTTGTTGTTGACGAAGTGTTGAATACAGAAAAATTCTCTTATGGAGAGATTGAGAATGTATTGAAAAACCTTTTGAGAGAGCAAGTGTCTATAAGAAATATGGAAGTTATTTTGGAAACCCTTGCAAATTATGGCAAGATAACCCATAATACATGGATTCTTACAGAAAAGGTGAGAGAAGCTCTTGGTGCTCAGATTTGTTTGCAATATGCAGACCAGGATAGAAAACTTCGAGTTGTGCAACTTTCTCAGCAATGGGCAGAAAAAATCTTAGAGAATAAAGTTGACCCTCAGGACGGCTCTGAACCGTATGTTGCATTTAGTTCTCAAGATGGTCGAAGGTGGATAAAATCTGTAAGTGATACGATTGTAGCTGTACAATCTCATAATTTTCAGCCTATAATTCTTTGTCCTGCAGAAGTGCGTCAACTTGTGTATTCTTCAACTGCAAGAGAAATGAAACTCGTGGTAATTTCTATACAAGAAGTTTTGGCGGCTGGTAGTAATGTTATCTTAGAACCTGTAGGAGAAATAAATGCTTAATGATGCAATGGAGCAAACGATTATAAAACCTACATACGAAGACTGTATGGAGGCTTTATATAATGAGTATGGAGATAATTTTGTACCGATTCGTAAAGATACCGTGTTTGTGAGAGGCGGCTTTTTGGGGCTATCTCAGAAATCTGCAATAAAAGTGTCTTATTATGTTAAGAACTCTGAAATATATCAAAAGCCTGAACCTGTGGTAAGGCAAGCAACTCCTATTGTATCTAACCCGAATGCAGAAGTTACGAATGAAAAGATAGACGAGATGAAGAAGCAGATAGAAGATTTAACTCATAAAGTGTCTTTATTTGCTACAACCATGATTCAACCAGATAAACATGAGTCTATAAAGAGAATTGAATCGATTTTACAAGAAAATGAGTTTACGCCGTCATTTATTGAAGATATTTCAAATAGAATGAGGTCTGACTTTACGAGCAAGGAACTTGATGATTTTGATTTAGTTGAGCATCGTGTTATTGATTGGATAGGGCAGAGAATTCATATAGCGCAAGAAGGGTATTTTAAAGCTCCTCATATCATTGTTATTGTTGGACCTACAGGAGTTGGAAAAACGACAACAGTTGCAAAAATGGGAGCAGGAGTTATCCTAGAGGCAAGAAAGAACGGAAAGGAAGACCCCCTTGTTCGTATGGTTACAACAGATATAACTCGCGTCGGTGCTGAAGAGCAGTTAAAGACGTATGGCGATTTGATGAATGTGGGAGTTGATAAGGCTGAAAATCCTGAGGCTTTGCAAAAGATATTTGAAGAGTATAAAGATACGGTAGATACGCTTCTTGTTGATACAAGTGGATACAGCCCGAATGATTATTCTTCCATTGCAAAGATGAGGGAACTTCTCAATGTGCAGGGAATGAAGCCTGATGTATATTTAGCAGTTTCAGCTTCAACGAAAGCAAGAGACCTTGAGAATATTATTCGTAGTTATGAAATGTTTGAGTTTCGGTCTGTTATAATAACAAAGTTTGATGAAACTACTCGTTATGGCAATTTTTTGAGTGTTCTTGCCGAGAAAAATAAATCGATTTCTTATATAACAGATGGTCAACAAGTGCCTCGGTATATAAGAAAAGCAACAGTTGTAGATTTTTTGAAGAATCTTGCCGATTTTAAAGTAGACCGCGCTCATATTGATGATTTATTCAGGAGTTAAAGAATATGGACGAACAAGCATCTGAATTAAGAGAGCTTATGCATAATGATAAGCAAGAGCAATCTAATAAAATGCATCACACTCGTGTTATCGCTATTACAAGTGGAAAAGGTGGTGTAGGAAAAACTAGTGTTGCTATAAATATGGCTATTGCTTATGCTCAGACTGGCAAGAAAGTTATTTTAATTGATTGCGATATGGGTATGGCAAATGTCAATGTCATGATGAATATTGTGCCGCAGTATAACCTTATGCAAGTGATAAACGGACAGAAAAAAATGTCTGATATTATTTTGAATACCGAATATGGAATTCAGTTTATTGCAGGTGCAAATGGATTTTCAAAAGTTGCAAACTTGTCGGCTGATGAGCTTGAGATTTTTGCAATGCAGTTCAGTTCTTTAGGTAATGCTGATATAATTATTATTGATACTGGTGCAGGAGTGGCAGATAATGTTATGAAATTCCTTGCAGCAGCTGATGAAGTCTATGTTGTTACAACTCCTGAGCCTACTGCGATTACAGATGCCTATGGAATTATAAAGATTATTACAACTGAATTGAATAGCAAAGATATTCAGTTGAATCTTCTAGTGAACAGAGTTCATTCTGCAGACGAAGGCAAAAAAATTTCTGACAGGATTATAACTATTGTTGGGCAGTTTTTGAATTTTAAGGTTAATTATATAGGTTTTGTGTATGATGACCCAGTTGTTCAAAATTCTATTGCGCGGCAAAAGCCTTTTATTATTGTTAGTCCTGCATCAAAGCCTGCGATTTGCATTAAGCATATTGTAAGCAGAATTGAGAAAGTTGCTGTTCCTGAAACAAATGGTGTTAGTGGCTTCTTGAAGAAATTTATTGGAAAAAAATAGATTTTTTACTATTTGATTTTACCTATTGTGCTATTTGCTATAATCTAGTTAAGCGAAAAGGAGAATTGTGATGAACCCTAAGATTATTGGAATTGCAGCAGGTGTAGGGTTTGTTTTATCAATCCTTATAGGTCTGATTGCGCAGAATTCTATTATTGCGATTTTTTTGAGAGGTTTTATCTGTGCTGCTGTTTGTGCAGGTATGAGTGCAGGTATAATGTTTATATTTGGCAAATACTTAGCAGAGGGAAGTGAGTTAGATTCTAATTTTGCTTCTCCTAAGACAACAGGGAATGTGATTGATATAACTCTTGATGATGAGAAGTTAGCCGAAGAGAAAGATGCTCCTAAGTTTAAAGTAAGTGAAAACTTAAAGAACATGTTAGACGAAAAGAGTGAAACAAAGTCTGAAGCGAAAGCTGCATCTTCAGAGAACCTAGCAACTGCTGCAGAGGAAAAACAAGCTACGAGCGAAAATAATACTGGTTCTTCTGAAAATGTTGAAACTAATTCATTTAAGCCGATGAATGTTGCTTCTGTTACGCAATCTTCAGAGCAGGTGAGTGAGAAAAAAAATAAAGTTGGTGATGAAGAGTTAGATGCACTTCCTGATATAGGGGATATTGAGAAGAATTCAAATAATGATGATACTGTCGTGGATTCTTTCTCAAGTTCAGGAGATGTTAGTCAAAGTGTTGCACCTTCTATGCCTTCATCAAAATCTGCGTCTTTTTCAGACGGTTCTAATCCATCTGTAAAAGATGCGGCGACTATAGCTCAGGCTATAAGAAGTGTTTTAGCAAGAGAAGGTTCTTGATTTTGACGCAAAAAAATGTAGTGGGTGGGGAAGATGACAAAATCAATATTTGATGAGAGACCCGAAGAAGAAATTTGGTTGGAATATAAGAAAACAAAAAATCCTGCATTACGAGACGGTCTAATTCGTCAGTATATGCCTTTGGTAAAGTATGTGGCTGGCAAAGTTTCAACGGGTATGCCTAGCACAGTCGAATTTGATGATTTGGTAAGTTTTGGACAATTCGGACTTTTGGACGCAATAAATAAATATGACCCAGATAAGAATGTTAAGTTCAAAACATATGCGGTAACTCGTATCCGTGGTGCGATATTTGATGAACTTCGCCAATTAGACTGGGTGCCTCGTTCTGTACGTCAAAAATCGAGAGAGATTGAAGATACGATAGGAAATCTTGAAGCTCGACTTGGACGTACTGCAACAGATTCTGAAGTGGCTCAAGAGATGGGAATAAGTGAATCTGAATTTCAGCAGACCATTATGAAAGTGTCGGGAACGAGTGTGTTATCTTTAAATGATGTGTGGTATTCTGGAGATGATAGCGACCATATGTCGATTGGGGATAGCATAGAAGCTCCGTCTAGCCTAAATCCTGATGTAATTGTGGAGCGTGATGAAGTTCGTCGTGTCATAATTGAGGCTATAAATGAGCTTCCTGATAAGGAAAAAATGGTAATAGTGTTGTATTATCATGAGGATTTGACTTTCAAAGAGATTGGGCAAGTTCTTGAAGTTAGTGAATCTCGTATTTCACAGCTTCACACTAAAGCTAATCTTCGCCTTAGAGCCAAATTAACCAATATTCGTAAAGGAATTATCTAATGGTTACGATTGAAAAAATTCGCGAAGATATGAAAAAGGAATTAGAAAAAGATTCCGATTTACATTCCGTAGAAGTCAGAGCAGATACTCTTGAAGAGGCTTTAGCAGATGCTGGTGTGCAGCTTGATTCAAATGTAAAGAACCTTGAATATGAAGTGCAAGAAAAAGGTTCGGCAGGTATGTTTGGACTTGCAAAAAAGCCGTGGAAGATAAAAGTCTATATGACTGCGGAAGCTATAGAGAAACAGCATAAACAGCAAGTTGCTGCAGGAACTGCTACATCAGCTGACGGTACAGTGGCTGAAGAAGAAAAGATTATCGACAAAGACGGCGTATTCTTTGTGCATTATTTCGGTTCAGATATTTATCTAAAGGTTTTGTTGCCTGTAGGAAATGGTCAGCCAGTTGCATTGGAAGAGGTTATGGCTGCTGCTAGAAGAGCCGATACGCTTTCTATTGAGGAAAATGATATAAAGAAGTTTGTAGCATCTGGCACAGATGGTGAATATAAATCAATTGGTATGTTTAACCATGTGCAGAGTGCAGATGCTGTCGCTGTTGTAGATATTTCTTCTGATGATATGCTTGCAACGGTAACGGTAACGCCTCCTGCCGTAAGTGGTGCAGAGATTTCTATAGAACAGTTTAAGAAATTGCTTATTGATTACAATGTTTCTGAACCTTGTATTTCAATGGAAAAGATAACGGAGTTCGTTGATAATCCTATTTATAATGTACCATTTGAAATGGCTACTGCTCGTAAGGCAATCGATGGTGCAGATGCGTATATGGATTACAAGTTTGAGACCGATAACAAGAAGCACCGAATGAAAGAGGACGAGAAGACTGGACAAATCAACTTCAAGGAACTCAACCTCATTCATAACGTTGTTGCAGGCGAGCTTTTGGCTGTCAAAATCGACGCACAGCGCGGACAGGGCGGCAAAACGATTTCTGGTCGTTATCTTGAAGCTAGAAACGGTAAAGATATACAAATCCCACTTGGTAAGAATGTTAAACTTGATGCAGATGGGCACTCTGTTTTGGCAGCTGTGGACGGTCAAGTATCGCTTGATAATGGAAAGATTTGTGTTGAACCTGTTATTACTTATGAAAAGGGTATCAATGCAAAGACGGGAAATGTGTCTTTTGTTGGAAATGTTATTGTCAATGGCAATGTCGAAGATGGATACGACATCAAGGCAGACGGCAATATCGAAATCAACGGCGGTGTTGGTAACTGCAAGATTACAGCAGGCGGCTTCATCTTTATCACGCAGGGCGTTATGGGACGAGATGAAGGCGTGTTGACTGCGGGAAAATCAATTTGGGCGAAGTTTATCAATTCTGCTAAGGTTGATGCAGGTGAGCATGTTCTTGTTACCGACAGCATAATGACAAGTGAAGTTACTGCAATGAAGCGCATTATTTTGCGGGGAAAGAGAGCGCAGATTACGGGCGGTCATCTCTTTGCAACTGAGGAAATTGCAGCGAAGAACCTTGGTAATGAAAGCGGAACGGAAACGATACTTGAAGTAGGTATCGACCCGAAAGCAAAGCAAAGACAGGCTGTATTGCAGGCTCAGCAAAATGCGCTTATAAAAGAGCTTGAAGATGTTGACCTTAATATCAACACACTTGAGATGAACAAGAAGAATATGCGCAAGTTGCCGATTGAGAAAGAAGAAAAGCTCAATGAGCTTGTTGAGCGCAAAAATCAGATTATAGAGGAATCTGACAAGATAAATGCAGAGCTTGAGTCTATCAATGAACACTTGAGAGAGCTAAAGGCAATCGGTAAGGTCAAAATTGAGGGAACTGCTCACCCTGGTTCAATCGTGTATGTGCGTGATGTAAAAGACGATGTTCGCACGGAGGTTAAGGCGGTTACGTTCTACTATGAGGGCGGCTTTGTTAAGCGCGGTAAGTATGAAAAGCCGACGGTTGACGACATTGAAGCACCAGAGGGATATTCTGGAATGTAGCTTTTGCGAAAAAGGCTGATGAGAAGCGGGGAGAAATCCCCGTTTTTTAGTTATAAGAGAGGTGTACACAGTATGAATTACACAGGGCTTATTGAAGAAGCGTTGAAAAGCGCGATTTATCAAGACTTTTTTAGCGAGTACAAATATACGCAGTTGGGCAGAATAGATTTCGTTATTGCGGCACACAATTTGGAAAGCAAAAACGCGATTTTGTTTTCGGAGGAAACGCTGCTCAAGTCGATTTTGTGGGCGGAGGCGAAGCAGGGAACAAGCCACGATATTTACGAAAGTTTTGTACAGCTGATTTTGACAATCGGCAAAGAGCGCACGTTTGAAAAATACTTGCCGCCCAAATTTATCGGAGCATTTGACGCGGAGAAAATCGCGTTTATCGAATATTATGACGTGCAGAGCGTATTTTATCAAAACGATTTTAACTGGAACGTTACGCCGTCGAATCATCAATCAAAAGAGTTCAAGCAGCTTTTTGATTTATCGAAAGATTTGCTCGCAAAATCGTCGATGATGTTTTATTACGAGACGCAGGAAGAAGAATTAAAAAAGTTCATTGCGCTCAATTTCAAATCAGGGGCAGACGTAACCGAGAAAATCGCGATTACGAAAAACAATTTTACGCACGTTTTTATGAGCTGGACAAAAGACGTAAAGCCGACAATCGCGGTAGATTGGGAGCGCGTGAATAGGGCAGGCATTATTTCGGCGGACTTTTTCCTTGCTGACCTGCTTTCGAGAGACAATGAGAGCCTCAAAGATAATCTTTTTGTGGTTTTACAAAAGACGAAGTATGAGTTGGCGCGCAAAATAGACGAAGAAACAGGGCTATTCGATTCCAAAAAAGTAGGTTTTTCGGACGGACAGAAAGCACACCGCGCATTTTGGGCGATTTATGAGCGACCGCCGAAAGAAGAATATTGGTCGTACATCATTGAGCGCAGAGATTTGCTCGTGCCGCAGGATATCAGAGAGCGCAAAGGCTCGTTTTTCACGCCGAAAAAGTGGGTTGAGCTGTCGCAAAAGTACCTCGCGGACGTGTTGGGAGAAAACTGGCAGGACGAATATTACATCTGGGATTGCTGCGCAGGAACGGGCAATTTGCTCAACGGGCTTGTGAATCCGCGCAATGTGTGGGCGAGCACGCTCGATAAAGCCGATGTGGACGTGATGAAAGACCGTATTGCGAACGGCTGGACGATGTTTGAAAACCACGTTTTTCAGTTCGATTTTTTGAATGATGAGTTTGCGCCTCAAGACCTCACCCCCAGACCCCCTCTCCAAAGTGGCGAGGGGGTGGCTCAGTCGGCGCAAAAACTCCCCTCTCCTGCTAGGAGAGGGGCAGGGGGAGAGGTTAAAGGCAAGTTGCCGAATGAACTGTATGAAATCATTTCGGACGAGGAAAAGCGAAAGAAACTCGTGATTTATATCAATCCGCCGTATGTTGAGGCTGCTAACACAAAAACGCTAAGCGGACACGGAGAAAATAGAACTAATGTTGCAGTAACACAAAAGACATACGAAAAATATATTGAAAAGATTGGTATCGCAGGTCGTGAACTATTTGCTCAGTTTTTTATTCGCATTTATTGCGAAATTAACGGCTGTATTCTTGCGGAGTTTTCAAAGCTGAAAATGTTGCAAGCTCCTAACTTTGATGAGTTTAGAAATGTATTCAAAGCAAAATTAGAAAGTTTGTTTGTTGTTCCTGCAAAGACTTTTGATAATGTGAAAGGAAACTTTCCGATTGGTTTCTTTATTTGGGATACTGCCCAAAATGAGCAACCAGCTTTACCTACAGCCATATCAGATGTTTATGATGAAAAAGGTAATTCTTTACCTCAAAGAACTTTTCCTGTTATTTCAGAATTCCGCTCTATAAATGATTGGATTATAGAAACTCGAAACCGTGTTAATGAAGAAACTATTGGGTTTATGTCTGCGAAAGGTGCGGATTTTCAAAACAATGATTACAATTTTATCATAAATGATAAATCACAATTGCCGCACCCTAGAGGAACTGTTGTAACAACAAAGAACGTTCTCGAAATCTGTGTTTATATGGCAGTTCGTCAGTGCATTGCTCAATCTTGGCTTAACGACCGCGACCAGTTCCTTTATCCGTCGGGCGATTGGGAAGCAGATAAAGAGTTTCAGCTTGATTGCCTTGTGTTCACGCTGTTTCACGGGCAGAACCGCATTAGCACAGATGGTGGCAAAATCAACTATTGGATTCCATTCACAGAAAGCGAAGTCGGGAGCAAGCGGTCCTTTAAGAGCAATTTTATG
>CALDID010000307.1 GCA_937901865.1 uncultured Treponema sp.
ACAAGGCGATAAATGCGGCGGTGTACGCGCTCTACGGGCTGTCGGCGGAGGAGATTGCGGCGGCGGAGGGGAAATGATGTGGTATACTATGACAATGGAGGTATTTTTATGACAAGTGCTGCAATGTATGATGTGAAAGACTGCTTTTCCGATTACGCGGCGCAGGCAGTCGCGGGAAGCCCTGTGGAAGTTACCGAAAGCGGAAAGCCTGTGGTGTACATAGTCGGGGCGGAATATTTTATGAAGATGAGCCGCCCTGCGCCGTCTGGTTTTAGTGCCGCGTATGACAGTTGGCGCAAAACGGTCTTTTCAGAAGATGCTGAGTTTCCGTTCGACGCTATGAGCCGCGACGACATCGGTGAGAGAGGTATGGAATGGCTGAACGAAAAGTGATGTATCTGCTCGACACGAACACCATTTCCGAGCCGTTCCGAGTGAATCCGAACGAAACAGTTGTGCGGCGGCTCAGGGACTGCTCCGAGTCTTGCGCGATAAGCTCTATCACTTGGCACGAGTTGCATTATGGGCTAGGGCTTTTAAAAAGCGAGCGGAAGAAGCGGGAACTTGCAGAATACATACGCCTTGTGGTTTCTCCGAATTACCCGATTTTTTCTTATGACGAAAAAGCCGCAAAATTGCACGGGGAACTTCGCGCCAGTTTGCAACTGACAGGCAATGTCCGTCCGATTTTGGATTTTCAGATAGCCGCCATCGCGCTTTCCCGCGACCTCACTCTTGTTACCCGCAACGTCGCGGATTTTTCGGGGATACCGAATCTCCGCCTTGAGAATTGGTTTTGCTGATTGCTCTAATGCCTCTTCGGGCGTTTATGTGGCGACGGCGCAGGCGATAAATGCGGCGGTGTATGCGCTCTATGGGCTGTCGGCGGAGGAGATTGCTGTTATTGAACAGCAGGCTGTGCCTTGAGAATCTGCCTGTCGATGTGAGAATAGTGCAAGACAGACGCATAAAAAAAGAGTTTTTTATAAAAAAAATGAATACTTATTGAAAAATCGAAATTATGTCATATAATGTAAGTTATTAGGTAGGTTGTATGTGTACATTTGATGTAAAGAGTAGCGTTTTTGGCTTGCTCTCTAATGGCAAAGAAGTAAAATTGTATACTGTTTCTAATGGGAAAATGTCTTTTTCTGTTACAGATTTCGGTTGTACGATTACAAGCATAATGCTTCCAAAAAAGACTAATCCAAATGTCTTTGATGACGTTGTTCTTGGATATTCCACTCTGAATAAATATGTTGACTCTAATTGCTGTTTCGGCTCTTTTGTCGGGCGTTTTGCAAACAGAATCGGCAATGCGTCATTTGAGCTTAACGGGGTGAAATATAATCTCGATAAGAATGATGGAGATAACTTTTTGCATGGTGGGTTCTTCCGCTATGAAAAACAGGTGTGGAATGCAGCTATTCTTGAAAACGGTGTTGCTTTTTCTCGGACTTCGCCAGACGGGGAACAGGGGTTTCCTGGAAATCTTGAAGTAAAAGTAACATATACTCTTACAGAAGATAATAAAATTGTCTGTGAGTATCGTGCAAAGTCCGATAAAGATACGGTGATAAACCTTACGAATCATTCTTATTTCAATCTTCGTGGAAATGGTAGCGTTTTAGACGAAGAACTTTCTATAAGAAGTGATAGATACCTTGAAGTTGATTCTGCTCTTATTCCAACAGGCAAGATGATTGAAACAGACGGCACAGCGTGGGATTTTGGTATGTTCAAAGCACTCGGTCGAGATATTGAAAAAACAGGCGTGGGATATGACCATTGCTATGTGTTTGAAGATGATAAGCAGCTAAAGCGTGTTGCGTGCCTTCGTGATGAAAAAACAGGGCGAAAAATGACTGTTGATACAAACCTTTGCGGAATGCAGCTGTATACAGCTAATTTTATCGAAGGTGAAATCGGAAAAGAGGGTAGAGTGTATCACAAACACGATGGTGTATGTCTTGAAACGCAGAGTTTGCCTGATTCACCAAATAAAAAAGAGTTCCCGTCATCTGTTTTGAAGGCGGGAGATGAGTATTATGCTCGAACTGATTATGGGTTTGAGTTCTAAAATTATTTGTTTTCAATAGTTTTTAAGTTGAAAATAAATATGATTGTGTTATATTGTAAGGTAATGTTTGCATTTCTGGCAAACTTGCAACAATAAATTGTGTACGAGAGGTTCTAATGGACGTTCAGTTACAAGAATTGATCGATAAGATCAAGAAAGACGGTGTTGCTTCTGCCGAAGAATCTGCACGCACTATTATAAGTGATGCAGAGAAAAAAGCTGCTGATATAATCTCAAATGCAAAAGCTGAGGCGGAAGAGATTAAGAAAGCTGCTGAAAAAGAGACAGAGCGAATGAAGAAGGCTGGCGAAGATGCGATAGCACAAGCGAGCCGCAACGGTATCCTTGAGTTCCGCAACAGCGTTGTAAAAGAACTTTCTGCGATAGTTGAAGATGAAGTTGGTAAGGCTTATTCTTCTGATTTGCTTGCAAAGCTTTTGCCTGAAACAATTAAGGCATGGGTAGCAAACACAGATGCAAATGATGTTTCTGTTTTGTTGCCAGAGGCTTCTCTCAAAGAGCTTGAAAGCGGATTAAAGGCTGCGCTTAAAGATGAGATTGCGAAGGGACTGGAGCTGAAGAGTGATAATAATCTTTCTTCAGGATTCAGAATTGGAATGAAAGATGGTTCTGCATTCTATGATTTCTCAGCTGATTTTGTTGCAGAATTGTTCTCTGCTTATTTGAATCCGCGCGTAACGGCTATAATGAAAGCTGCCGTTGCAGAGGATAAAAAAGGAAACAACTAGTGAGTAATCAGTATTACCTGATGGCACAGCTTCCATCATTTGCGGTCAGTGATGATGCGACTCCTCTGCCTGTTACAGAACAATACTTTTTGGAACTCTGTTCTCGTTTTCTTGATAAAAAGAGTATGAAGATTCTTTCTTCACTTTCTCTTGAACCTCCGCGAGAGGTGGTGTCTACTGGTTCTGCTTTTGTGGATAAGTGGTACAATCAAGAGAGATGTTTGCGCTTAGCTCTTGCACAGATAAGAGCAGAGCGAATGAAGAAAAATTTGGGAACAGTGCCTGTAGCATTTCCTCCTGATATAGTGCAAGCGGCTCGTACTGCGACTGGAATGGATAGCCCCCTTAGCGCAGAACAGTTTCTGAATGAATATCGTGTGCGATTAGTAGATAATATAGCTCCGTCAGATAGTTTTTCTTGTGATGCTGTCTTTATGTACGGATTGAAGCTAAAACTTGCTACTCGCATGAAGAAGTTTAATAAGGAAGCTGGTAAGGCAGCCTACCGTATGTTATATGATGAGATACTGGGAGAATCTAAATGACTGATACGAAAGGAAAGGTAGTCGCAGTCAATGGTAATATGGTTTCTGTTGAATTTGACGGAAACATTTCCATGAACGAAGTAGGCTACGTTAAGGTTGAAGGTTCAGACCTGAAAAGTGAGGTAATCCGTATTCGCGGAAACACCGCACAGATGCAGGTTTATGAAATGACAAAAGGAATCAAAGCTGGCGACCCTGTAGAGTTTACGGGAGATTTGCTTTCTGCAGAGTTAGGACCTGGACTTTTGGGTCAGGTGTATGATGGTTTGCAGAATCCACTTCCGCTTCTTGCAGAAAAAGCTGGTTGGTTCCTTGAAAGAGGTGTGTATGTTCCGCCTCTTGATACAGAGAAAAAGTGGGAGTTCACTCCTACTGCAAAAGTCGGCGATGTAGTTCATCGCGGCGAATATGTGGGAACTGTTCCTGAAGGACCGTTTACACATAAGATTTTTGTTCCTTTCTATTTACTTGGTAATTACAAAGTAAAGTCTGTTGTGGCAAAGGGTGAGTATACAATTCACGATACTATTGCTGTTATCACAGATGAAAAGGGCAAAGATGTAAATGTTACAATGGCGTTTAGATGGCCTGTAAAGCGTGCTGTTGATTGCTATGCAGAGCGTCTTGCTCCAGATGAAACAATGGTTACAAAGGTTCGCCTTATTGATACATTTTTCCCTGTTGCTCGCGGCGGTACATATTGTATTCCAGGTCCGTTCGGTGCAGGAAAGACTGTTTTGCAGCACACAACATCAAAATATGCAGATGTTGACATTGTAATTATCGCTGCTTGTGGTGAACGTGCAGGTGAAGTTGTTGAAACATTGACAGAGTTCCCTGAGCTCAAAGACCCAAAAACTGGCAAGAGCTTGATGGAAAGAACTATTATCATTTGTAACACATCTTCTATGCCTGTTGCTTCTCGTGAAGCATCTGTTTATACAGCTGTTACTTTGGCTGAATATTACAGACAGATGGGATTGAATGTTTTGATGTTGGCTGACTCAACTTCTCGTTGGGCGCAGGCTATGCGTGAAATGTCTGGACGTTTGGAAGAGATTCCTGGAGAAGAGGCATTCCCTGCATATTTGGAAAGCTACATTGCGGCATTCTATGAGCGTGCTGGACAAGTCCGCTTGCCAGACGGAACAAAAGGTTCTGTTACAATCGGTGGTACGGTTTCTCCTGCTGGTGGCAACTTTGAAGAGCCTGTTACACAAGCAACTTTGAAGGTTGTTGGTGCATTCCATGGTTTGAGCCGTGCTCGTTCTGATGCTCGTAAGTATCCTGCTATTGACCCGCTTATTTCTTGGTCAAAATACAGTGGCGTTATCGCACAAGACAAAGTGCAATTCTGTCGCGACTTAATGAGACAGGGCGTTGATGTTGGTTCTATGATGAAGGTTGTTGGTGAAGAGGGTACAAGCCTTGATGATTACCTCGTGTATCTGAAAGAAGAAATGCTTGACGCTGTTTATTTCCAGCAGAACTCTTTTGATGCAATCGATGCAAACGCAACTGTAGAAAGACAGCGATATGACCTTGATAAACTTATCAAGATTTTAGGTTCTGACTTTGCAGTGTCTGATAAAGACGAAGCTCGTACATACTTCAATCAGCTTAGACAGAAGTTCCTTGACTGGAACTACACAGAGTTTGAGAGTGATGAGTTCAAGAAACTCGAAAAAGAGATTGATGAGTTGTATGCTTCAAAATCTGGTTCACTTTCTGCAAAAGCGGAGAGACTTCTTAAGGACGGTGAATAGGTATGAACAAAGTTTATAGTAGAATTGAATCTATTACCGGTAGCGTTATTACTGTCCGTGCAGAAGGCGTTAAATATAACGAGCTTGCTGAAATCACAACTCGTTTCGGTAAGTCTTTGGCGGAAGTAAACAAGATTGACGGCAATATTGTTTCATTGCAGGTCTTTGCGGGTGGACGTGGTGTTTCAACAGGCGACCAGATTCGTTTCTTGGGTCATGAAATGCAGGTTTCATTCAGCGATGATTTGATGGGACGTATTTTCAACGGTTCAGGCGAGCCTCGTGATAACGGACTTTCTTTGACAGAAAACTTGAAGCCAATCGGAGGCCCTTCTGTAAACCCTTCAAAGCGTATTCTTGCACAGCGTATGATGCGCACGAATATTCCGATGATTGATATGTTCAATACATTGGTTGTTTCACAGAAATTGCCTATCTTCTCTATTTCTGGAGAGCCTTACAACCAGCTTCTTGCTCGCATTGCTATGCAGGCTGAAGCAGATGTTATCGTCTTGGGCGGTATGGGCTTGAAATATGATGACTTCTTGTATTTCAAGAAGACGCTTGAAGACGGTGGAGCGTTGAGCAAAACTGTTATGTTCATTCATACAGCGGCTGACCCAACGGTAGAATGTATCAAGATTCCTGATATGTCGCTTGCTGTTGCAGAGCAGTTCGCATTGCAGGGAAAAGATGTTCTTGTTCTTTTGACCGATATGACGAACTTTGCAGATAGCATGAAGGAAATCGCTATTACACAGGAACAAGTTCCTTCTAACCGCGGTTATCCTGGAGATTTGTATTCTCAGCTTGCTTCTCGCTACGAAAAGGCTGTTGACTTTGATGGTGCAGGTTCTGTAACTGTTCTTGCGGTTACAACAATGCCTGGCGACGATGTTACACACCCAGTTCCTGATAACACGGGATACATCACAGAAGGTCAGTACTACCTCAAGGGTGGACGCATTGAGCCGTTTGGTTCTCTTTCTCGTTTGAAGCAGAACGTTAACGGAAAAACTCGTAAAGACCACCGCGCGCTTATGGACGCTATGATTCGTTTGTATTCTTCTTATAAAGATACGCTCGAAAAGAAGTCTATGGGCTTTATGATGAGTAAATGGGACGAAAAGTTGTTGAAATACGGTGAACTTTTTGAGAAAGAAATGATGGATTTGTCTGTCAATATCTCTCTTGAAGGTGCTCTTGACCAAGGTTGGAAGATTTTGGCGACGTGTTTCGACAAAGATGAAACAGGTATCAAGACTGAGCTTATTTCTGAGTTCTGGCCTCAATAATCGGAGCAGGGGAATAAATGGCGAAAATTAAGCTGACGAAAAATGAGCAGAAAGCTCAGAAAGATGCGCTGAAAATGTATCAGCGTTATCTTCCGACGCTTACTCTCAAGAAACAGCAGCTTCAATCAGAAATCAGAACCATTGACGCGAAAGCAAAAGCCGTCAGAGAACAGCGCAAGCATTTGGAAGAAGAATTTCAAGTGTGGATAGGTGTTTTTGGCGAAAAAGATGCTTTCAAGAGCGATATGGTTACTGTTCGCAACATAAAGAAAGGCGTTGGCAATATTGCTGGCGTTACAATTCCCGTATACGAAGGCGCGGAGTTTAGCAGAGGGGATTACGATTTGTATAGTACGCCTCTTTGGATTGACCTTGCTGCTGACCGTATGGAAAAGGCTCTTTCTTTAGACCTTGAAGCTAGTGTTCTTGATGAGCAGGTTAGGTTGCTTTCTATGGAGCTTCGCACTACAACTCAAAGAGTTAACTTGTTTGAGAAAGTGAAGATTCCTGAAACAAAGAGCAATATTAAGAAGATTTCTGTTTACTTAGGCGACCAGCAAGTAAGTGCAGTTGTGCGTTCAAAGATTTCTAAGAAAAAGATTGACGCGCGCAATGCAGCAAATGCTTTGGCTGCAAAAGAAGCAGAAGATAATGAGGGGGCTGAAGAATGATAGTTCCCATGAAAAAAGTGTTTCTTGTAGTTCAAGAAAATGGACTTAAAGATACACTAAAAAAACTTCGAAAGTTCGGGCTTGTTCATTTAGAACAACTCGATGGTGCAAGTGAAAAACTTGACTCATTGAAGTCTGATTTGTCGCAAATACAGATTGCATATTCAATGCTGTCTGAGCAAAAAGTGGCAAAGGGAAGTGTAAAAGAAGTTGACACGCTTTCAATGGAAAAGGCTGTCGAAGTTGCAAGAAATGTTGTGAATCTTTCTGAGCAAAAGAAGACTTGTTTTGCGCAAATTGCTGCTGATACAGTGGAATTAGAGCGATATTCTGCATGGGGTGAGGTAATTCCTGTTGATTTCGCATATCTTAAAGAGAAGGGTATTCCGTTAACTCTTTATGAGATTCCTGCTGATAAATATGCTCAAATAGACAAAGAAACTCGAACTTTGCTTGTCAGTAGAGATAAAAATCAAGCTAGATTTTTGTTGCTTGATGGGGTTGAAAATGGGGTGCACCCAGTTGGCTTACCACCTGAGGCATATCAAATTTCACTGCCGACTATTTCTACAAAGGAACTTTCTGAGCGCATAAAGAGCAATAAAGCAGAAATTGCAAAGATTGAAAAAACTTTGCTTTCTGACAGTTGTTATGTTCCTGCCTTAAAAAAGACTCTTGATACCTATGAAAAGGAAATAGAGTTTGAGAATATTTATTCGGGCATGGGTAAAGATGTAGCTGCTGTTGATTCTACAATGCCTCTCGGTGCTTTGGCGTGGGTAACAGGATATATTCCGACTAGCGATTTGCCAGCTTTGCAAAACGAAGCAAAGGCTCAGAATTGGGCTTTGATGGCTGATGACCCTGCTGAAGACGATGAGAATGTTCCGACAAAGTTGAAGAATAATAAATTGGTCGGTTTGATTTATCCTGTTTCTGACTTCCTTGGAACAGTTCCTGGGTATCATGAATACGATATTTCTAACTGGTTCTTGTTGTTCTTTACGATATTCTTTGCGATGATTTTTGGTGATGCAGGTTATGGATTCTTATTAACGGCTATTGCTGTGTTGGGAATTGTTTCTGCTGCATCGAAGAAAAAGAACCCTGCTCCTGTTATGAGTTTATTGCTTTTGATAGGTGTAACTACAATTATTTGGGGTACATTGACTTGTACATGGTTTGGTCTTAGACCAGAACAACTCCCTGATTGGATAAAGGGCTTGTCGCTTCCTGCTGTATCGAATGTTTCTTCGGCGATGTCAGGAAATGTTCCGGGATATAGCTTTGAGTTGTCGTATGAGCTGTGGGTAAAAGAGAATCTTCAGATTTTCTGCTTCTCGCTTGCTCTTGTCCAGCTGTCTATCGCTCACTTAAAAGGCATTGCGCGCTATCATAAGAGTGTTCGTTGCTTGGGCGAGTTAGGCTCTATGCTGATGCTTTGGGGTATGTATTATGTAGTCTTGAGCATGGTTGTTGATGGAAAAAGATTCCCACTTGGTGCAGAAGGAGCAGTTGTTGTTCCTGGAATCAACGTTCCGCTTCCGACATTGTGCATTGGGCTTATCGGCTTTGGTTTCTTCTTGAGCTTCGTCTTCTCAAATTATGCGGGAAGTGTTGTGGGAAGTATCCTCGAAAGCTGTAAGAATATTGTTTCAGTATTACTTGGCGTTGTCAACGTTTTTAGTGATATTGTTTCATATATCCGTCTTTGGGCTGTTGCTCTTGCGGGTAGTGCTATTTCTGATACTGTTAATACAATGGCAGGACCTATGCTTGGAAAGTTAATTTTCTTTATGGGTATTTTGCTTCTTGTGTTTGGTCACGGTTTGAATATGATTTTGAACGTGTTGTCAGTTATAGTTCATGGTGTTCGCTTGAATACGTTGGAGTTCTCAACGCATCTTGGAATGTCATGGTCAGGTTTCAAGTATAAACCGTTCAGCGAGCAGTAAGCTCTCTGGGTTTAGCATAGAAAAGATTTTTTGAGATACTGCAAAGTGCAGTTATAAGGAGAAAACTATGGATTTAGGACAGCTTGGTGCAGGTATTGTCATGGGTATTGCAGCTCTTGGTTCTGCTATTGGTATTGCTATTGCAGGTCAGGCAGCTATTGGTGCATGGAAGAGATGTTATATGAACAATAAGCCAGCTCCGTTCATTTTAACAGTTTTTGCTGGTGCGCCTCTTACTCAGACAATTTACGGCTTCTTGCTTATGCAGACAATGAAGACAGCAGCAAATGCTGGTTCTGTTAACGGTGCATTCATGGTTGGTATTGGCTTATTCTCAGGTATTGCTATGGCAGCTTCTGCTATTGCACAGGGAAAGGCTGGTGCTGCTGGTAGCGATGCTTTAGGCGAGACAGGAAAGGGTTTTGCACAGTACATCATGGTTGTTGGTTTGTGCGAAACTGTTGCTTTGTTCGCAATGGTATTCTCAATGATTGTTTGTGCATAATTGTAGATAGCTTTTAATTTAAAAAGGCGGTTCTTATATAGAAGATAAGAGCCGCCTTTTTGTGTTTAAAAGTGAAGCATAAATAAAAATAAAAAACGGTAGCATAAAAACTACCGTTTTTGTGGTTGCTTTATTGAAATTTTACTGAGCTTGCTTATCTTTGTCGCGAATCTCAGCGTGGCGGATTTTTCCACTGATTGTTTTCGGCAATTCCTTAACAAACTCAAATACTCTCGGTTGTTTATAAGGCGCAGTGTGGTCTTTTACAAATTCCCTAATTTTCAGCTCAAGCTCTTTACATGCTTCAAACCCTTTTGCAAGCACGATAGTTGCCTTTACTGCTTGACCTCTCTTCGGGTCTGGAACACCAGTAACAGCACATTCCAAAACAGCAGGAATTTGCTGCAAAATACTTTCGACTTCAAAAGGGCTAACTCGGTAACCAGATGTCTTGATTAAATCATCTTTGCGCCCGACAAAAGTAAAATATCCGTCTTCGTCTTTTTGAGCAATATCGCCTGTGTGGTATACGCCTCCTGAGAAGACCATGTTTGTCATTTCTTCATTGCGATAGTATCCAGAAAACAAACCAAATGGGTGCATTTTTGATACATCAATAACAATTTCACCCTTTTCGCCTGCGCCACATTCACTGCCATCATCACGAATAACTTTTATATTATATCCAGGTGCAGGCTTTCCCATTGAACCTGGCTTCACTTTCATTCCTGGAAAGTTTCCCATCAGAACAGTACATTCTGTTTGTCCATAAGCCTCGTGAAGTTCAAGTCCAAGTTTTTCTTTTATCTTGTTGAAAACTTCCGCATTTAATGCTTCGCCTGCAGTAACAACATATTGTAATTTGCTCAAGTCGTATTTATCGAGATTCTGACGAATCATATAACGATAAACTGTCGGAGGCGCACAGAAAGTTGTAACGCCATAGTCGGCAATGTGATGCAATAGCTTGTCAGGCACAAAAGTTTCCATATCATAAACAAAAACTGCACTTCCGCATAACCATTGACCGTATAATTTGCCCCACATAGCTTTTGCCCAACCTGTTTCGGCAACTGTTAAATGTAAGCCATCGTCCACAACGTTCTGCCAATAACGCGCTGTAACAATATGACCGAGAGGGTAGGCAAAGTTATGTTGCACCATTTTCGGATTTCCGCTTGTGCCACTCGTGAAATATAATAGCATAACATCTGTATTCTTTGTGCTGTTTTCACCAGTCGGACGAACAAACTCATCAGAATAGCTGTCAAAAGAAGAATGAAAATGTTCCCAATTATTGCGTGCTTCGCCAACAGTAACCAATTTTTGTACGCTTGGAGAATCTTTTATAGCTGTTTCGATTTCGTTTTGCACGCTGTCATCAAATGAAACAATCATCTTTATGTTTGCAGCATTTGTACGGAAAATGATGTCTTTTGCGAGTAACAAATTTGTCGCTGGTACAGCAATAGCTCCGATTTTGTGCAACGCCAAGATGAACCACCAAAACTCGTATCGACGGCGCAAAATCAACATAACAGCATCACCTTTTTTAATGCCATTGCTTACAAGATAATTTGCTGTTTTGTTTACGCACTGTGCCATTTCGGAAAATGTAAAAACTTTCTCATTATTGTGGTCATCGCACCATACGAGAGCCTTTTTTTCTGGTGCTTCTTTTGCGTAACGGTCTACGACATCATAGGCAAAATTAAAATTCTCAGGAACTTCAATTCTAAAATTAGCTTTCAAGTCCTCATAGTTATCATAATCACGATGTCCCGCTACAAAATCCTTGTAAATGTTCATATTGATTAACTCTTCTTAGAAATGTTGTTACTTGCTTAGACACAAGGGATTAAAAAAGGTTGCAGAAAAAATAAAAAAAAGCGGTTGACGGGAGTCGAACCCGCCTCACAGGCTTGGGAAGCCCGGGTACTACCGATGTACTACAACCGCAAAAGATATTATCATTATATAGAAAACACTTTTTTTGTTCAATAGATGTTTAATAGAAATAATCCTATTTATTCGATTTTGTTCTTTGATTTTCAACGATTAACTCTTTTTTAATCGTAGTTATCGTTTTCGTTAGGGACATAAAAACTTTTTACAATTTTTTTGTGCTAATTTTTATAAAAACAGTGTGTAAATATTTGATTTTCTTGCTAATCTGTACTATACTTGTATTGAGGCTAGAAAAAAATGTCTATCGTTTTAATTGTTATAATAATATTGCTATTATTAGCTATCCGATTGTCGGTTGTATTCAAAGAAAAAGTACAATTCTATGCGCAGGGATTGGATTTTCAATTTACAATAAAAGAGCTTTCTATGCTTTGGAAACTTGCTCACTTTTGTGGCATAGAAGAACCTACTTCGCTTTATGTGTCGGTCGAGGTTTTAAATGATGCGATTGCGCATATGATTGAATTATCTAAAGCTGATGGAACGCTTGAATCTCCACAAATACAAGATTTTTTATCGAAACTTTATAAGTATAGAACAAAAATTGAATTAAATGACATGAAGCATAGAGGAATTACCTCTTCACGTTCTCTTGAAAATGGTCAAAAGGTTAATATTTTGCTTCGTGGAAGTGGCGTTTTTACTTCCGAAGTCATTAATAATGGAAGAGAATTAATTATTGCTGTACCGAAAAAAGATGGTGCAGTTTTGCATAGCGGTGATTTTTGGATTGGAAAGAATTTGAGCTTGTATTTGTGGCGCAAAGGTGATGCAAGCTATGTGTTTGATACAAGAGTTTTGAGTGCTGGCGTTTTTTTAAGTCGTTCGGTTATTTGTTTGGAACATTCTTCAAATCTTGAGCGCGCACAAAAGCGGCAGACGATTCGCTGTAAATGTAATATTTTGGTAAACTTGTATATCCTTAAACCGTCAGACTTTATGACGATAAACTATTCTGCAGTTGAAAGTTTGCCAGGATATAAAGCGGCTTTAGAGGATATTTCAGAGGCTGGTGCACTCATCAAAATCGGCGGACGAGGATATCCTGATATGCATATAAAATTGCAGTTTGAATTGTGCGGAATGGTAATTCTGATGTATGGAATTGTTCGTTCTGTGGAGTTTGACGCAAAAGAAAATTTGTCGCATCTGCATTTAGAATGTACTCACCTTGACGAATCTATGAAGAATACTATTTTGGGATATGTGTACAATATAGTACCGATGGAACAGAAAGAAAAAATCGACGCTATGAAGATGACTGAAAAAGACCAAAATATTGATATGGAAGAAATTATGCGGCAAGAGGACGCTCTTTTGCAAAATTTGCCAGGAAAAATGGCTCTTGACACAATGGCTGGATTAGACGAAATGAGAGCGCAAAAGGCTGCAGAAAAAGAAGCTGAGAATAATAATTATCTTGATGAGATGAGCAAAGCGATAAGCGGAGAAGTATAATGATGTTAAAGCAAGTATTTTTGCCATTACTTTTTTTTAGCGCAACAGTGGCTTTTTCAGCGGATTATTATGTCGATTTTTTGAAAGGCGATATAAAGCAAAAGACTGAAGCCGTAAAAAAAAGCGCAGAAAATAAGAATGGCGGAATTGCATTGCAGTCATTAGAATTTTGCTGTCAATCATATCAGTTTTTGAAAAATGATAAAGACCTTGAAACTCTTACAGCAGAAAGCGTTAAAATATTGCCGACGAATGAAAACTTTTCTAATGTGTTATCGAATGTATTTAATACGTTTGAGTCGGAATTCGTAAGAACTGCTATTGTAGATAATGTATCGAAGTATTCGGATAAAATGCTAGGAGAATCTTCTTCTAAGCCGATAGTATCTTCTGTTACGCAGTTTTTAAAAGAAAGTGCAAAAAAGGGGGATAGAGCGACGATTTTGCACGGAAAAATGATTGTTCTTATGGGCAAAGTCAATTCTGAAACTTCGTTTGATACTCTTTTTGAATGTTATGATAAAAATGTTTGGAAAGAATATGGCACTCTTTTAGAAACGTCGCTTGTGAATATGTCCGCAGTGTATAAAGATAAAGTGAAAGAGTTTATCACTCGTGGCTCGCCTCGTCAAAAATTACTTGCTTTTAAAATTGCTAGTAGGCAATATGGGGAAGATTCTTATATTTCAGAGCTTGCAACAGACGCTTTAACAGAGTCTATATATAGTGTAGAAGATTTATCGAAAGTGGCAAATGAAACGATAGATTTGCAAATGGCGGCTATCGATGTTATTGTAAAAAAGAATTGGACTCAGGCTTGTGATTTAGTAACGAGATATTTTTCGTTGTCGCAACAAGAATATAATGCAGGGCTTTTGAATGAAACACAGTTTATAGGAGTGATAAAAGCTGTTGAAAAACTTGCTTCGCTTGATGCAGGAGAAACACTTTCTTCTTATCTAAATGTGTTAAATCACGATACGGAGCAGGGGAAGAATCCTTCTTCTGCGGTTGTTCTCGCTCTGATAAATTCTTTGGGTTCTTTAGGCGATAAAGTGGCTTTTGACTATCTTTTTAATGTGCAGCATTTGAATTATTCAGAAGAAGTTATTACTGCTGCACGGGACGCACTTGCAAGGTTGAAGCTGTAAAATGCACCCTATTGTCATTTGTGCGTTATTGTGGGCTTTCTTTCTTTTTTCAGGAATCATAAAAATAGAGAATAAACACCCATATACTTCTTTGCTTGCTTGTGAGAATGTGAATAGTATAAATGCTATTGTTCAATCATCTCCTGCAAAGCTTTCTTCTGGAACATATTACAATATGGAATTATCTCTTTGTTCTGTAACGGGGGCTATCGGGCAATATCTTACTAAAGCTGATGCTACAGGAAGAATACGGGCGTTTGTTCCCAGCGAAATTGTTGAATCATATTTCCCAGGAAAGTTGTATAAATCGCCCGCATTTTTTGATATTGGAGAAAGCGTAACTTTGCAAGGCTCGTTTTCTTGTAAAGATGGAGAGAATGTGTTTTTTGCGGATAGTGCGAAAACGTATGGATACATAAAATCGAAAAATATATTTAATAATGTCCGAGCTGCTATTCGGCATAATTTGCGCAAAATCTTGTTTTCTTGGCACGAAGCTGGCGGTTTTTTATTAGCTTTGCTCACTGGGTGTCGTGAATATGTACCGATTAACTGTTCTTCTTTGTTTCAGCGTTCTGGTGTAACGCATATTTTAGCAATTTCTGGTATGCATTTGACTTTTATTTCAGGAATTACATCATTTTTAGTATGTAAAATACTTGGAAAACGACATAAATTGCTTATTTTATTTCTTTCCGAACTCATTTTTGTCTATATTGCAGGTTTATCGCCGTCGATATTCAGGGCATTTTTTTGCTCCGTGTTTGCACTTTTATGCGCATATTGCTATATGGAAAAATCGGAGTACAAAATAGAGTTTTTAGCACTTGTATTTTTGTTGCATACAGTGTTTTTGCCGTCGCAAATAAAAAGCGTTTCGTTTATGCTGACGTATGCTGCATATTTTGGAATTTCATTGCTGTGTGATAAAGTTTCTATACGGCTTTCTAAAATTATGCCGCCGTTTATTGCAAAAAGTATTGCGCTTTCTTTTTCAGCGCAAATAGCTACTTCTCCTGTGCTGTTGATTCTATTTTCAACGTTTATGCCTTTTGCGCTTGTTGCTTCAATCATAATAAGCCCGTTTGTGAGCCTATTTATTGTAATAGGTTTTGCGTTTTTAATAGTATCGCTATTGTTTCCGTTTTCAGTGCACATCTTTGCTGTCATTATGAACAGCTTATATAGAATAATATTCGTCCTTTTAGGCTTGTTTGCAAGTCTGCCTGTGATAGAATTAGGAGAAAAATGAAACACCCAGATTATAATTCTGCCGCTGCTCTAAAATCTTTTATGGAAGAAAAGGGTATGGCTATGCAAAAAAAGTTTGGTCAGAACTTTTTGCTCAATGAAACAGCTCGCCGTCGTCTTATCGATGCGCTTGATATTACAAAAGGCACTAAAGTGTGGGAAGTAGGACCAGGATTGGGGTCTATGACTGGCGAAATACTTTGTCGTGGTGCTACACTTACGGCGTTTGAAATTGACCACGGCTTTGCATCTTGTTTGAGAGAGTTCTTTTCGAGCGAAATGGAAGAGAAAAGATTTAATCTTGTTGAAGGCGATGTGTTAAAGACGTGGCAAAAAAGAGCAGCAGAAGAAAAAGACGAGATGCCGACTCGCTTTTTTGGCAATTTGCCGTATAATGTTGCTGCAACGATTATTGCTGATACAATTAGCTGCGGTGTTCGCTTTGAAAAGGCTGTGTTTACGGTGCAAAAAGAAGTTGCAGAGCGAATGTGCGCAGAATGTAATACTGAAAATTATTCTTCGTTTTCGGTGTTGTGTCAGTGGGCGTACGATGTGAAACCGCTTTTGGATTTGGCAGGAGGAAACTTTTGGCCGAAGCCGAATGTAGCGAGCCGTGCTGTCATAATGACAAGAAAAGATGATTTTCCGCGCTGCTGCGATAGTGATGTATTTATGAAAATGCAAAGAGCGTTGTTTGCGTCACGCCGAAAGACAGTGAAAAATAACTTGACGGCGTTTCTGTCTTCTAGCGATAAAGCTGCGCTTGCATTGGAAAAAGCGGGAATTGACGAAAAGAAAAGGGCAGAAGAGCTAAGGA
>CALDID010000308.1 GCA_937901865.1 uncultured Treponema sp.
CGAAATAATTTTTGTCTTTGATTTGCTCTATCGCGCTCATCACCGACCCGTTTCGCTTGAGCTCGATAATCATCGCAGGGATATTCGGCACAAACGGAATGAAAACAACGTCTGCAAATCCCTTGCCCGCTGTCATCTCTTTCACGACTGTGTATTTATTGAGCGCATAGATATATGAAAGATAAATCGCCGATTGAAGCGCGTCTTCGTTGTTGTAACTGCGATTGCTCGTAACGTGAATATGGCTCACGTCGAGTGCTTTCGCCACCGCGTCCGCATTTTTGCAGAGTGTTTCGCCAAGCAACTCCTTTGACGATTTTATAATCTGATTTGTAACGGCGTAATCTGCATTTGTTTCAATCGCGTTAAACCATTCCTGCCGCACCTCTTTATTCGGAATGCGGCACGTGCCGTCTTCGCGGTTATAGGCAAGATAGCCGACGTGAATGAGATAAGTGAATAAATCATCGCTCGTGCAGAACGAATCCATCGTATTCAAATAGCGCGTAACATTTACATCAACGCACTCGCCCGAAAGCATTTTTACAACGCTGTCTTTCGTGCCCGCAAAATTCTGCTGTATTCTGTCGCTTATCGTTTCATAGCTTGATGTCATTCCCCAATAACTTGCAAAACTTTCCTCTTCAATACAGCGCACAATCGATTCAGGATTGTAAATCTCATATCCCCGCTGATGATAACCGTCGTACCATCGTTTACATTCCGTAAAGCTGATATTATATTTTTCGCACAGCGTTTGAACCTCGTCGGAAGTAAACCCGATGAACTGAGAGAGTTTTCCTGCGTCAAGAATCGTGTATTCTCTAAAATTATTCAGCTTCGATTGCACTTTGTCGCGCACCACAGGCAAAATCCCCGTCAGATATGCGAGCGCAATCGCAGGACGCACTGTATCGCTTTTGAAAAGCCCGTTGAGCAAATCCAAATACTGCGTAAAAAGCGTTTTATCCACATTCTCGCGCACTAATACGTCGTATTCGTCCATTATGATGACAAACTTTTCACCCGTCGCGACAAAGACTTTCAAGATACAATCTGCAATCGAATCATCTTCTGCAAATGCAATTTCTGGGAACTGCATTTGCGCTTCAGAGCGAATACTTTTTGTCAGCTTAATAATCAGATTGTTCTTGTCAATCGCGTTGCGAAACTCACTGTTCACGTCGATTTTTATCACGTTGAACTTATTGAGATTGCTCTCAAAACTTGCGTCTTTGGCGATTTTGTACGGCGCAAACAGCTCTCGCGAGTCGCAGCCCTTGGAAAAATACGCCGTCAGCATATTGCCTGCGATAGTCTTTCCAAAGCGACGCGGACGAGATATACAGATGTATTTATTGTCCGTACTCATAAACTCATTTATCACGGAAATCATCATCGTTTTGTCTACATAGATTTTGCGCGTGAGTATGTCGCGAAAATTTACATTGCTCGGATTTAAGTATATTCCCATAGTGCGCCCCCGTTTGCTTTTTACCGCCTGCCAAATGCCTCTAAGTTGGCAAGCCCTCTCTTAAACTGCGGAATACGAGCTTGCGCAACAGTATCAAGTCCGCTCCTATCACCTCTTGCTAAAAAGTGATACGCCACGCCAGCAATCATCGCGCCATTATCTCCGCACAGCTTTAGCGGAGGAAAAATGCAATGCAAATCAGTGCGCTCTGCAAGCATTGAACGAAGTCTGCTATTTGCCGCTACGCCGCCACCTGCGACAACAGTCTTTAAGCCTGTATCGTCTACCGCACGAAGCAAACGAGAAACTATCGTTTTGCACGCTGTTTCTTGGAATGCAGCTGCAATGTTTTCATTTGTCTTTTCGTATCCATCGCGCCAAAACATATCAAGCTGATGAATAACAGCTGTTTTTAAGCCGCTAAACGATACATCATATCTATGGTCGCCCTTGTCCATTTTCGGCACAGGGAAAAACGCCGCATTCACATCGCCCTTTTGAGCAAGTTTATCGATGATAACGCCTCCAGGATATCCCAATCCGTAAAACTTTGCAACCTTATCGAACGCCTCCCCTACACTATCATCTATAGTCGTACCGAGAACTTCCAAATCGTCAAAACCGTTCACCTTTGCAATAATGCTATGTCCTCCAGAAACTAAAAGTCCAAGATACGGATAGGCAATATCGTTTTCAAGATGCGCCGCATACATGTGCCCAAGCATGTGATTTATCGCAATAAATGGCTTGTTTGTAGCCCACGCCAATGTTTTTCCAAACGTCATTCCAACCAAAAGACTGCCCATCAAGCCAGGTCTGTTTGTAGCGGCTATTGCGTCAACATCATCAAGGCTCATATTCGCCTCAGTCAATGCTTGGCGCACAACAGGCTCAATCCATTCTATGTGTTTTCGGCTTGCAATTTCAGGCACAACGCCTTTATAAATCTGATGAAACGGGATTTGTGTTGCAACAACATTGCTTATAATTTTGCGTCCGTCTTCTACAATGGCGCACGCAGTTTCATCGCAAGAAGATTCTATTCCTAAAACTTTCATGTTTTCTCCACTGTGCTTGTAAATAGTTTATATTATTATCGATACATAGATAGCGTGGCAAACTTATAGCCGCTATCACGCAATTCAGAATACATTTCAGAAAGAAGCTGCGGAATAATATCAGAAGATTTATCGATATGCCCAATCATTACCGCTCTGCCATTTTTATTCGCAACAGCAAGACCTCTATATACTTGAGAGAGAATAGCATTTCGCTCTACTTCGTTATCCAAAAACACATCATTTGAAAATATATTCAAGCCTAAAAGTTGCGCAGCTTGCGGAGCTTTTGTTTGTGCCGTTGTGCGAGAATCGACAAAATAAATTCCCTTCTCTTTTACCACTTGCAGCACATCTAGCATTTTTACTAAATCGCTTGTAATCAAAGAGCCTTCGTGATTGTTCATTCCCGCTATTTTCACGCCAAGCGAATCGATATTTTTCCTAAGCTGTTCTTCTATAGAATATGAATCCATATTCGGCATAATCGCGCCTGGTCCTGGATTCACATTTAAGTTCACCGCTTGCATAGGCTGATGAAGCATCACTTCTTTTTCCTTTTTCGCTAACTCGCTCGCACAATCTTTTGAATGCGGCAAATACGGCAAAACAGCAACCGTGAAGGGAAACGCTAATTTATTCGTATACTTTTGCAACTTTGTCAAACTTTGTCCTGCATCATCAAAAATAAAAACAAGCGTCGCACCATTTGTCGCTAAAGGAATATCAAACTTTTTCACTTTAGCCGCTTTGTTATTCGTATTCACGGCTACAGGAACACTCTCTTCTTCCTTTTCAGAAGCATTTTCATTGTTTTTTTCTATATTAGTAGCGTCTTCTATAGAAGATTTTTTAACTTCAGGCATCGGAAACTGTTCAGCAATTTCAGCAGACTGTTGCACAATAGGAGCTGTACGCACAGCATCTTGAGCACTCTCATTTTCTTTTTCAGCAGCCGTATTATTGACAGTTGTGCTACTTATAGAAGAAGGTTTCGTTACTATGCACAAAATAATAAGAACTATCGAAGATACAATAACAGCACCTGTTAAAACCCAAATTTTCCATAACGGCACACCGTTCTTTTTCACGAAAAATCCCCTAGACAAAGATATTTTTGATTATTTTCTATATAGTTTATTCTTTTTGCTTTTTTATGTCCACTGCTTAAAGCCAATAATAAAAGCCTTTAGCCTGCAAATAAAGCAAACCAAAGGCTTTTTGTTTATGACCAAATTGCGTTTTTTCTACGCATTATACACAGGCTGCATAACTTTTACCGTGCTTCTCATACGGCGGAGCGCACGAAGCTCCATCTGTCTGATTGTTTCAGCCGATACACCAAGCATAACGCTGATTTCGCGCAATGTCTTTGGCCGCTGCTCACACGCAAAGTTAAAGCGATGATAGATGACTTTCTGCTCTTTCTCTGGCAGTGTCTTGATGAGGTCTTGCACCTCTGCTTTATATTCCTTATCCATCATCTTTGTTTCTGGTGAATAAGTGGTATCTGGAAGCAAATCCTCTACAGAAGAGTTTCCGTCTTCACCACATTCAGAATCAAGGCTCGTGATAGAGAATGAATAGCTCAATGCGTCCTTTAACACTTTTACAGGGATTCCGAGATACACAGAAAGCTCGTCAACAGTAGGCGCGTGTCCTGTCTGCTGGAAAAGATACTGCTGTGCAGTTGCGATGTGGCGCAAAACCTCATCTTTTCTGTGCGGCAAAGAAATAGGAGTGCAACGATTGTGCAAGTAACGAAGCATATACTGCATAATCCAAGAATACGCATACGTAGAAAAACGTGTCTTGTATGAATAGTGGAACTTAGAAGCCGCAGTCATAAGACCTAAATTGCCTTCTTGAATCAAATCCATGATGTTGAGTTTTGTGATGTTAAGTTTTTTTGCAATGCTGACAACCAAGCGCAAATTGCTCTGCACTAACTCCATCTTTGCACGGCTATCACCATTCTCAATACGGCGAGAAAGCTCCACTTCCTTCTCATACGATAACAGCGGGTATTTCTGAACCTGCTCCATATAACTGTCGTATACTTCTTTCTCCATAAAAGATGACCTTCCTTCTTTGTGTGTGTTGTACGCTAAAATACAGAGCAAATAGCGTGCCAACTTTTGAGAAGTTTACCCGATAATATATAACTTATTGATGCACTCAGTAATGAAAAAACTCTAGAATATGAGAAATCTTTAGAATGTCAAATATGAAGCTAATTTGATACTATAAATACAATTAGATATAAACAACAAATTATGTTATCTTTTATTTTAATCCCAAATTTTCATTTATCAACAATAAAATTCTTTTTTATATTATTGTTTATTTTTTCTTAAATATTTTGCTTACCGCGCTTTATTCTCAAAAACAGCGCATTTATACTAAAAAAAATTCACTAAATATATGTATACAAAAGTATAAAAGTATACACCTGTATACAAAAATATACACAAATATTTGTATAAATTTGTATACACCGAACCGAGAGTACAACTCTCACTGTATTAAATTTTATACACTCACCTATCAATCAAAATCCCCCACATCTTACCGACGGTATTTAATACATCTTACCGATGGTAATGTGTACATCTTACCG
>CALDID010000309.1 GCA_937901865.1 uncultured Treponema sp.
CTGACCGCGCTGCCCTTCGCGCTGACAGGCTGCGCTGCTGACGACGAGATACATGTGCCCATCACCCAGCCGGAAGCATTACATACGCCAAAGTTTTCCTCTTCCACCAACCGGCTGAAAGCTGCCAGCTGACGAATGGCCGCTGAAGTCAGAACTTCCGTGGCCGCAAGGTCAACAAGTACCTTCTGACATCCCTTCTGGAGACAGGCCTTCAGTTCTTGTTCTACCTTAGGGCAAACGGTGAACATATATGCCCCCGGCACCTTAATAATGGCCTTTTCCTCCTGTTTGCTTACAAAGCACACTGTATTTCCTCCCCCTCCAGAATTACACCGTTCTGCTCCAACATGAACCTTGGCACGATATCCTTGATTTTTTTGGATATATCTCCCGGATGGTACGGCCTTGCTGTACAAAGCGTGACGCTCCTCCCCGTAACATCCACATAAAGACATTCCACAGCCATGAGCATAGTGAAATATCCTCGACATTTTTGGGTACCTTTGACAAAATCTGCCCACTCCATTTCCCCCAGCTGCTTATCACTGGCCATCCTGCCCAGCCGCTGGCGGTAAGACAGAACATCAAAATTCTTCGTGTCAGCCGTAATCTTCACGGTAATATCTGATTCCGTGGCCACAAGGTCAATATCCATAGCCACTTCTTCGGGGCTTTTCTGTGCATACATGGCAGCGTTCTGGACTGCCTCCACTATGGCCATGGCAAAATGCCCTTCCTTGTCCCCCAGCTTTTTATCCAAGGTAGACTTGATTGACGGCAGAGCTTCCTCAAAGAAAGTGCCATAGCCTTGTATGTGATAATGCTTAATCTCTCTGTCCTGCAAAAACTTCATCCTCCTACGGCATCCATGTTCCTGTGAGTAAGGGGATCACCCTTGCCGTGATATTTTTAAGCGGCACCGTTCCTGTGTAGCGGCCATCAAAACTTCTGGGGTTGGTGCCTATCGGCAGAAACTCTCCCTCCGGCACCACAAAACTGCCTCGATGCACCGGCATCGGCCTCCCCTCTCGGTCTTCCGTGTATGCCTGACCGATATACCTGTCATTTGCCTTGAATTGCAAGTTGTCCGGCTCTATCTCATAGCGTTCCCCGGCCACAGCCCCGACTTGCTTCAAGAACCTTACTCCCGGCGAAAGCCATCCACGCTCATAGGCAACGCTCGTAATAGCCTCTGTCGGCTCAAATACTACATAATCGCCATCCTGCAACTCTCGCAGAGGCATCCGCAGGTAAAGGCCACGAGGAAGACTGTCCGTATGGTTGTAATAAAACACTCGGTATTCTGCTTTCTCCTAAATCCAAAAGAGAACCTAAGCTCACCGCTGCGCCCACATCGATATATCGCTCCTTTCTGTCAATCGATAGCATTTCAGGAATAGAAGACACAGAAAAGAAGTCGCTTTTTATATGCTTATCAAGGGTAGCCCCTGCTAAAAGCTGTATGCCAGATATGTTTTTTAAAAGCGACAAAGCCGTATCAATAGAATTGGCAGGATACATTACAAAAGTATTTTCTTCGCTTTTCATAAATAGCTCCGTTTCTCTGTGTGGCTTTTATAAGAAGAGCGTCTATGGCTATTTGCTATTGCAAAAGATATGCCATTTGCTAATTGGTTCGGCTCTGTACACGGGCATTGAAAGCTATTTATCACTTGCATAATATCCGCTTTATCACTCTTGTTTTTTTTATGCATAAGCTCGTATGCCGCAAAAATCTTGCCTGCGTTGCAAAATCCGCACAGCTTTATTCCTGCGCTCTCAAATCCTGTCATTATGTCTTTATAATCTTCGCTTTCGACAAATCCTTCAAGCGTTTCGACAGTTGCATTATGCGCCAATGGCGACGGCACAAGGCAGCTCGGAACAGCCTTTCCATTAAAAAGCACTGTGCAAGAGCCGCATTGACCTTTCATACAGCCGCATTTTACCGATTGCAGATTAACAGAACGCAACGTTTCTAATAATGTATCGTTTGTGCTAACTTCAATATTTGTTTCACGCCCGTTGAGATTCAGAGATATTGTCATTTGCTACTCTCCTTTTTTGGCAATTTTCTTGATAGAGCTTAAACACTCTTTCTGTGTCTAAAGGGAAATCCATAATTTCTGTAGAAAGAATTTGACATAGTGCGCTTATAAAAGCAACAGGGACGGCATTAAACACGATTTCACCAATATGAGAACTTTCCTTTTCAGAAGTAACAAACGAAATGCTTTTTTCCCCTATTTCAATGCTATCATCTTTCAAAAGCCCCTTAGAAAGCTGGTGAATATCTCTCTTTAGCACCGTTATTGCAGCCGAAACATTTTCTACTTTTCCGCAGTCGATGACCAAATGCAACGCCCGTATTTTTTCGCGGAACGTGCAAGGGTCAAGCTCTAACTCTACAACAACCGCCGCAGAAGTAGCCTCATCTGAAACCGTAGAAAGTCCAATGCCCCGAAGCGGAGTGGAAAACGGCAAGCATTTCTTTGCAGTAGGGTCAACTCTTCGCAATGCGTTTTGTTTATACGCTACATATTTTCTTGTGAAATCACTCTTCTTTATCACAGCTTCGATTAACTGATTTTGTTCTATGCAATTCTTTTCGCGGATTTCACTCGGAAGTAAATTGAGTTTTTTTGCAATAGAGTTCATCTGACTTTCGAGCGCAAAAAACGGCTGTGAAGACATTGTATGCACATTCAGCCCGCTCGGCGCAGAGCTGGAATTATAAGCGATTGCCTTTATCTTAAAGAGCGGAATATTGTATATGCTAAAGTTAGTATTTGCAAAGCAATTCATTATATAGCTTGCCATAGGATTTACAAAACCTACATTCGATTCTACTTCTAGCTCTAAAGCCAAAATTTTTCCGTCGTCTGCAACTGCACTTTTTGTTCTTATCACAGATTCAAGGCTTCTCTCTACAATTCGCTCCTGTTCTTCCCTCGAAAACACCACTTTCGTATTAAAGTCCGTCATCTCTGCTATCACCGTGCAAAGCGCAGCGCAAAACGCCTCTAGCCATAGAGCATTTGTGTTCTTTTGCAGCGGGGAGGGCATTTTATTTACGATGATTTTCTTTTCGGTTACAGAAGATACGCTTTCTTTTATAAGCTCAGAGTCTTCGCTTTGCGTGCTGACAATCACGGCATCTCGTGCTAATTGACAAATCGCACCAGTCGCCTCTCCAAGAGCTTGAAAGCCTAAAGAAACACGCAGCGTATTTTCAAGAATATGTGCATTTTCCTTAAATACCGCTTCTCGCTCTTCGCTAGAGCCGATTTCACGTTCTGCAATGGCGCAAATACCTTTTTCTTTGTATTTTTCAATCTGCACATCGCCCGTGAAATCGATGCTCACTGCATTACTCAGCGATTTACAAACCTTTTCATCATTGCCAGCAATAATAGCTACTGCCTCGCCTACAAAACAAACTTTCTCGCTCGCAAGAAAAGGCACTTCAACGCCATTTATCTGCACGCCTTTTATCTTTAGGTCTTCGCTTGTGAGAAATACATACCCTTCTGGCAGCTCGGCATTAAGGCAAATCTTTTCAAACGTACCGAGTTCGTAACTGCGGCAAAAGACAATATGCAATAGATTTCCAGGTGTAAAATCACTATAGAGTGTTCGCATTTTTCAAAACCTTATTTGCGATGAGCTTCGCCGATTTTCTTCACGGTTTCCACAACGCGAGAAACTTGCTCCGCCGTCATATCAGGATACAGCGGAATCGTAATCGTGCGCTGATACGCCTTTTCTGCGTTCGGGAAATCTTCTGCGCGAAGTCCGCGATTCTTCCAATATGTGAAGTGGAAATGCGGAATAAAATGCACTGAAATGCCAATGCCTTCCGCCTGCATTTCCTTTGCAAACGTCGTACGGTCGCAATCGAGTTTATCGAACTTCAAGCGCAAAAGATACATATACCAACAGTTTCCATCGTCGTTCGGCGGAAGCTCGATAAAATCCATATCCTTAAATGCGTCGTTGTACATATCTGCGATAACTACACGATTATCAAGGAATTTATCCTGCTTCTTGAGTTGCTCGCGACCGATTGCGCTCAAGATGTCGGGCAGATTGAACTTGTAGCCAGCTTCTACAATGTCGTATTCCCACGAAGCGCGCGGACTCGTGTATCTGTCCCACGTTGTTCTATCCATTCCGTGAGAACGCATCATCATCATTCGCTTGATAAAATCGGGATTGCGCGCCGTAACCATACCGCCTTCTGCCGTCGAAAGCGTCTTTGTCGCATAGAACGAGAATACGCCGATGTCGCCGAGCGTTCCTGCAAAGCCGTTTTTCGTCTTGCTCGGCAAAGAATGAGCCGCGTCCTCGATAATGCGCACGTCGTATTTTTCCGCCAACGCCTTGAGTGCGACCATATTGCACACATTGCCCGCAATATGCACAGGCACAATCGCGCGGACTTTATGCGCAGTGTCCTTCTTCAAAATATCCTCGACTTTGTTCGGGTCAATGCTGTAGTTATCCGCTTCGATGTCGGCAAAATGCACGTCGCCGCCGAGATGTTTTGCGCACATCGAAGTCGAAATGAATGTGTACGGCGTTGTAATAACCGCAGTTCCCTCTTTCACCCCGACCGCGTCCATCGCCAAAATCATACCGCTCGTGTTCGAGTTCACAGCAAGCGATGTTACATCGTCTTTTCCGCCGCTGACATAATGCGAAAACTCTTTCTCAAAAGCAAGCGTTTCTTTGCCCGTCGTGAGCCAATTTGAACGCAACACGCGCAAAACTGCGTCTTCTTCCGCCTTATCAATCGACGGAAGCTGAAACGGCACTTTTAGGCTGTCGTTAATTGTTCCGTTATTCGTTTTATTTGTTGTCTGCATTTATTTCGTCCTTATGAGATTTGATTTCTTCCAAAAACTGCGCCAATGTCGGCACAGCGCGGCAGAGTATTTCATTTAACAGTGCCTTGTTGCGATATTTTTCTTTATCGACCGTTCCGCTTTCCTGCTCAAAGCCCAAGCAAATCGGCGCAAGTTCCTTCAAAAGCTCATCAAGATTGAACGTCGTCGGCTCAATGTTCTTCAGCTCAAGGATTTTCTCCCACTTTGTCGGCTTCGGCTCTTCCTCTTTCAGCCACAACGGCTCATATAACCGTTCGCCCTCTCTCAAGCCCACAATTTTTATATCCACGTCCTTGTACGGCTCAAAGCCTGCAAACCGTATCACCTGCTTTGCAAAATCGAGGATTTTTATCGGCTCGCCCATATCCAACAGGTACGATTTGCCGTTCTCGCCGACT
>CALDID010000310.1 GCA_937901865.1 uncultured Treponema sp.
CTATTTCCCTCTGCAATAAGTCGTGATAAGATTATATGCGACCGAGCCTTTCGGGGGGATTTCAGGCAGAGCAGTACGATGAAACCATTTTGCTTCTGCGATTTCGCTTTCTTGTTCTTTTATCTCGCCGCTTTCGTACTCCGCAGTAAATGCAAACATCAGCTGGTCGGGAAACACCCACGATTGCGAAGCTCGGTATGTTACATTCTTTACTTTTATGCCCACTTCTTCAGCAATCTCTCTCTTTACACACTGCTCTGCCGTTTCTCCAATTTCAATAAATCCCGACAAACACGCCCACAAGTTTTGTATTCTTGTCGCGTGCCGTGCAAGCAATATCTCCTCTCCGCGAGTAACAAGAGTAATCGTCGCAGGCTCAATGCGCGGGAAAATTTGCTTTTTGCACGATGGACAATAAAGCGCAGAAAGTTCTTTGTCATCGTCTAACGGACTTGCGCAGAATGAGCAAAATCGTGTGCTATGCCTCCATTGCGAAATACCTTTTGCACGCGAAGAAAGATGTATCGCCTCTTCATTATGAGTTGCAAAATACTCGCGCAGGTTCATTTCTAAAAACTCTCCCTGCACACTCGCATTTTCTTTTAAGATGGCTGCACAATAATTATATTCACTTTCATAGAACGCCTTTTCAAGCATTTTTTGTGAATTAAATGCAAGAAAATCATTCTTAGAAACAGTTTCTTCACCTTTAATAAGAATATTTCTGCCACGAAAAATAAAAAAAACAGTCTTGCAGTCGATATGATTGATAAAAGAAGAGTAAAAAGCCATAGTGCAATTTTAGCTATTGTAATGAAAAAGTGCAATATCCCTTGACAATTTCGCATTTATTGCGTTATATTAACATCACCTATCAGATTGCCTATCTAAAAGGGACAGCTTCAAGCCCCCACCTTTTATGCTCATACATTCACGTCTTGAGTGTAGTACAAACAATCTTTTTACACTTTTTTATTCTATAGCTTTATCGCTTTTTAGATTTTAGGAGAAAACAAATGCCAAAGACTTTGTTTCAAGAAATCGTTATGACCGTTATGATGGTTCTCGTTATGGTTTACGCAATGATTTGCTACAATATGTCGCTCGCTATGGGCGGACTGTCAAATGCCGTTTTTGCAGGTGCATTCAAAGAACTCATCATTATGGGACCAATCGCATTCATCTTAGATTTTTTCATCGTTGGACACCTCGCAAAAATGGTTACGTTCCGCCTTTTTGACCCAAAAAAAGACAACATCATCTTTATCGTACTGGGGATTTCCATTTGCTCAATCTGGTTTATGTGTCCTTTGATGAGTGCTGCCGCAACTATTTTATTCAAGGGCGGACTTTTGCAAAAAGAATTTGTTGCAAAGTGGCTTCAGACAACAGCGTTTAACTATCCTATGGCGACTTTCTGGCAGCTTTTATTCGCAGGTCCTGTCGTCAGAAAAATTTTTTCTCTGATTTTCAATAATCGCAAATAATTTTTTTCTACATTTTCTACATTTTCTGCAATAAATACTATATAAAAAACGACCGCAGATATTTACGGTCGTTTTATTTTGTCTATCCAAAATTTGCAAGCAAACGATTATAATCGCTTTCGCTTATTTCGCACACAGAGCCATGCCGTTTTATGCTCTTTCCCATATCGTATTCGCTTTTGTCTAGCAGCCGCCATTCTCCGCTTGATAAATCATCACATACTAATGGTGCATAGCCTGTTTTCGCCATAAAGAAATCAACAAGCAAGCACCACGCCCCACTCGGCAAACGATACACCGCAGGTCCTTCTACAAATGCAATTTTGTCAAGACTCTCGCTTTTCAGCTTTGTAAAAGTCCCCTTTAGGTCGCTTGCATAATCAATTTGAATATTTTTACCACCACTTTCATCTTTAGAGAAGCGATAATACACACCCTTATCAAACGCAATCGTTGTATCAATTACATCAGATTCTTTTTCGATGAATATTTCAGGAGCGGAAAAATGCACAAAATCAGCCGTCCTTGATGAATAAATAATGTGCTTATCAGTCTTTTCTGGCGATGAAAAATACGTCTTAGAAGCCCAATACACAACGTATTCTTTTCGTTTCTTGTCAAAAGTCGCCTCAGGAGCCCACACACAACCTATGTTTTCAAGAGGAACTGTGTATGTCCAAGGCTCACTCCAAGAAACTAAATCTTTCGATTTCCACATAATCATATCATGGCTTCCATTTTTCACAGCGTCTGCCCACGAAATGCCAGAAGCAATGCGCAAATCTGTCGCAATAATATACCAAAATCCGTCGATTGCAGAATGGAGAATAAACGGGTCTCTAACGCCTTTTTGTCCTATAGCAGATTTGAGAATTGCTTTAGAGCCGTTAAGGTCTTGCCAATGCAAACCGTCAGAACTCAGTGCAAAATACACTTGTTCGCCGTCAGTCAGCGACTCTTTTGTAAAATGCGCCATTATATATTTAGATTTTGTTTGCAAACACATACTCTCCCCTCTTTGCACCGTCAGAAGTACTGTCTAAGGCTGTAAACGTGATTGTAAGCGCATTTGAATCGTCTTTTTTCGTATTGTCAACCGCATACAGCGCAACTCCTGTAAACGTGCCAAGATACTCCGCGTTTTCATCACTCAACGAAAGCTCTATCTCCCCTTTTTCTGTATATGCCCAAGAACCTGTATATGCGCCTGTAATGCTGCCGTCTTTATTTAATGTGATTTTTTTAGACAGAGATTCTATTTCGTCCGCCTCGTTAAAATCAACCACCGTATTATCTGTAGACTTCAGCTTTTCATTAAACGAGTTTCGCCTCGTAATATTCAATAGATAATTTCCAGCGATTTCTTTTCTAGCAGCTTTTTGAGCTATCCGTTTCTCTTGTGTCGAAAAGTCGTTCATATTCACCACACACCAGCCATCAGAATTAAAGAACATCTGATGTATTTGAAGCGCAAAGCTGCCTGTAGGCAAATAGTTTGTGCGCGCGTGATTTGCAAGCAAAATGCGTCCGTCTTTATCTCGCAACACACTCTGTCCGCCAGGGCATCGAAGTCCATATTCGTCCCCTGCATTTTCGCCAAATTGATACGCTCCTATCACTTTTGCACCTACATTATGATATTCACGAGCCTCGCTTGCACTTCTAAAAAGCATGCTTTTCCCGTCTGCGTCAACATACTCGCCGTCAATGCTCTTGCTCCTGCCCACACCGACACGATATTCATAAACAAGATTCCCCATCGACACAAAGATATAAAAATATCCCGTATCGCTGTTATAGATGATTTGCGCGCCCTCGTATGCAGAGCCGAAACCGCCTGCAACCTTAACGCCTTGATTATTTTCTATGCTGTCTAGCGGACAATCCAAAATATCGCCTATCGAATATTCTTTGTTATTAAACGTCGATGTTCCGCTAACAGTACAGACAGGCTTTAGCGTCTTGCTGTCTACAAAGATAAGCGCAATGCCTCCGAGCCACGAGCCATAAGTGAGCGCATAGCACTCTGTTTCGCCGATTTTTTGTGTATATAATTTGCCCGTCGCCACATCAAAAACAAACTCTGGGTCAATAGAACCAAATCCATTATTCCAATTTGCATTGCAAGAGTTATATGACTGCTCATACCCAATTTCTTTCGGACTTTCAACATTTTTGTTGCTCCACACACAGCGAACAAGAGTAGATTGCTTATACAAAGAGCTATCATACTTGCTTGCAGGAATAAAAGGTCCTGTCGGGGAATCAGAAATAGAAAGCGAGATGCACCCAGCCCGACGAGCCCTGTTTGCATAAGTGAGGCAGTCTGTTACAATGCCGTGAAACATATAATATTTTCCGTCTTGCTTAATCACCGTAGGAGCCCACGTCTGAGGCTTTTTTATCGTTGAATAGGCAACCGTGCTGAAGCGTTTTCCGTCGTTTGTTTCAAATCCCGCCCACTTCAAAAAATCATCGTCCCAATACATAGAGCCATATTGTTTAGAAACATTTTCGTTTGCTTGGAATGGAGATTTATCGAGTTTGTGCCATTTCTCTAGGTCGTCGCTGTAGCGCACTTGCACGCCACCTTCCCACCCCGTCGAATATACATAATATCGCCCGTCGTCGTCTTGAAAAAGCTTTGGGTCGTGACACCCCCATTGCGCACCGTTTACATCAGCATATCTTCCATCTGCTTTTTGAGATTTTGCCTTTTGCGAGCAAGAAGAAAACAGAAAAGGCAAACAAGCTCCAAGCAATATGACAGAACTTACTTTTTTGACACAATCCATAAAAAAAAGAACCTCCGTTTCTTATTGATTATCAATAATTATACAACCATATCAATAAGAATGGAAATTCTTTTATCTTTTAAAAGCCGAAATTATGCTATTCTCTGATTGAAATATGCTACAATCGGCTTGCTATCTTACGAACATTTTCGGACGATTCAGAAATAGCCTCAGAAGATTTAGCAAAGCTCTCTATGCCGTGCGAAATCTGCTTTAGCGTGATGAATATCTGTTCGCTTGAGCTTGAAAGCTGATTTACCACTCCCAAAATCTCGCGCGAGCTATTCGCGGTATTCTCTGAAGAAGACATAATTCTTTCAAAGTGAGTTTCAAGGCTCTTTGCGCTCTCATATCCAGAAGCGATTTGCTTTGTTACTTTTTCGCTGTCTAAGATAAGCGCATCAGAGGCTTGCTGAATATCAGTTGTTTTATCTCGAATTTCTTTGATACTATCGATGATATTATCTGACAATCGGCGTATTTCAGTCGCAACGATATGGAAGTTCTTTCCAGCCTCTCCAGAACTAGACGCTTCAAGCTCGGCATTAAAAGCAATAATCTTTGTTTGGTCTGCAACATTGTTGATAATCGAAACAATATCCCAAATGCTGTTTATTCTTGTATTCAGCTCTTTTATGCCTTCTATGCTAAGCATATTCTTATTCTTTATATCGTTGAGCTCCTGCACACTCTTTTGCAATGCTTCGCTGCCAGAAACAACCGCAGACCGAGATTCTTCCGCCAAAGAAGTAACCTGCTGTATCTTGTCGCCAATGCTGTTTGCAAGCTGTGTAGAATCTTCCATCGTAGCAACAATTTCTTTTACCGCTGCGTTTTGGTCTTGGCTTGTAGAAGCAGATTCCTTTGCGCTCTGAGCAAGCGTCTGTGTTTCTGCAAAAAGATGAGAGCTTATTTCTTTATCAGTCTTTTGAATCGTTCTGATTATCAGCGTATATATTGCATAGCACGCTATAATGGTAACAATCGCACCGATGATACTATAGCGCACAAATACGCCGAATGCGTTTTCCCTCTGGTCTAAAAGCAAATTGATAGGCACTGTTATCATATTCATAATACACAGTACAACACTTGTCGCAACCGCAACAAAGAGCGTATTAGAAATGCTTTTTGCAACGCCCTCTATTTTCGTCGCTCTCAGCTGCTTTTCCATCATCACGTTCTTAATCAAAAAGATATTAAGCGTATAGCACAAAAAGCCCACACTAACCGACTGCAACTCTACAATAGCAAAGATAATAGGGTTAAACTCGTGCAATCCTTTTACCGCCTCGAGAATCGAAGTAGAGCCAGCTCCAAGCAAAAAGCCCACTGCGTCCCCGATAGCAATCGCTATATCATATTTTTTATAGCATTCTTTGAGCTTTTTTATATCCTTTTCCGTGATAGAGCTTCTGTCTTTTCTTGCACGCGCCATAATGCTATCAAAGGTAGTCAGTATCGGTTTTTCCGCAATGCCACACGCTAGTATCAAGAAAAACGAAATCGACACCGTCGGTATACATTGCGTAATGATAGCCAAAGGATTTTCGTAAATAAAACCATAATGAAATATACGCAAGAAAAATATTCCTGCATAAGTCGTCGTGAAAATAAGTAATAGAAATCTGCGATAACAACTCATGGCTTTTATTCTAATTTAAACAAATCAAATTTCTAGTTTTTTGCACACTTTTTTAATTAAAACGACCTGCTTGACTATACAAAGTATCAAGCAGGTCGCACCTTAAGGCTTAGTCTATATCTTCAACGATTTCAATCACATCGCTAAAGCCTGTAATCGCACTCTTCAGAGCATTGTTGCTTTTGCCAGTCTGAGTGCGCACGGCAAGATAATACTTTGAGCCAACGCTCAAGCTCTTTGGCACTTGGAAATCCAGCGACTGCGGATAATTTTGCATAACGCGATTATCCTTTACGCGAATCCACTGCGCCTCATCTTCCACCTTTGCCGCCATTTCGCTCGTTAGAGTGCTTGGAGTGAACTTTGCGCACAACGAAGGCACATCGCTCACCTTATCGCCCGTAATCTTTCCTTGAATTCCCAAATACATCGTGCCTAAGCCCAACACATTCACCGAATACCCCATAGAAAGAAGCGACAATATACCATCTTGCAACAAAGCCGCCGCATGCTGCACCATAAGACCTGAAACGCCTTCGTTTTTGCTTGTTTCATAAGCAATTATCTGCTCTAAGCCTACCGTGCGTCTGCTCACCTTCCCGTAAAGAGAACCGTCTTTTGCAAAAGAACACTCGTGCAATGTAACATTCAATGCACCCTCTGCGCCGTCAAAAGAATTATATCTTTTAGCCATAA
>CALDID010000311.1 GCA_937901865.1 uncultured Treponema sp.
CTGAAGTTGTAGCACAGAACAACGCTTCTGGCTCTTACGCAGCTGGCTGCCCTGCGGAAGGTACTGCTAGCGATAGCAGCAGTCAATGGTGTAAAAATTGTGAACGCACAGAATAGTTAGTGCCTTCACAAACATGGTAGGCAAAGCCCCGCCATGTAAAACAAGGTGGGCTTATCGTTGCCGTTTGTTTTATGCGGGCGGCGGCGGTTATTTTAATGAGGAGGCAAAAAATGCCAGCAATTTTGACTAAAAAGGAGCTTGAAAAAGCCTTTGAAGAACTGAAAGTTATGCACAATCAAGCAAATTCCCGCATTTTGTCATGGGAACATTGTATCAAGCAGTTTTCTTCTGTCTTTACAGACCTCAAAAACGGAAAAATCGAGAAAATATCTTGTGAGCATATTGACTATCTTAGCCTGCATTTGGGCTTCTTCCTTGCAAGTTGGGGCATGATGAGAGGCTCAACAGATTTATTGGGCTATGATTATAAAGTTCACTATTCCGCTATAGAATGCCTTTTAAAGTTTTCTCATCTTTTTCAAAAAGACTATTTAAAATCACATACTGCCGATGATTTGAAAGAATTAAAAAGATGTGCTGATGAATTAAGACAATCATATACGACAACAGAAAAACAGCAGAGACCTCTTTCAAATACGACAGATACGCTTGTTACAAAAATACTCATGGGAACACTTGGAATAGTTCCTGCCTATGATGATTTTGTGAAATCTGCTGTTAAGCACTACGGCATAACAACTGCTAGTTTCAATGAAAAATCTTTTGAGAAGTTTTCGGAATATTTCTCAACTCATTTTGTGCAAGAAATTAATGCGTATACAAAAGAAATGCAATCCTACTGCCAGTTTTATACAAGAGCAAAAGTAATAGATGCTCTACTTTGGTACTTGGGCAAAGAAATCGCAAAGCAAAAAGCAGCAAATAAGGAGAAAAAATAAAAGTGTTATATCGATTGAAGAACGACACTAAACCCGAATGGAGAGAACGAATAAGTAGCAATTTAGCAGAAGTGTATATTGAGTATTTGATAAAATTTCACGGCGGAAACATAGTGCCAGAACTTGATACGCCTATAAAGATACAGTAATCGAGCCGAATGATGAGCACAGAATCGACTATGACCAGCATTTCCCTCGAAATCTCCAATCCCTGCAACGAGCGGTGCGTCCACTGCTACCGCGTGTGCGAGGGAACGAAGCGCGGCTTCCTTTCGGCACAACAGGCGTGGAGCGTACTTGAACAGGCGAAGGCACTCGGCGCGGCTGAATGGGGAAAGCGTATGCTAGAACAGCCGCAGAAACTGCTTGTACAAAATGCCCTCGCTCTTGGAGTCGCGCTCGCCGAACTCGCGGAAACGGTTTGCGTCGTTGGTGTAAAAGCCGATAAGATGCGGCTCGACCTCGCACTCAAGGTAGACGATTCCGCCGCCCACGAGGTGCTGTGCATTGCGGAGAGCCTCAACAGCCTGCTCCATAAGCTCATTTCCCGAAAGAGTGATTTCGCCGTTATATGCACCGTTCTTCCCGAACTGTGCAATCAAAAATGCCGAGGCATTGTAGCCTGTGTCGTCAGGTTCCCGCTCAGCGTGCCTGTCAAGACCACGACAGACCGTTTTGCTAAGGTGGCTTCCGTCGATTTTCACAGCTTTATGAGTAAGGGCGAAATAGGCAATTACTTTCCTGTCGTTGTCAAGAAGAAAATAAGTGATTGCTTGCCGCTTACGTGCAAAGTCAATGGCATTATGATGAAGAAAATACTCGATTTCGGCATTTTTCAGACAAGAAAACGAATCAATAAGTTTCTGTGCGTATTCAATTCCTGCTTCAATGGGCTTTCCCGCAGAATCTTCGATGATGTCCAGAATGTTTACAACACGGAAATTCATTTTTTCTGCTCCTTGTCAAATTTTTCCCCAAGCCAACGCATAATTTCATTGTGGTCAGTCATAAAAATTGTGTTCTTCGGGCGAGGAATCGGCGGGTCTTTTTCAGAAAGCTCCAGAGCATGAACGAATTTTTTTGCCGCTTCAGGCGTGGTGATGTGTACATTCGCAAAAATGCTTGATGTTGCCATAATCTGCCTCCTTGTGTATTTTCTGAATGACAGTATAGCACAAGGGAGCAAAAAAATATAGATACAATTTTTGTCATTCTGAGCATAGCGAAGAATCTATTGGATAGAGATATTTCGATTCGCTCAACATGACAGGATATTTTTAGAGGTATAAAATGCTTTACAGACAGAAAAAGGACACCTATATCCGCAATTATGACGGAGTGGGCTACATCACATCGACGGGGATTTTCAACGACCGCTGCACGAACGAAAGCGGCACGGTCTTCTTGTGCGCGTTGAGCCGAAAACCGCAGACGCTCGACGAGCTTGTGGACAAAATCGCGCCATCGTTCGCCGATGACAATGTTCCGCGCGACACAATCAAAAAAGATGCGGCGGAGTTTTATGACACGCTCGTGACTGACGGCTTTGTGGTCAAGGGCGAAACAGAGGAAGAGCTGAACAAGGCTGACATCGGCTTCACATACAACGCCGTGCAGCCAAAGACAATCCGAGAGGACTTCACGCCGACGATTCAGAGAGCAGATTCTTCAACGCAAGAATTCCTTGAAAAGCACTTTGCTGGAAAGCCTCATTTGAACAGTTTCCAGATTGAACTGACATCGAAATGCAACGAGAGGTGCGTCCACTGCTACATTCCGCACAAGTTCAAGCTCTACAACATCACAGACGAGCTGTATTATTCAACATTGGAGCAACTTTCTAAAATGGGCGTTCTTTCCGTCACGCTTTCTGGCGGTGAATGTATGTGCCACCCGAAGTTCAAGGAATACTTGCGGGCTGCAAAGAAATATGACTTTTATGTGAACATTCTTTCTAATCTCACGCTTCTTGACGATGAAATCATCGAAATTATGAAAGAGGGCAACGTGTCGAGCGTGCAGACTTCACTTTATTCGATGATTCCAGAACATCACGACGCAATCACTACTCTCAAGGGAAGTTTCTATAAGACACGCGACAACATTTTGAAGCTCATTGAAAACGATTTGCCGATTCACGTTTCTTGCCCGACTATGAAAGGCAACAAGGACGATTACGGCGATGTTCTTCGCTGGTGTCATGAGCACAAAATCCGCGCGCAGACGGATTATATCATGATGGCGATGTACAACCACGAGACGAGCAATCTTGCGAACCGCTTGACTGTGGAAGAGGCAGGGAAAGTCATCTCGGACATAATGAAGGACGATGTGGACTATCAGGAAGCGATTCTCGCGCCCGATTTCGTCCAGCGCTGCAACGAAAATCAGTTCAACCCAGAGAGACGATTGTGCGGTGTCGGCATTTCTTCTTGCTGTATGGTGGCGAACGGCAATGTGTATCCGTGCGCGGGCTGGCAGGAGATGGTCTTGGGAAATCTGAACGAAACGCCGTTGCAAGAGATTTGGGACAACTCGGAGAAAATCAAGTGGCTTCGCGGCTTAAAGATGAAGGACTTGGGCGGCGGCGAATGCTGCAAGTGCGACAAGGCGGCGTTCTGCGCTCCGTGCATGGTGCGCAACGCGAACGAATCGCCCACGGGAAATCCGCTTGAAATCAATCGCCATTTCTGCGCGGTCGCGGCAAAGAACAAGCAGATTGTCTTGGACTGGCGCGAGGCGAGGCTGAAGGAATTGGGGAAATCGTAAAGCGATGACCGACTATCATGTGCACATCGGACAATATCACGCGGTCTACTATTACGCAGACCGCGTGTTTTCGGCATTGCGGAAGGCGGGCGTAGATGAGGCGTGGTTTTCGTCCACAACCTCGTGTCTGTATTGCGAGGAACGCGCTTTGTACGAGGGCGTTCGCGGCGAAGTGCGCGACGCGCTCAAGGCGGCGGCGGAAATCGGAATGAAAGCGCACGCGCTTTATTGGGTCGTGCCAGACGTGCATTTTTCTATCATTTCCATAAAGCAAGCGATGTGTGAAATCGCATACGACGGCTTCAAGATTCACCCGCGGGCGCAAAAGTGGAATTTTGGCGATGAAAGAATACACTCTCTTGCAGAAGAAATCTTTTCGTATGCGGAAAAAAACAGAAAAATGATTCTAATCCACTGCGATGAAGATTATCCGCCGACACTCTTCGATCCGCTCATAAAGGCGCACCCAGCCGCCCTTGTGCAGATGGCGCACTGCCGACCGCTTTTCGACACGCTTTATATGCTCAAAACCTACCCGAACACAGTCTGCGACTCTGCGATGGTGAGCAAGGAAAGCATTGAGCGTATTCAAAATGAGGGCTTTGCCGACCGAATCCGCTATGGCACGGATTTTCCGATAACGCATTATCGTGCAATTCACCCAAAGACCGACCCAACGCAAGAAGAGCTGAAGGCGTTTCTTTTGAGATAAGGCAGTTTATTGCAAAAGCCCCCACGTCGATTTTCGGCAAATGCGACAAGGCTGATTTGAGAAGTCGAGGACGGCTTTTAAGGCACAGCCTGATTTGTAACCGTCGAGGACGGCTTCTCAAACAGACGAAGGCTGATTTTCAAAGCACTGGCTGATACAAAATAGCGAGTTCCAAAAATATGGGGGCGCACTTTTTTATTGAAATCTCAACTATCGCAAATTTTGCGACAACTTAATCCTAACAAAAAACAATGAAAAAAAGAAAGTCGTTGTTGTTTTGTTAGAGCTTAAACTCCATAAAGAGCTTGTTCAGATATTCTCTGTCTTTAGTAGCGCGCTCTACATCTGAACTGCGACCTTGTGCATATAGATTAGAAAACAGAGAGAGTATATTATTTGTTCCCTGCGCTATTCCCTTAGAATAGCCTTGCGCAACGCCTTTTTCCCACACATCCGCACTCAAATCACACATATTGCTCACCTCCTCGCTGATTTCTTGATACATCTCTATGCCGAAATTGGCTTCCAGTGCCTTGCATTTCTCCAGTGCTTTCATCTCGCCCAAAAACAAAAGACTCAGCATCTCAAGCAGATTGCTTGCACCAGAACTGTCTTTGTCCAGATTCACGAAGATGACAGAAAGCAAATCATAATCGCTTTTCTTGAACGCCGTTTCAACACTTGCCCGTTTCTCATCTCCTGCGATAATCTTCATTCCAAGATTAAAGCCGATTATCGTGTTTTTGACCGATTCGGGTGGGTTCATACAAATCCAAATTGTGTAGACTTTCTTCAGCCCTCCGTAATCCTGCTTATCAATCTCACTACCGAACTGTGATGAAATCAGCCTTGAAGCATAATACACACCGCGTTTCACCAGCGGATAGCCAGGATTATATTTGTTCTGGGCTTCTATGTTTATTATAAGCTCTATTGGCTCTCTCGTCGAGGGCGCAAGGGCTGTAAAACGAATATCGTAGTAAATCGTTCCCTCGTTCAGTGTGGTGTCTTCGGTGTTCGTTCCGCGTATCGTCTTGCCGTTGGAATGCAGAGTGAATGTGCTTATGTCGGGCTTCCCCTCGATGTAGCTCTCGATTTGCTCAATCGTGCAATCTTTGTATTCTTCAATACAGCCTTTCATTATACGCGCGAGTATCGGCTTTTCGGACAGCAACAGCTTGCATTGTGTGTCGTATCGTTCCCGAAGCTCCGTTGCGTCTATGTCGTCTGTAAATTTCGTCGTGGTTGTCATACGGCGATTATACTGCATTTCGAGATACATAGACAACGACGGCTTTTAAGGCACAGCCTGCTTTGTAACCGTCGAGGACGGCTTCTCAAGCCAAAGGCTGATTTATAAATACAAAATAGCGCGTTCCAGAAAATAAGGGGGCGCGCTTTTTTATTCAGAATGACATAGTTAGAACTTCATATACGAAAAGCCTGCAAGGTCGTTCGTG
>CALDID010000312.1 GCA_937901865.1 uncultured Treponema sp.
TAGTGCTAGATATTTTTGAGTGACGGTCGCTCCTTCACGGGAGCGTGAATTGAAAAACAAAGAAAAATGTTGTATAAGAGCCCTAAATATCTTGTTCTTTCTTTTATTTTCAAACATACCTGATTATAAATCACATTCCCACGACCGTAAACAACTCTTACTTACGACCGTTCTTACACCTCTCTTACGACCGTAAATATTTTTTCCCACGGTCGTAAATACATCACACTTACGACCGTAATTGTATTTCTCTCACGACCGTGGGCATAACCATTCCCAATCATATAGAAATAATTTTTCGGCAAACGAGGCATTACGAAAAAAACTTCTGAATACTCTCTACTAAGAGTAAAAAAAAGGACTCTTCATAGTGAAAAGTCCTCTATGCAAAATGCACAAAAAATGCAATAAACGTCAGTGTTTTATGCTAAGCACGCGTCCAAATCTGCGGCGATTTTGGCTTTATCCAAGTTTTGACCGATAATGCAGAGCTTAATCATTCTGTCGCCGACTTTCTCGTCCCATTCAGCCTTAATCTGCGGGTTTTTCGCAAGGATTTCCTCGCGCTCTGCCGCAGAAGCCGTGGCAATCCACTGCCCGCTGTAGCCAGCCTGAATCTGTCTGCCCGATGTCTCAAACACCACCGCCATATCGTCCTCATCGCTGAACCAGCACAAGCCCTTGCAGCGAATGATATTGCGCGGCCAGCGGCTTGCGAACGAATCGAGCTTCTGACGGTCGAACGGACGGCGGCGCATATAGATAAACGTGCCGATGCCGTATTCATCTTCGTCCGCACCCGAATCGCCTTCGTGCTTGTGTTCGTGGTGGTGATGCTCGTGGTGCTCATGCTCATCGCCGTCGTGATGGTCGTGCTCTTCGTGGTGCTCGTGATGATGTTCGTCGTGGTCATCATCGTCATCGTCCTCATCTTCGCCCTCTTCGAGCTTCTTGCACCAGCCCGCGCTTGCATACACTTTCTCAAAATCAAAACTGTTCGTCGCAAGCATATCGGCAATCGGCACATCGCCGTGAGAAGTCTCGATAATCTTCACGCCCGGGTGGAGCGCCTCAATCACCTTGCGCACCTTTGCAAAATCGCTTTCAGACACAAGGTCTTTTTTGTTGATAACCAGCGTTGAGCAGAACTCAATCTGCTGCACAAGCAGGCTTTCGATGTCCTCTTCGCCCATATCGTCCTTGTGCAAGAGCTTGTCGCCGCCTGCAAACTCGTCCACCAGCCGCGCCGCGTCCACCACGCCGATAACGTTGTCGAGCTTGCCGTTCTTGATTGTTTCGAGTTCCTGTGCAATCGGCATTGGCTCGCACACGCCCGACGCTTCGATAAGAATGTAATCGTATTTTCCCGTCTTGATAAGATTTTCGATATTCTGCGCCAGTGCGCTTTTGAGCGTGCAACAAATGCAGCCGTTTGTAAGCGGCACGATGTCAGACGTGTCGGTGATTTTTGCACCGTCGGCAATCAATTTTGCGTCCACGTTCACTTCGCCGATGTCATTGACGATAACCGCGACCTTGTATCCCTGCTGATTTGACAAAATTTTGTTCATCAGCGTTGTTTTGCCTGCGCCCAAATATCCGCAGAGCAACGCCATTGGAGTTAATTTTTTAGCCATTTGAAAAACCTCTATCTATAATTTACTAAAAATGCGAAAAAATTACTACATTTTCTTTTCGCATTTATTCTTATTGAAACAAAAATGTAGTATTAAAAAAAGGGATTGGCACTCCCCAGCACCAATCCCAAAATATCCCCTCACACCCTCTATAAAAGACGATGTGCTTATGTAATTATTAGTATAACACAAGTGGAAAAAATAATCAAACCTTATTTCGCATTTTTTTCACTTTTTTATTATTTTTTTCTAAACATTTTTAGATTTTCTGACGAATTCGCGAAAAAATAGCTATTCAGACTGCAATGCTTTCACTTCTTCAAGAGAGAGTTCTGTTATTTCAGCGACTTCTTCTGCGCTCATTCCACGAGATAACATTCTGCGCGCCATAGCTTTTTTCTCGCTATCCACTGCACTATCATCTTTTTCTACAGCAGATTCGCCTGATTCTACCTCTTCAGTTGATTGTGTATCATCAGTTACAACTTCAGTCGTTTCACTATTTTCTGTTGTCTTTGGGCGATTAAGTTTTATCGGTGTAGCCTCTTCATCTTCTAGCGTACTTTCAGCAACATCGCCTAATGTAACAGAGTAAATAAACTTATTCACCGCCGCTTCTATTGACTCTGGGAAAAGAGCAACCAAAGACTCTTTGTCATAACTGTTGCCATACATTCTCACTCCATTAGAAGAAAGCGCAATATAATCTTTGCGAACAACCATTTTTCCCTTATCATTCAAAATGCGGACGCTCATCGTCGTTCGTGCATACACCTGTGAATGAGATTTCTCTTTTTCAAACTGGAACGTGATATACATCAAGCTCTTTGCGCCAAGTGAATCCATAATCATACGAGCGATTTTTCGGCTATCAGGAGAGAGCTTTTTATATCCTACAGGAATACACGTTGCACTCATAAAGTCGAGTAAACCATTCGGCACTTCTTTATATACCTTATTATTCAAAACAGTATCTTTATCAATAAGTTTGAAATTTCCCTTATTGATAAGCATTGTAAGAACTTTGTCTTCAGCCATTTCAATGCGGTCTTTGTTAGAGTTGATTTCAGGATTTTTCGCATTGATACTCTTATTGAGCATTGAATTGATAAGACCATCTTCGTTTATTTGGTCATCTTCATCAACCGTTTTTCCCTCTTCAAACCACGGTATAGTAGTATTACTATGCACTGAAACAACAGCCATTGGAAAATCTTTCGAGATGTCTACAGCAGACTTTGTAGCACAAGAAAAACCAAAAAAACATACAACACAGATTGTCGCAATAATCGCAATTTTAGAATGTAGATACTTCATAATACACACCTTACATATACTTTTGAATGAGCAACAAAGTACTCATTCAAAAGTATAAACCATATAAAAATATTTTTGTTACACTTTATTGTATCTGAGAAAGCAAGCTCTCTACTTCGCTTGTCTTATAAGAAGGATTCTTCGCCTTTAATGCCTGCAAATATCCCGCAGCAGAGGCATTATCTTGCAAAGAAATACATACTTTTGCAAGCTCAATGTATACTTGATAGTTGCTATCGTTTTGCTTCAATACATCGATATATGCAGCACGAGCATTCTTATATTGTCCAGCATCTGCATAAGAAGCAGCAAGATTAGCGCGCACTGCGTCATTCTTTGGCTGCAAACGAAGCGCATTCTGATAAAACTTTATCGCCTGCGGATAATCTTTTTTGCTTCTATATACAGAGCCTAAGTTATTGCACGCTTCAAAGTTACCACTATCTGCTTGATAAACTTGCAAAAGAACTTTTTCAGCGTCATCAAAATTACCCATCTCAATATTCACGATGCCAAGATTGACTTTTGCATTCATATTAGAACTGTCAAGAGCTACCGCTTCTTGATAGAGCTTTAATGCTTGGTCGTTCATCTTGTTGTCTTGGCAGTTAAGACCGTAATTATAGACAACTGAAGATTTCATCTTTAAATCTTTTACGCTGTCTTTTGCGTCATAAGCCGATTTTGCAAACTGCAATGAATCAGTTTTCTTGCCTTGCGCATACAAGACAATAGAAAGGTTATAATTTGTTTCTGCGTCTTTTTCTCCACTCTTTAGCAACTTCAATGCAGAACGGAAACACTGCTCCGCTTCATTGTATTTCTCTTGAGCTGAATAAACAGAGCCTAAACCGAGCATAGCGTTTTTATCTGACGGGTCAAGAGCCACCGCTTTTTTATATGCGTCAATAGCAGAATCATACGATTTTTTCTGCTTGAACATTGCACCTGCAGAAATATATGCCTTTGTATACTGCGGATTTATCGTATAAGCCATGACATAAGCTTCAAGAGCTTTATCGACATTTTCCATTCGCTCATACGCAACACCCTTGTTATACTGCGCATTAGCAAACTTCGGGTCAATTTGAACAGACTTATCAAATGAAGTAATCGCGTCATTATACTTTCTAAGCTGGAATTGCACCTTTCCAAGCTCATAGAAGTATTTAGAATTATCAGGATTGAGCTTTGTCGCCTTTGTCAAAGCATCAAGAGCTGTTTTGTAATCGCGCGTTTCCGCAGCCGTTACACCAAGCATATATTGTGCAGCTGCATTATTTGGGTCTTTCGCAACGGCAGCAAGAGCGGCTTCTTTCGCCTTTGCCAAAAGCTGCGCTTTTTCTTGAGCACTCTTTGCATTTTGTGCAGAATCAAAGAGCGATTGTGCATTATTTGCAAAAGTTTCAGCCTCTTTTTTATCTTCTGCTGCCTTCTGTTCTGCAAACTGCTTATCTCTTGCCGCATTAGCTTCGTTCAATGCTTTATTTACATTAGTTTGCAACGTCTTTGCACTTGCATTAGACGGGTCGCGGCGAACAGCCTCATCAACAAACTCTTTCGCCTTTGCCAAAAGCTGCGCTTTATTTGCAGGGTCAGATTCTTTTTGTGCACGGTTATAAAGAGCCTGCGCCATCTCGGTTAGCTTTTGAGAAGCATACGCATTTTCTTCAGGCGTATTGCCTTTCGGAAGACTGTTTTTCGCCTCGTCCAAAGCCCTTATTGCATCTTCGATACTACCCGATTGAGTCTTTTTCTGCGCATCTGCAACAGCCGCATCTGCCGCTTTTTGTTGCTGAGCTTTTAGAGCCTCATTTTTAGCCTTATTGTTCTCTGCCGTTGAAAGAGCTCGGTTAATCTGCTGTTGCAAATTCTTCGCCTGTGTACTTGACGGGTCGAGTTTCAACGACTGCTCAACATGCTCTTTTGCCTTATTTAAAAGTTCAATTTTCTTTGTATCATCACTTTCTCTTTGTGCAGAAGAATATTCACTTTGCGCACTTTCAAGCAACTTCTTTGCTTCATTCAAATTTTTCTGCTGTTCAGCATTCGCCGCCTTTTCAGCCTTATCAGCACTTTGAGAAAGAGATTTTGCCTTTGTATTTGCAGGGTCACGCCGAGCCGCTTCATCTGCATATTCTTTTGCCTTTGCAAGTAACTGCGCCTTTTTCACAGGGTCAGTTTCTTTCTGCGCTCGGTCATACAATGCCTGTGCCATTTCCGTCAATTTCTTTGCAGCCTCAGCATTTTCGCCAGGAGTGTTGCCACTAGGAAGCTGCTTATACGCCTCATCAAATGCCTTTAGCATATCTTCTACACTATCAGCATTCTTAGCTTTGTTCATAGCAAGGTCAGCGATTCTTCTCTGCTTATCACGCGCAATTTCTGTAGCCTTTCTAATAGCTTCTTGCACTTCTTGCGCCTTGACCGATGACGGAACACGACTCAATGCTTCATCAGCAAAATCACCAGCTTTAGACAAGAGGTCTATTTGCGTTTTCGGGTCGCTTTCCTTTGCCGCTCTGTCATAAAGAGATTGTGCCATTTCTGTAAGTTTTTCAGAAGCGTAATCATTTTCTTCTTTCTCTTCCTTATCTGGAAGCGTCTTATACGCATCATCAAAAGCCTTTAAGACAGTGTCTTTATTGTTTTTGCCTTGAGCCGTTGTTTTTGCCTTAGAAACAGCAGTTTCTGTCGCCTTTCGATTTTGATTGCGAGCCGCATCTAACGCACTTTGAATCTGCTTTAGTAAATCCTGCGCTTTCGTATTAGACGGATTGCGCTTTACAGCCTCAGAAGCATACTCTTTTGCTTTTGACAGAAGTTTTATCTTATTTGCTGTATTTGTTTCTTTTTGCGCTTTTTCGTACAGAGATTGAGCCATTTCTGTCAATTTTTGAGACGCATACTCATTATCCTCTTTATTATCACCAGTAGGAAGCGTTTTATAGGCTTCATCAAACGCATTTAGGATATTTCCTACAGAATTTTTACCCGTAGTTGTCTTTTTTGCGTCAGCAACAGCCTTATCAGAGATACTTCTTTGAGCATTTCTTGCAGAATCTGCCGCTTTTCCTACATTTTCAGACAAATTTTGTGCAGTTTTATTTGACGGGTCACGTCGAGCAGCCTCATCTGCATATTCTTTTGCCTTTGCAAGCAACTGCGCTTTTTTCACAGGGTCAGTTTCTTTCTGCGCTCGGTCATACAATGCCTGTGCCATTT
>CALDID010000313.1 GCA_937901865.1 uncultured Treponema sp.
AAAACAAATTTGCTATTTCTCAAGTATTCTTATATTGCCGTACTGCAATAAATATTCAGGAAAGCGAAAAACGGACGGATTTACATCACCGTATAGATTTTGCGCGTGAGTATGTCGCGAAAATTTACATTGCTCGGATTCAAATATATTCCCATATAGTTCATATTTTTTTATCTGCGTGTTCTATATTCGATTGTTCCAGTGCCGTTATTTCCGCGTCGAAGCTCGAAGCGATTTCCTAAGAACTCTATGAGCTTAACAAGACTCGAAAATCCATAAGTGCGCGTATCAAATCCAGGGTCTTGCCTCTTCAACACAGAACCTGCAGAACCAATATTCACCCAGCCTTCTTCGTCGGCATACTTTGTTTCGGTGATTTTCTCTAGCTTCATCGTCAAAATCTTTTTGTCTATCGGCGTAAACTTTGACGGTGGCTCTTTTGTCTGCACAGGCTTTTGCACCACTTCAGCAAACGGCTCTTGTTCTTCCGTTTCAATGTTTTCTATATAAATAAACTCATCGCACGCTTTTATAAGCGATTCAGGTGTTTTTTTCTCCCCCACTCCGATAACAAAAATCTCATCATCGTGAATACGAGTAACTAACTTTGTAAAATCACTGTCGCTCGAAACAATGACAAATGTATCATACTTTTTGCTATAGAGCAAATCCATTGCATCAATAACAAGCGTAATATCAGAAGAGTTTTTCCCCTTGGAGTTCTCGAATTGCTGTATCGGAGTAATTGCATTGTTCTTAATCGCACGAACCCACCCTTCAGCGCAGTTTTTCCAGTTGCCATACGCACGCTTTGTGATGACATGCCCATACAGCGACACTTCTTGCATAATGTCCGAAATCTTTTTGTAATTTGTGTTTTCTGCGTCTATCAAAACAGCGATTTTCGCATTTTCTTTCTGTTCATTCATTAAAAATCTTCCTATTAAATAACAGTTACTAGCAATAGCACAAAAAAACGGCTATGGTAAACAATCTCCCATAGCCGTCAGCAATCAATCATGCGAAGCAAGACAAGCCGTAAATTCGTCCACAGAAGCACTACAACCTTGTGCAGCCAAAAAGTCTGCAAGTTTTCCGCCATCTGTAGCTTCTTCAAGAGCTTGTTGCAAGCCACTGTCCGACATAATCTTTGTGTAAAGTTCTTCAGCACTCATAATAATTATAGTATAACACACTTCTTTTAAGAATTAAAGTTTTTTTCGCTTTCTTTTTAATTTTTTTACTCATTTAAAAAAATCCATAAAATAACAAAAAAGCTCTATGAGAAACGTATCTCACAGAGCTTTTGACACTTAGAGGACTCGAACCTCCGACCGTCGGCTTAGAAGGCCGATGCTCTAATCCAGCTGAGCTAAAGTGCCTTACGATTGAATATAGTATCACTATTAGATTTTTTATGCAATACCTTTTGCATATTTTTTTGCATTTTTTCTAAAAAAAGTTGCAAAAACTATCATTTCGGCTTACAATTTCAAATTATGAACTTATACGAAGATACATGTGGCTATTTTTCTGAATTAAAAAGCAACATCGATATTCTTTTATTCCCGAATATCGATACTATCCGAGAATGTTATGATGAAGATGACATAGACGACCGTATATCAAATGAGTACTTGCAAAGAAACTTATTCACAGGGTATACACAACTAGGCTATAGGCGAGCGGGCGAATACATTTATAAAAACGTGTGTCCTTCTTGTCTGCGTTGTCAGTCGATTAGAATCCCTGTAAAAACCTTTCTCCCTTCAAAAAGCCAAAGAAGAGTGTTCAGAATAAACCAAGACATTGAGATACTGCCTTGCATGGATTCAAAGGATTTCATCACAGAAGAGAAAATACAGCTATACCGTCTATATAGCCTCAAGCACAACAGAGAAATGTTCACGAGAGAAAAGGCTATAGAAGATTTGTTGTATTGGAACGGAATGAGTATTTTAGACAACAGCACAAACTATGCAAGTACGAGAAATCTTGATTACTATCTCGGAGAAAAACTCGTTGGTTGCAGCGTCATTGATGAACTAGAAGACGGCTTTTCATCTGTGTACTTTTACTATGATACCTCAAGCGAGATAATGAAGAGAAGTCTCGGCACTTTTAGCGTATTGTGGGAGATAAAGCAGCTGCAAATGCTCGACGCAGAATATTATTATCTCGGCTATTACATCAAATCTCATAAAGATATGGATTACAAAGCAAACTTTAAGCCGTTTGAATTGCTCTCTAGCGATGGAGTATGGAAAGAGCCTCTTTGAAAAATCATTTCTATTGCAAAATGTCTATTCCTTGTGATATTATTCATTTTTATGAAGTATCTACAAAATAAGGGAAAACTAAATATCACCAAAGGCTCATTAAGCAAAAACATCTTTCTTTTCAGCGTGCCTCTTATGCTTTCAAACTTGCTTCAAGTGCTGTTCAATATGGCAGATATTGCCGTCGTTGGACGCTTTGCAGGAGCAGAGGCATTAGGCTCTGTAGGCTCAACCTCTACTCTTATCCTTCTCTTTACAGGCGTATTGATAGGTTTAGCCGCAGGGGTCAACGTTGTTGCAGCCTTTTTCATCGGCGCGAAAAAACACAGAGAACTTGAAGAGGCAGTGCATACTTCTTTTGTGCTGTGCTTGCTCTTCGCTCTTTTTGTAACGGCGTTGAGCGAGATTTTTGCAAAAGAAATGCTTTCTCTTATGCAAACAAAAAGCATTTTGCTCTCTGGGGCTGTCCTTTACTTTCGCATATATATGCTCTCTCTCCCTGCCCTATCTCTTTATAACTGGGGAAATGCGCTCTTGAGTGCAACAGGAGATACAAAACGCCCGCTTATCTTTTTAAGCATCGCAGGAAGCGCAAACATCGTACTTAATTTATTCTTTGTGATTGTCTGCAAAATGGGTGTAGCTGGCGTGGCTATTGCGAGCGTCATTGCGCAATATATTTCTGCACTGCTCATTTTAATCACGCTATCGTACGGGGCATGCGAAAATATGCAATTCTTTTTCTCAAAGATAAAAATCAATACAAACCTTGCCCATAAAATCATAAAAATCGGTATCCCGTCAGGCTTTCAATATGCGATTTTCGCCTTTGCAAACATCTTTATTCAATCGGGAGTAAACTCGTTTGATGCCTCGATGGTTGCAGGAAATGCGGCTTCTGCTAATGCCGACCCTTTAGCATACGACATAATGGCGGCATTCTATGCAGCATGTGCCAGCTTTATCGCACAAAACGCAGGCGCAAAAAAGAGAGACAGAGTGCTTAAATCCTATTTTCTCAGTATGGGCTATGCGTTCTTCACAGGGCTTCTTATCGGGCTTTTGCTTTATGTGTTCGGCAGACAATTCTTATCGCTGTTTGCGACAGATGAAAGCGTGATACAAGCAGGTATGAAACGACTTCGCATAATGGCTCTTTCCTATTGCGTTTCCGCTTTTATGGATTGTTCTATAGCCGCATCGCGTGGGCTTGGAAAAACGCTCGTTCCGTCAATAATCGTTATTTTAGGCTCGTGCGTTTTCCGCATTGTGTGGCTTTACACCGTATTTGCGTATTTCAAGACGATAGAATCTCTGTTTTTGCTCTATGTGTTTTCGTGGACAATCACCGCTATCGCCGAAATCATCTACTTTGTCATCGTGTTCCGCGACTTCCGACAGAACCGTAATTATACAAAATAAGCTCTGGGTGATACTCAAAGTGCATATTATCCCACACTCCCCATTTTCCGCCCCAAATAAAGCCTTCCTCCTCAAAAAACGTTATCACCTTTTCAGGCGGAGTCCAACGGCGGCTTAATGGAGTGAGCATCCACGTTTCAGGGTTCTTATCTTTTGTCCAACTCCAAAAGATTTCCTTGCCCCGCAATGATTTCGGCTGAATATCGATAGCAATTCCAAGACTATGAAACGACTTTCTATTTGTGCCGTTGATAATTCGCCAGACATATCCGCCCTCGCTTGCAATCTCATCGACAAACGACTTCACTGCAGGATTTATTTTGCATTCTGCAATAATGCGCTTTTCCACATTTAACAGCGGCTCTTTTATTCTTTCGTGCACCGATACATTATGATTCAGCACATAATAACGGCGGATATGGCTTTCGAGGCTTTTTCGGCTTTCTGCGTCATACAGCATTTCAAAAAAGAACATCGGCGTTCCCGCTCCATTTTTTCTATTATCTGCGCTTCCAAATTCCTTCATTCGCTGCGCCTCTTCCTCGCTAAAGTCCGCAGGGTCTTTTAATACTTTGGGATACTCATAGAGCAGCGTCCAATATTTTTCTTTATTTTTAAGCTCACTTTCTAGCAGAAAACGACCGTCTGCATAATACAAGCTCACTTCTCTTTTTTCTGTATCGTCTTTCGACTGCGGGATTTTCATTTCTATGAGCCAATCGGCATATTTTTCAGAGTACGACGCGCTAAACTCTACATCAGGATACGCCTTTCTAAAAATATCGAGCTCTTTTGGTTCTGCACAGACAAAAGAAGAGGCAACAACGCAAAAAAATACGATAGCTAAATTCATCTTAAATGAAATCATAAAGCTATCGTATCATAAAAATCTATTTTTCCTCAACAGCCACAGGCTGTTTTTCAAAAAAAATATAGACCCGCTTTTGTAACAATAAAGTCTTTGAGCTTTTGGAAAATCAGGCTGTGCCTGTGTTAGCCATTGATGAGAAGAGAATATACTTCCATAGAGTCTTTTGCACTGAGCAAGGAGTTGCGCAATTCTTTATTCTTGAGCTTTGAGCTAAAGAAAGAAAGAGTTTGCAAATAATACGAATGTTGATTGTATGCCGCCGCAATCATAATAAGCAAGCGAACAGGCGTATCATCAATCGTTTGAAAATCGATAATATCATTCTTGCAAATACCCACAGACATAACAAGGTCAGTTACCGAAGACAAGCGAACGTGAGGAATCGCAATGCCCCTGCCAATCGCAGTAGACATCAGCTCTTCTCTCTTTAATATCTCTTCTTGCAATTCATTTGCGTCCTTTATTTGCGGAGCAGTAGCAAGATTATTTGAAAGCTCTAAAAGAGCATCGTGCTTAGTGGTATGATTTATAAAAATAATGCGTTCTGGAGCAAGGATATTGCGAACCTGTACAGGCATATTCACATTCACAGGACGAGAAGCAGGAGAAAGACGCTCATTTACCCACTTTTCAATCTCTGTCTTTTTGAACCGCCAAACTGTTCCTATTTTACCAGCAGGAATTTCGCCTTTCTGCGCCCAATCGTATACAGTACGCTCAGACACTCTCAAGTGCTTAGCAACTTCTTCTATGGTAAGTATGTCGTCCATTAAAATCCTCTCTAATGTAATCTAGCATTATTTTGCATATATTACGCTTTTTTGTCAATATTTACATCTCACTGTATGACGTTATCCTGCTATTTCTTGTGAATTCACTCTTTAGCGTACGGTTTAGCCCCTCTTTAGTGTAGCGATGTGAGACTCTTTACTGTAGCGATTGGTCACTCTTTAGCGTAGCGATGTGAGACTCTTTAGCGTAGCAATTACTCGCTCTATACTGTACACTAAAGAGCGGCTTTAGCGTACAGTATAGAGAGGCTTTAGTGTATTGATAAAATAATACTACATTTTCACTTTATAAACTTTAGTCATTGTAAAAGCCGTTGACACTATGGAAAAGTAGGAATATTATATATAGAAAGATTTTTCCTCTTTTTCTAAAGACTATTTTTTTTACGAGGGGCTGTTTATGAAAAGCGATAACGCAAAAAAAGGCATTGCACGAGCACCGCACAGAAGTTTGTTTCGCGCAATGGGTTATACTGATGAGGAACTTGAACGCCCTCTTGTAGGCGTGTGTTGTGCAAAAAACGAGATTATTCCAGGACACTTCGAGCTTGACCGCATTGCAGAGGCTGTGAAAGCTGGCGTGCGTATGGCAGGCGGCACTCCGATTGAGTTCCCTGCGATTGGTGTTTGCGACGGCATTGCAATGGGACACGAGGGAATGAAGTATTCTTTGGTAACTCGTGAGCTTATCGCTGATTCCATCGAATGTATGGCAAAAGCACACCAATTCGACGCACTTGTTATGATTCCTAACTGCGACAAGATTGTTCCTGGTATGCTTATGGCGGCGGCAAGACTTGATTTACCGACAGTGTTCTGCTCTGGCGGACCTATGATGCCTGGTCATTTGCCAGGAAACGACAGCAAAAATCCATATAGCGGAAAAAATCTTTCTTTAACCGATATGTTTGAAGCGGTTGGAGGAGTAGCGAGCGGCAGAGTTAGCGAAGAACAGCTCAAAGATTTGGAGATGGCAGCGTGTCCAGGCTGTGGCGCATGCTCAGGTATGTTCACGGCGAACTCTATGAACTGCTTAACAGAAGTACTCGGCTTGGGCTTGCCGGGCAACGGCACAATTCCTGCGGTACAAGGCTCTCGCATTGCGCTCGCAAAGCACGCAGGTATGGCAGTAATGAACTTATATGAAAAGAATATCACTGCACGCCAAATGATGACGCTTGACAACTTCAAGAACGCTCTCACCGCTGATATGGCTCTCGGCTGCTCTAGCAACACTATTTTGCACGTTCCTGCCATTGCGCACGAAGCGGGAATAAAAATCGACTTGCACATGATTAACGAGATTTCTGACCGCACGCCGAACCTTTGCCACCTTGCACCTGCAGGGCATACGTTTATGTGCGAACTCAACGACGCGGGCGGAGTGCAGGCAGTTTTGGCAGAGCTTGACAAAAAGAATCTCATCAAAACAGACCTCATCACCGTAACAGGCAAGACAATCGCCGAAAACATCAAGAACGTTGTAAACCGCAATCCTGAAATCTTGCGCCCGATAGAAAATCCATATTCAGACAATGGCGGCATTGCTATTCTTTTCGGCAACCTTGCACCAAACGGCACGGTTGTAAAGCGTTCTGCGTGTGCAAAAGAGCTTATGAAGCACACAGGTCCTGCGAGAGTGTTTGAATGTGAAGAAGACGCGATGAAGGCGGTGCAGAATCAGCAGATTCACAAAGGCGATGTTGTGGTTATTCGCTATGAAGGTCCAAAGGGCGGACCAGGAATGAGAGAAATGCTTGCAGTTACGGCGGCTCTCGCAGGTCAGGGCTTGGATAAAGATGTCGCTTTAATCACGGACGGACGCTTTTCGGGGGCAACGCGCGGCGCATCGCTCGGACACTGTTCTCCAGAAGCGGCTGTTGGCGGACCTATTGCGCTTGTAAAAGAAGGCGACAAGATTACGCTGGATATAAACGCATACAAGATTACGTTAGAAGTGAGCGATGAAGAGCTTGCAAAGAGAAAAGCGGAATGGACTCCACGCGAACCGAATGTTATGGTTGGATACCTTGCACGCTATGCAAAGCTCGTATCTTCTGCCGACCAAGGCGCAATTCTACAGTAACAGCATAGACTGTGTTAAAAAGCGACAGGCTGTATCTCAAAAAAGGCGTTATCGGGCTTGACTTGATAATTTGTTACAAATGAGGCTATGCCTGTCATTATCGGGTTTAACCCGATAATCTAAAGATTCCCGCAGAAAGTGCGAGAATGACAAAACTATGAGGAAGAAAAATGCAATTAAACGGTTCACAGATTGTGATTGAAACGCTCATCGAACAGGGTGTTGATACGGTTTTCGGATATCCTGGAGGCGCAATTCTCAATATTTACGATGAGCTTTACAAGAACTCATCTCGTATTCGCCACATTCTAACAGCACACGAGCAGGGAGCTTCGCACGCCGCTGACGGATATGCAAGAAGCACAGGAAAAACAGGCGTTGTCCTTGCGACTTCAGGTCCTGGCGCGACAAACCTTGTAACAGGTATCGCAACGGCATATATGGATTCTGTTCCGCTTATTGCTATCACTTGCAACGTCGGCACATCTTTGCTCGGTAAAGACTCGTTCCAAGAGGTCGATATTGCAGGAATCACTATGCCGATTACAAAGCATAATTTCATCGTGCGCGATGTGAATAGACTTGCAGGTATTATCCGCGACGCATTCCGCATTGCAAACTCTGGCAGACCAGGACCTGTGTTAATCGATATTCCCAAAGACATAACAGCGGCAACAGCAGAATTTACGCCAGTGAGCAAATCAGAGTTCAAAGAGTGCAGCTGCAAATGCAATCAGTTCACCGATGACGACATCAAAAAAGCCGCAGACCTTATAAACAATGCAGAACGCCCTGTCATCTATTGTGGTGGCGGCGTTGCCATTTCTAAGGCAGAGAAAGAGCTTTTAGAGTTGGCAGAAAAAGCGCATATTCCTGTTGCGGTTTCGCTTATGGGAAAAACGGCGATTGCGTCAACACACCCGCTTTGCACAGGAATGGTCGGTATGCACGGCACAAAGGCTTCAAATACTGCTGTCAGTCAAAGCGATTTGCTCATCGCTATCGGTGCAAGATTTAGCGACAGAGTTATTTCTAATCCAAAGACATTTGCGAAAAACAGCAAAGTCCTTCACATTGATATTGACCCTGCCGAAATCAATAAGAACATTCAAACGTATGCTTCAATCGTAGGCGATGTGAAATCAGTTCTTTCAAAGCTCAATCCGCTCGTAAAAGAAAAAGCTGAAAGCGAATGGAACGAGAAGGTAAACGGCTGGAAAAAGAACCTGCCGCCGATGTACACAGCACTAGAAGATTTGCACCCGAAAGCGATTTGTGAATATGTACATTCCAAAATTGACGGGAACGAAATCGTTACAACAGAAGTCGGTCAGCATCAAATGTGGATTGCGCAATTCTATCCGTTCACAACACCACGCTCATTTCTCACCTCTGGCGGACTTGGCACAATGGGATACGGCACAGGAGCGGCAATCGGTGCGCAGGTGGGAAATCCGAAAAAGAGAGTTGTGCATTTCGCAGGCGACGGTTCTTTCCGTATGAATTGCAACGAGCTTGCAACAATTTCGCATTACGAATTGCCGATTATCATCATCGTGCTTAACAATGGTGTTCTTGGTATGGTGCGTCAGTGGCAAAATCTCTTTTATGAAAAGCGATTCAGTCAGACAACTCTTGACTTTGGTCCTGATTTCGTGAAACTTGCAGAAGCATACGGCATTAGTGCAATTCGCGTTTCAAAAGAAGCCGATTTCAAGGCAGCATTTGACAAAGCACTTGAGAGCGGAAAGCCTGCTTTAATCGATTGTGCTATTCCAAAAGACGAAATGGTGCTTCCTATGGTTCCTGGCGGAAAGTCTATCGATAACTTAATTATGGAAATCAAGTCATAAAACAAAAATAAAAAGAGCCAAAGCAGTAACATCTTTGGCTCTTTTTTATTGCAAAAACGTATAGCAACAGAAAGATTTTTCTTTCACTCCCCTTTTTATTTCTTATTGCGCAAAAGTTTTCGGTACAATGGCATATAGAACTCTTTGCATACCGATGCCCACGAATAATTCTTGTGTACATACGAAGCCGCTGTTGTTATGATATTTCGGAATGCTTCTGAATTGTTCTGCTTTATGTGAATAACATTCTGCAGCGTTTCTACGAGTTTATCAACCGTATTCGGAGAATACAAAAAGCCTGTTTGACCATCGATTATTTTCTTTAATCCACCAGTTGCGTGAGCTACAGGAACACTCCCATAGATTTGCGCGATAAAGTCCTCAAGTCCACACGGTTCAAAATTGCTCGGCAATACCATAAAATCTGAAACGGCTGTGCAAAGTCGGCTAAATCCTCGGTCATAGCCTTTGTAATATACGCATTTTCCTGCGTATTTCTGCGAAAGAGCTATAATGCTTTTTTCAATTTCCTCTTGACCATGTCCGATAAAAATAAATCGCACTGCACTATCGCTTGACAATATCCTATCAGCCGCTCCGACAAGCACATCAAGTCCCTTTTGCATAACAAATCTGCCGTGAAACCCCACATACACAGGTTCGCTTACATCAGAAGCAAGCCCTAGCGATATATAGCCGTAGCGAATTATGCCGTCAGGTACGGGGTGGTCGCTATCGGCATATTTTGTCAAGAAATACTTACGGCAGTTGTATTTTCCGAACAATCTTCCTGTTTCTGGCGAAAACGGATACGGCAAAAGCGATACTTCTGTTTTTTCAGGATTATACCGTTCAAAATCTATACCGTTCGTAATTCCCTTTATTGTAATTCCCCTCTCTGCAAACGCTTTCGATAATCCAGCAGTCGCCTCATTGTGCGGGTTCAAAAGTTCTTTTGCATAAGAGGGAGAAACAGTAGTAAGAGTAGCCGTTTCGCTCGCAAGCAAAAAGGGCTCAACAACACCGTTTATACTTGCTCTCTCAAGCGTTTCTGTTGGCAACTCTGTATATGCCTTAGCCTGTTCTTTGTTCTCAAAACTGTGATGGTAGCCAGCCCCTGCATTGTGAATAGTAACAACACATCTTGTTTTTTTGAACTCCTCTTTATAAAATGCCTTTACAAACGCAGGAACAAGAGCTGTTGTCGCATCTTGACAATGGATAATATCGGGGATTTCGTCTATTCTCTCTTTCCCGTACGACAAGACTCCTTTTTGAAACAGCGTATTCAAAAGTAATGCGTCTTTAAACCCCGTGCCGTGCTGATGAGAAGCATCTTTTTTTTCGTCTTCGATAGTGTATGTATACACACCGCTTTTTTCGGCAAAGGCAGCATTTGTAACAAATATAATTTTCACACCATTGCACATCGCTTTGTCAAATCCCACTTCATAGGAAACGCCGTTGACTGTGATTTTTGCTTTTGGCACAAAACTCTTTTCGTACTCTTTTAAAGAGTCAAAACAAGTGCATTTATACAACGGTATAAAAAGCGTTACATCATGCCCCTCTTTTGTCAATTCTTCACAAAGAGATGTTGTTACATTCTTTACGCCGCCAGCTTCTGCTATGCCTGCGTATTCTCTACTGATTTGCCAAATTTTCATTCTCTCTTCTCTATTTCTCTACAAAATCTGGGCGCAAAACTTCAGCACCATTTTGATACACATGATGAATAGGTGAATTATCTGCCATATACGCAGTAACAAGCACACGAATACATCGAGGCAAAGCATTTGCAACAGGCGGTTCACTTGAGCAAAAAAGAGCACATTTTGTAACATCAAAATCGATATGAGCTTTTCGCAATGCAGCCGCAGGATTCAAAGCCGTTAAATCCCCTGTCATCGTGAATTGAATAGAAACAATATCCGTTGGATTTAACCCATTACGCTTAAAAAGCTCTTCACACATTGAGCCGACATTTTTTGTAATATCCTCTGCTGTATTTTCAGCGCAAACCGCACCTCTCAATCCATATAATCGCATATAATCCCCTATAAAAAAATACTTGACGTTTCTTGTTATTGTCGGTAATATCCACTAGTAGCCTTATGAAAAAAAAGCCATTGCTTTTCCGCTTAACAAAAAGAGTTACCCTCTTTCTTTTCTTGCTTCTTTTAGCTCTTATAGTAGTTTATGTTACTGGCAATTTTCAAAAGTTCCTTGATTCCACACAAAAGCTCATTTTATTCTATGCAATTCTCGTATCAATCGCATTAGTTTTGTTTTCAGTGCTTTCGATAATAGAATCCCTCATCTTTATGATTGCACTTCGCCGCATTGAGCTCTTTTTATACATCGTGCCTTTTGCACTTTGTATTATCGTTTCCCTCGTCATCATCGCTCTTGCAGGCAGCATCTTATTCATCTCAGATAGCAGTTGGCTTGAATCGGTAAAATTATAACAAAATCGCCACCGTGCGCCGTCATAGTTACGCGCCCTTCCTCATTTTCGTTTGCAATTCGATTGCTCAAAGAAGGCATACCGCTTTTTCTGAATACGCCTCCTTCCCATTGCAAACCAGATGTTTCTATATATCCCGTATTAAAGTTTTTAGGACTCCTGCATACAGAAATATAATCGCTATGAAATACGTCCGTTATATCCGCCGTTTTTCCATCTTTTAGAAAATAAAGAGCCTGTGTTTCACTCTCATCGTCGCTATTGCCTGGAATCCATACATTCATCGCTCTCTTTAATACACTCGACGAGAATATATCGAATATGGCAAATAAGTGGTCAACTCTGCCACCGCCCCCACCTAACAGCGTAATCCAATTTTCTTCTTCGCTTCCAAACAATTCCAACGCTTTAGAAATAGCTAGCTCTGTATCAGAATAATCTTTGTCACAAGGAAACTCTAAGACCTTATTCCGATTGATTTTGTCCAAAAGAGATGTATCCTCAAGGCTATCCATATCCCCCAAAACAATATCAGGAGAAAAACCATACTCTATCGCACTTTTTAACCCAGAATCTGCCGCAATAATGTAATTAGGACGACCATAATGTGCAAAAAACGGCTCTAAATTGCTCTTTTTTGGGCAATTTCCCCCTGTAAATATACAAATATGCTTCATATCTATCCCTTTTCATTCATTTTCTTTGCTATTTCAAGCAAATTTTCTTTAGTATTCTCACTAGGATTATCTAAAACACATTCCAAAAGCTCGTTTAGTATCCACCCCAATTTTTTGCCTGCTTTTATGCCCATCTTAATTAAATCCGAACCATTTACAGCAAGGTCTTTTAGTGACAATGCGCTGTTTTCCGCATCTATTTCTTTTATCCTATCGCTCAGCTCATTCAAATTGCTCACCGTAGGACTTAACGCAACCACTTTTGCATTATGCATTCCATATACATCAGCAAGACGCAAATCAAACAAATCTTCAATGCACTCTTTTTTCACTCTCACGATAAAACGGCGAACAGCCGCATTTGACCAAGTACTTTCATAAAAGAACATGTGCTCTTTTACGAGATGAGAAACATTTTCGATTTCTGCATTGGAAAACTTCAATCGCGTCATTATCTCTCTACATTTTTTCTCAGAAACCGCTTCGTGATTGTAAAAAGTAACTATTTTCTCTCCATCGCGCTCTTCAACTCGCTTTACTTCGGGCTTTCCTATATCGTGAAACAAAGCTGCAAGACGGACATTGAGTTTTTCTTTCGGCGCGCCATCTGCTGCATAAAACAAATGGTCTGCCACATCAAAATCGTGAAATCCTCGTTTATCGCCTTGAATACAATTCCTGCACGCCTTGAACTCTGGTATAAACAGAGAGAGAATCTCTTTTTCTTCGAGCAACTTTAGCCCTACGCTCGGTTTTTCGCTTTTTAGGATTTTTACAAACTCGTCCCGAAAGCGTTCCATAGAAATACCTGTTGTAACTTTTCTTACATTCTCATCAGCTATAGCTTTTGCGGTGTTTTCTTCGATTGCAAAACCTAATTGAGAAGCAAAGCGAATAGCTCTCACAGGTCTTAATCCGTCCTCGCTAAATCGTTCATACGGATTTCCAACGGCACGAATACACTTTTTCTTTATGTCTTCAATGCCTCCAAATGGGTCAACAAGAGAGCCGTCTTTTAGCGATACAGCGATTGCATTCATTGTAAAATCACGACGGCTTAAATCTTCCTCAATAGAAGACGCATACTGCACTTTATCGGGGTGTCTGCCATCAGAATACTTGCCTTCAATTCTGAATGTCGTCGTTTCTATTTCTTGATGTTGAAAATGAACCGTAACCGTGCCGTGTGCTATTCCCGTCGGAATAACCTTTTTAAACATCGCAATCACTTCTTCAGGAGATGCGTCTGTTGCTACATCTAAATCAGCCGCCTTTTTGCCTAAAAGCATATCGCGAACAGCTCCACCAACTAAATACGCTTCTTTGCCATTCGCTTCAAAGATTTCATTCATTCGGCGCAAAACATCGGGAACTTTTACTTTGTTTTTCATTCTTCCCCCGCTTCAGCCGTTTCTGCAACAGGCTTTTCAAGATATAAGCCGATTTTTTCTCTAAAAGTTACGCACAACTTATCGTTTTGAAAATCCACAAAGACCGTTTCATTTTCAACGCCTTGATTTTCAAGCAAAAGCATAGATAGCTCATCTTCTATATCGTGTTCGATAATGCGGCGAAGCGGACGTGCGCCCATTGTAGGCTCATATCCGTGTTCTATGATGTATTCTTTTGCTTTATCAGACACCAGCAAATCAAGATTTCTGTCTTTTAGCCGCTCTTCTAACTCTGACAACTGTATATCAAGGATTTCACCGATTTCATCATGAGATAGCGCATTAAAGACAACAATATCATCGATACGATTCAAAAGCTCAGGTGTCATTATCTTTTTCAGTTCTTCCATCGCATTAGCTTTTATCTCGTCATAATCAAGAAGCCCCTCAACTGAATTAGAAGCAAAACCGACTCTGCCTTCACTCGTAATCTTTCTCGCTCCTGCATTGCTCGTCATTATAATAACCGTATTGCGAAAATTAACGGCATGACCAAGATTATCGCTCAATTCGCCCTCTTCGAGTATTTGTAAAAGCAAATTGAAAATATCAGGGTGCGCCTTTTCTATCTCATCAAGCAATACAACAGAATAAGGCTTTTGCCTTACCTTTTCGGTCAGCACTCCCCCGTCTTCATAACCAATATATCCAGGCGGCGCACCTGTTAGGCGAGCAGCATTATGCTTTTCCATAAAGTCGCTCATATCAATACGGATTAAAGAGCTTTCGTTTCCAAACAAAAACTTTGCAACGGACTTTGCAAGCTGCGTTTTTCCAACTCCTGTAGGTCCTAAGAAAATAAAAGAACCGACAGGGCGTTTTGTGCTAGAAACCCCTGCTCTGTTTCTGCGCACAGCACTTGCAATTAAATGAACTGCGTCTTTTTGCCCAATAACATCTTTATGAAGCTCATCTTCCATGTGAACAAGGCGCATAGCTTCGTTATCAGATAAATGCTTTATCGGAATTCCAGTCATAGAGCTAACAACAGCGCAAATATCTTCTGCCGTTACCATCTTTTCTCCGTGAGTTTCTTTTCGTTTCTTTTCATAATCCTCAAGTTTACTTCTGACATCTAAAACATAATCACGAACAAGAGCAGCCTGCTCATAGCTTTGATTTTTCACAAGGGATTTTTTCTCTTCGATAAGCTCTTCTAGCTCGTTTTCTATCGCGACAAGCTCTGAAGAAGATGCGTTTTTCTCAATCTTCTTTCTTGCGCCTGCCTCGTCTAACACATCAATAGCTTTATCTGGCAAAAACCTATCAGCAATATATCTCTTGCACAATTTTATCACTAAAGGAATAACGTCATCTGCATACGTTACCCCGTGATACTCTTCAAATCGGGCCTTTAGACCGTTTAAGATTTCAATCACATCGCTTTCTTCAGGCTCTTCAACTCTTACAATTTGAAACCTTCGCTCAAGCGCAGTATCTTTTTCAATATATTTTCTATATTCATTTAAAGTAGTAGCACCAATACAATGAATTTCTCCACGACCAAGCATTGGCTTTAACATATTACCTGCATCCATAGCACCTTCCATAGCACCACTACCAACAATCATATGAATCTCATCAATAAACATAATGATATTACCATTTGATTCTTTTACTTCCTTAAGAACAGCTTTCAATCTTTCTTCGAATTCGCCTCTATATTTAGCCCCTGCAATTAAAGAAGTCATATCTAATTCCCAAATGGTTTTATCTTTTAAGCTATTAGGAACATCCCCCTTAACAATTCTATTAGCAAGGCCTTCAATAATAGCAGTTTTACCAACACCAGGTTCACCAATTAAACATGGATTATTTTTTGTACGTCTATTTAAGATTTGAATAACTCTTTGAAGCTCCTTATCACGTCCAATTACCATATCAAGCTCATTAGTTGCTGCTTTAAAAGTAAGGTTTGTTCCAAAAGTATCAAGATATTTTTTCTTTTTATTCTTTGACTTTTTCTTTTCTGGTTTTACTTTCTTAATTACATTTCCATTTGAAGAAGTGTCATTTCCATTTTGTTGTTTGAAATTTCCTAAATTTCCAAAGATTGATCCTAAAGGAATAGCCCCTGCAAATATTGGTCTTGCTCCTGTATTTTCTTCATCATCATTGTCAGATTCTTCATCATCAAAATCTTCATTATTCATTCCATTCATCATATCAGGAAAAGCCATAGCATCTAGTTCTAATCCATCAATATTACCTAAACTTTCTGCTAAGTTTTTAAATAAACCTTCTAACTGAATATTCATGTTTGGTATATTACTATTTTGTGCTTTTAATATTTCATCGGTGTTAATGCCTTGCTTTTTAGCACAGTCTATACATAATCCTTCCATTTTTCTTTTTCCATTTTCTTCTTTACTTGAAAAAATAACAGCAGGATTTTTCTTGCATATATTACATATCATATTGATTTTTTCCTCTTTTCTATAAAGTTTTACACTCTTTATAATACTATAAAAGGAAAGAAAAGTCAAGATAAAGGCTGACATAAAAAATTAGATTCTTTACTTATAAATAAAGAATCTAATTTTTCTTACTAAGCTAATTTAGATTTTATTTTTCTAATTTCTTCATCGTGATTATCTAGCCTTTGGTCTCTTTTTGCTTCACGTTTCCAAACATCTCTGAACATTTCTGTTATTCCTGTATCGTCAAAAGCAATATAATCTTTTAATTCTTTAATTGTATTATCAGCAGATTTTTTTATTTCGTTTCTTAATTCTTGGTTCATTTTTTTCATTTCAGCTTTGATATCGGTTCTTATGTCTTGATCCATTTTCTTCATATCAGTTCTTATATTGTTGTCCATTTCGCTCATTTCTGCTCGTAATGCATCATGTTCTGCTTTGTTTTCAGTTCTAAAATCATTAAGAGTATTTTGGATATTATTTACACTTGTTGCAAGATTGATAAGCAAAGCATCTCTTTCATTATTTGTCATATTATTCACCTCCATTTCCTAAGTGATAAAGTGAATTTAAATAGTTTAGAATTAAAAATAATTAAAAATTTTATTTGAAAATTAATTATAGGGAGTAAAGGATAAAAAATTTATCAAAAATATAATACTACAAGTTAGAAAAAATGTCAATAGAAAAAAATAAATTCATATTTTTTATTGTTAGTCTTGACAAAATATGTACAAAAATATATATTAAATGTATAGG
>CALDID010000314.1 GCA_937901865.1 uncultured Treponema sp.
GCAAAAAGATTATCGGGTCGAGCCCGATAATGACAATTATCGAACAGGTCTATTCATTTTATTTGCCGCCCTGTAGCTTTTGTAAAACAGCCTGTGGCTGAAAAGCGGGCTATGCCCGTTGACGATAGGGGGGATAAAAAATATAATGAGAAGTATGAATAGAAGACTTATCACATCTGCATTACCTTATGTAAACAACATTCCTCACTTGGGGAACTTGATTCAAATGCTGTCTGCCGATGTTTTCGCGCGCTTTTGCCGAAGCCGCGGCTATGACACTATGTATGTGTGCGGCACGGACGAATACGGCACTGCAACCGAAACCCGCGCAATCGAAATGCACAAAACGCCGCGCGAACTCTGCGATTATTACTACGGCGAACACACAAAAATCTACGACTGGTTTCATATCAATTTCGATAAATTCGGGCGCACATCGAACGACGAATGCAGCGAAATCACGCAAGGACTTTTCAACGACCTCGACAAAAACGGACTCATCAAAGAACACACAAACAAACAGCTTTTCTGCACAAAATGCAATATGTTCTTAGCTGACCGCTTTGTGCGCGGCACTTGCCCAAAATGCGGCTATGAGGACGCGAGAGGCGACCAGTGCGACAAATGCGGCAGCTTGCTCGAACCGATTGAATTGAAAAATCCGCGCTGTTCAACCTGCGGCTCAACGCCTGAAGTGCGCGAAACAAAACACCTGTATATCGACTTGCCGTCAATTTCTGACAAACTCGACGAGTGGATGAAAAAAGCAAGCGTCGAAGGCAAATGGAGCGACAACGCTATCAACATCACAAAAGCGTGGATTCGCGACGGCTTGAAAGAAAGAGCAATTACCCGCGATTTGAAATGGGGAATCCCTGTACCGAAAGCGGGCTATGAAAACAAGGTTTTCTATGTGTGGTTCAACGCGCCAATCGGCTATATGTCAATCACAAAACAACTTGCGAACGAGTTGAAAGCGGCAGGAAAGCCGAGCTTCGACTGGAAAAGCTGGTGGCTTCCGAGCGAAAGCGAAGAGGGCAAGGCAAAACCGCACGTCGATTTGTTCCAGTTCATCGGCAAAGACAATATCCCGTTCCACACGGTCATTTTCCCGTGCACCGAGTTGGGAAGCGGCAAAGATTGGACGAAACTCTATCATATGTCTTCAACCGAATATTTGAACTATGAAGACGGCAAGTTCTCAAAGAGTCGCGGTGTCGGTGTGTTCGGCACAGACGCGATTGAAACGGGCATTAAGGCGGACGCGTGGCGTTTCTATATCTTCTACAACCGCCCCGAAAAGCAGGATTATCAGTTCACTTGGAAAGATTTCCGCGAAAAGTACAACGGCGAATTGCTCGGCAACTTGGGCAACCTTGTGAACCGCACGCTGATTTTCGTCAACAAATACTACGAGGGCAAAATCCCAGACGCGCCGATTGACGAAGAGATTTGGAGCAAGGTCAAGGCTTTGGAAGCGAAAATCACGGAGAACTTGGAGTGGGCGAACCTCAAAGACGCTTTCCACGACATTTTCGCGATTAGCGACATCGGAAACAAGGCATTCCAAGACACAGAGCCGTGGAAGACGCGCACAACCGACCCAGAACGCGCCGCAAAGCTCATTCGCACACTGTGCTATATGATTAAGGATTTGATGATTATGGCGCACCCGTATATGCCGCAGTTCACGGAGGCAATTTTGGGCTTTCTCGGTCAGAAAATCAACGAGCCTTGCTATGGCGAAAGCGCGGTTGAGGGCGGATTGAATTGGAGCAACCTCGGCGAGACAACGGGACTTTCTACTGTCGGCGAAACATCTGTTTTCTTCACGCCGCTTGATGTGAAGACTGCTGACGCTTTCAAACTGAAGTTCTCTGGAAGCCAGAAAGCTCGCGAAGAAAAGGCTGATGGCAAGAAAGACAAGAAGTCAAAGAAAGCCAAAGAAGAGATTAAACTTGCTGAAGACCAAGTTGCTCATTTCAACAAATATATTTCGCTTAAAGTGGCGAAAATCGTCAAGGTTGAGCCGAACCCTCAAGGAGATAAGCTCTATATCGAAACTCTTGACGACGGAAGCGGAAAGGAGCGTATCATTCAGAGCGGTCTTAGACAATATCTAAAGCCTGAAGAGTTGCTCGGAAAGAACATCATTCTTGCGGCGAACCTCGCTCCTAGAAAGATGAAGGGCGTGGAAAGCTACGGTATGCTGCTGGCGGCGGATTACCAGAAAGAAGACGGAAGCGCAGGCGTTGAACCGCTGGAAGCTCCGTGGGCTGCTCCTGGCGACAAGGTGTATCTTGAGGGCTTTGAGGCGAACGAAGCGAACAGCGAAGACATCGGCGCAGATGTGTTCTTCCAAGTCGCGATAAACATCAAAGATAAGACTGCTGTTATCGACGGAAAAGTGCTGTGCGTGAACGGTCAGGCGATTAAAACGGTTCACACGGTCAACGGCGAGGTGCATTAAGCAATGACAAACAATCTCGAAATTACAGAGATTGAGAAAACGGCGGCTGACGACGGTCGCCGTTTTTTGCAATCGACATTCTGGGCAGAGTTCAAGGGCGCGCACGGCTGGACTCCGCGCTATTTTTTGCTGAAAGCTGACGGCAAAGAGGAAAAACTCACCGTTCTGGTGCGCACGTTCAAAAAGGCGTGTTTCCATTTTTCAATCGCGTATATTCCGATGGCGGACGCTATGGATATGGAAAGCGTTGCGGCGGCACTGAGAAAAAAGCTGCCGAAAGACACGATGTGCGTGCGCTTCGACCCTGCGGGCGATTTTTTTTCTATCGAGGAGAAGAATGCGCGCGTGGCGGAATTGCTCTCTCTCGGCAAGCTCAAGAAAACGAGCGTGGATATTCAGCCGCCCGACACGGTGCTGCTCGACATTACCAAAAGCGAAGACGAGCTTCTTGCCGCGATGAAGAACAAGTGGCGGTACAATATCCGCTTGGCTGAGCGAAAGGGCGTTGCGGTGCGTGCCGTGAGCGCAAAGGACGCGGATTTTGAAGTACAACTCGACGCATTTTATTCGCTTTATCAGACGACAGCTAGCCGAGACGGAATCGGAGTGCACCCGAAGGCGTATTATCGCGATTTGCTGGAGCGGGGGAGCGCGGGCGACATTCGCGTAACGCTCTACATTGCAAGCCACGAAGATGAGCCATTGGCGGCGATTGTCGTGCTGTTTTGCAAGAGGGAGGCGGTGTATTTGTACGGCTGTTCGGGCAATCACAAGCGCAATCTGATGCCTGCGTATTTATTGCAGTGGACGGCGATTCGCGACGCAAAGGCGTTCGGCTCTCCTGTATACGATTTCTACGGCTGTCCGCCCGACGACGACGAAAACCACCCGATGCACGGGCTGTTTTTGTTCAAGACGGGCTTCGGCGGTGCGCTTGTTCATCGAGTCGGCTCGTTTGACGCGGTGCTTAATGGCGCGGTGTACGGGGCGTATCGGGCGGCGGAAAATGCAAGGGCGTTCTATCACAAGAAGTTCTTGAAGAAAATCCGCGGAAGATAAAGACGGAGTGTAAAGATGAAATACGATACACTGAATGAAGCGGCGTTAAAAGCCGAGATACAGAAAGATTTTTTCTCGGATTACAATTACACCGTGGAACTGGGGCGAATTGATTTTGTCGTTGCGGCGCACAATGTGGAAAGCAAAAACGCGATTTTGTTTTCAGAAGAAACGCTGCTCAAGTCGATTTTGTGGGCAGAGGCGAAGCAAGGCACGACGCACGATATATATGAATCGTTTGTGCAGTTGATTTTGACAATCGGCAAAGAGCGCACGTTTGAAAAATACTTGCCGCCCAAATT
>CALDID010000315.1 GCA_937901865.1 uncultured Treponema sp.
CTAGCTTTCACTATACAGTTACTCGCCACTCGAGCTAGAAAGGCTAACCGCCAACCTTGTCAGAACTCGTGAAAGTCCCTATGATTGCGCCGATTTAGATTATCGGCGGAAGTGGTTGATTTCTGCAATATGCCCGCCGATTTGCGCAAGGCTCACCGCTCAACGCAGGTTTACGCTCAACGCAGTTGTTGACAAAGGTGCAATTTAGACAAATACGCATTGCTGATTTGTACTAGCAGACAATAAGATATTTTGTTCATAATTTTATTGAAAATTCAATAAAATGAACCTTCTAACTTTTTTCCTTGTCTTTCTCTTAAAACGTGTTACAATTATTCTTAGACAACAAAAATCTGAAGGAGTAATTAATGGCTCGCAAAGCATTGGATTGGCACGACCTAAAAGCAAAACGAAATTTATCCATTTCTACAAAGCTCTTAGGAATGATTGCAGGCATCGTCTTTTTAGGCACTTTTGGCGGAACTTGTTTAACCTTAAACATATTCAATCACGGTATGACAAAAGATGTAGAAGAAGGTCTTGAAACAACCGCGAACGGCATAAACTCTACGTTCACCGATTGGCAAACATCATTAAGCTCGTATACAGCTCTTATTGCGCTAAATCCCGCTATTCAAGAAGGAACAGCCCTAGAAAACACTCTGCAACTGTCAGAAGCCCTAAACGAAATAAAAAGAAACATCTTTATCGGCTTTTTGGCAATTACCGATACAAAAGGCAACGTAATAAATGGCGGCGGTGTTAATATAAATGCAGGCACAAATCTTTCTTCGCTTTCGGCTGTGAGTTCTGCCCTTTCTGGCACGGTGGCAAGCGCATTTGACGAAATCGGCGGCTTTAATTACGCTCTGTTCACCTCTCGCCCGATACATTATCAAGGTCAAATCGTCGGCACAATCACTATGGGTGTCGATATGGTCAATAATTCAGAATACAACACGGTCAATATGATAAAAACATCTTACGGAGTTGAAAGCACCATTATGAAAGGCGATGTACGACTGTCGTCTACAATGCAAGAGCTTATCAATTCCCGTGTTACCGACCAAAATGTAGTTCACACCGTTCTTGAATCTGGCTCTGTATACAAAGGACTTACTTTGATAAAAGGCAAAAAGTTCTATACCGTATACTTCCCGCTCAAATCGGGGTCAAAAATTACAGGTATGTGTGTTGCAATGAAGTCGATGAAGGCAATAGAGGCGGTTTCGGTTGCAACAGTAAAAATCGTTTTGCCTCTTACGTGCATTACGGTTCTTATCCTTGTATTACTTGCATATCGCTTCGTTCGCTGGCTTATGTGGCGCATAAAAAATGTTACAGACTTCTTGAAGGAGCTAGAAACAGGAGATGCCGACCTCACAAAGCGAAGTAATTTGTACATTAGAGATGAAATCGGAGACCTCATCATTCATTTCAATCTATTCTTGGAAAAACTGCACGAGATTATTTCTACATTAAAAGATTCTAAAGCTAATCTCTATGACGCAGGAAAGAATATGTTCCACAGCTCGAATGAAACTGTAGAGAAAATGACTCTCTTTAACGAACGCATTGATAAGCTCTCTAGCCAAATTATGGAGCAAACTTCCAGCGTAGACCACAGCGTCGGGGCAATACACGGCATTTCAGATAACATCAACAACTTAGATAATATGATTGATTCCCAAGCCTCTGGAGTAACACAGGCAAGCGCGGCTGTTGAAGAGATGATAGGAAATATCACTTCTGTTAATACATCTGTAGAGAAGATGGCGGCGAGCTTTGATGCATTAGCTTCTGACGCAAAAAGAGGCTTTACAAAGCAACAGGCAGTAAATGAGCGCATTGTGCAGATAGAAGAGCAAAGCCAAATGCTGCAAGAAGCGAATATGGCGATTTCTTCTATTGCAGAGCAGACAAACCTTTTGGCTATGAATGCGGCAATAGAAGCAGCTCACGCAGGAGATGCAGGAAAAGGATTTAGTGTTGTTGCCGATGAAATCAGAAAGCTCTCTGAAACATCATCAGAACAGTCTGCTACAATCGGAGAGCAACTAGACAAAATCCGAGAATCTATCTCTACCGTTGTAACAGCCTCAACCGAATCAAGCGAAGCTCTCAACGCTATGAGCGGCAGAATTAAGGAAACTGACGAGCTTGTTTTGCAGATAAAAGCGGCAATGGAAGAACAAAATGCAGGCTCTAAGCAGATTAGCGAGGCTCTCAAGAGTATGAATGACAGCACGGTTGATGTTCACAACTCTTCAAAAGAGATGTCTAAGCAAAACACACAAATCAATTCAGAGCTTGAAACGCTTCAGACGGTTACGGCAGATATGAAAGCGAGAATGGAGAGATTGGCTACGGGAGCTGGAGAAATCAGCGAAACCAGCAATGCACTTGTTGGCTACAGCGAAGAGGTAAAAGCGTCTATCGAGAAAATAGGAGAGCAAATAGACCTCTTTAAAGTCTAATCATATTTTTTGAAAAAACATAGACTCTTTCATAAAAGGTATAGTTTCGGCTATGCCTTTTATTTTTCAAAACTGTGGCAGGAAGTTACATAGTCAGATGTCAAAAACGGCTGTATAATCGTATTTATGAATACAGATTACATTGCTGCCAACGAAAAAAGCGAAGAAAGAGCAGTAACAGAGTTTTACATTCCAACAGAACAAAAAATTGTTCGCGTGTTTATTGTAGGCGATTCAACAGGTAGCCCGTTTAACGATACGAGCTATCTTCCTCGATTCGGCTTTGGTACAAAGGTGCAAGATTATCTTGAAAAAGACAAGGCTTGCGTTATTAACCTTGCAGTAAGCGGACGCTCATCTGTCAGCTTTATTACCGATTATTCCTCTGCGAAAAATTACGCAATTCTCAAGGAAAATATAAGAGCAGGCGACTATCTTATAATTGCTTTTGGACATAACGATGAAAAGCTAGAAGACGCGCGCTACTCTAATCCTAATGGCTCTAAAGAGAGCAATGGCTCGTTTAAGCATTCTCTTTTTGAGCATTATGTAAAACTTGCACAAAGCGTAAATGCAATTCCTATTCTTGTTACGCCTATTGTTCGCTATAGTCCAGAGGGCGATTACAGCGGCATTACAGCTCACATCACAGAAACAAGCGGAAAATATGAGGGAGGCGATTATCCGAAAGCAATTCGAGAGCTAGGAAGCGAAGTCGGAGTTACCGTTGTAGACCAAACAGAGAATACAAAGAAATTGTATAAGGCTCTTGGTGAAAAAGCAACTTTGTTTTTAGCGCAGAATACACCCGATATAAGTACGCTGGACAAAACGCATTTGAATGCTTACGGTGCAAGTCAAATTGCATATATGCTTGTTACCGATTTAGCGACAAAAGACGAGGGCTTCAAAAACCTCGTTATCGCCAATCCAAAAGAACCGTCAATCGCTCTTAGAGTACCTAATCCAAACTGCTAAAAGCTAATGCACAAAAAAAGGCACAGCTTACCGTTAAAAGTAAACTGTGCCTTTGCTATCTCAAATAAAGCGAATTAGAAAGTCTTTTTCAGCCTATTCAATAACCGTCTTCTTGAGCTTCCAGATGTCCGCGACGTATTCTTCAATCGTGCGGTCAGAGCTGAACTTGCCAGCGTTTGCGATATTGATGAGTGCTTTTCTTGCCCACGCTTTCTTGTCGGAATATGCAGCAGCAACCTCTTCCTGTGCGCGTACATAGTCGTCAAAGTCGGCGAGCAGATAATACACGTCAGGGCGCTGTCCTTCAACACCGTACACCAAAGAATCGTGCAATTCCTTGAAAATCTGGCGAGTCGGGTCATAAGTGCCGTCCACAAGCTGTTCCACGACCTTTTCAAGAAGCGGATTGCGGTCAAGATACTTCTGAGGATTGTAAGAATGCTCCGCCTCGATTTTCGCGATTTCGTCCGCGGTCAAACCGAAGATAAAGCAGTTGTCTTTGCCCGCTTCTTCCGCAATCTCGATGTTCGCGCCGTCAAGCGTGCCAAGAGTGAGCGCGCCATTGAGCATAAACTTCATATTGCTTGTACCTGACGCCTCTTTTCCCGCTGTTGAAATCTGCTCAGAAATATCCGCTGCAGGATAAATCTTCTCGGCAACAGACACGCGGTAGTTCTCCACAAACACAACGCGCAATTTTCCACGAACGCGACGGTCGTTGTTGACCTTCTCTGCCACTGTGTTGATGAGCTTGATGATGCTCTTTGCGCGGCGATAGCCCGAAGCTGCCTTTGCACCAAAGATAAACGTGCGTGCTGGCGGATTGTAGGTCGGGTCTTCGATAATGCGGTTGTACAAATACATAATGTGCAACACGTTCAAAAGCTGTCGCTTGTACTCGTGCAAACGCTTTACCTGCACATCGAAAATACTTTCTGGGTCAAGGAACTCGTTCTGTGAGTGCTTGAGGTACTCGGCGAGTTTTTCCTTGTTGCGCGCCTTGATGTCGGCAAGTTCCTGCAGAGAAGCATCGTCGTCAAGATACTTTTCGAGTTCCTTGAGCTTTGAAAGCTCTGTTTCCCAGCCGTGTCCGATTCTCTTCGTGATGAAATCGGCAAGCTCTGGGTTAGAGCAAAGAAGCCATCTGCGCTGTGTAACGCCGTTTGTCTTGTTGTTGAACTTCGCAGGATAGAGTTCCGCCCAGTCCTTGAGTTCCTGTTCCTTGAGGATTTTCGTGTGAAGTTCAGCAACACCGTTGACGCTAAAGCCCGCGTGAATAGCAAGGCTTGCCATGTGGATTTTTCCGTTGCGGATAATCGACATACGATTCTGCTTGTTGTAATCGCCTGGGAATTTCGCGCGAAGTTCGATTGAGAAACGGCGGTTGATTTCCTCAACAATCTGGTAAATGCGAGGAAGCAAGCCTTGGAAGATGTCGATAGGCCACTTTTCAAGAGCTTCTGCAAGAATGGTATGGTTGGTGTATGCAAAAGACTTCGTAACCACGTCCCAAGAATCGTCCCAACCCAAGCCGTATTCGTCCATCAAAAGACGCATCATTTCAGGAATTGCGACAACAGGGTGCGTGTCGTTAAGCTGGATAACGTGCAACTGCGGGAACTTTTTGAAGTCTGTGCCGTAAAGGTTCACAAAGCGGTGAAGCATATCCTGCAAAGACGCGCTCGTAAAGAAATACTGCTGCTTCAAGCGCAACGCCTTTCCGCTCGGACCGTTGTCGTTCGGATAGAGAACGCGGCTGACGTTTTCTGCGCTGTTCTGCTTTTCGACAGCGCGGTTATACTGCATATCATTGAAAAGCTGAAGGTCAAATCCATTTGGAGAACTTGCCTGCCACAAGCGCAATGTATTTACCGTGTTGTTTCCATAGCCGACGATTGGCATATCATACGGAGTTGCGGTAACTTCCTCTGCATCTGCGATATAAAAGCGGTCGTGTCCATCTGGTGATTTTCCGTATGCGATGTGTCCGCCAAAGCGCACGGTAACTGCAAGGTCGCTGCGTTTGATTTCCCACGGGTCGCGGTGCTTGAGCCAGTTGTCAGGATACTCAACCTGATAGCCGTCCTCAATGTGCTGCTCGAACATACCGTATTCATAGCGGATTCCGTATCCAACCGCAGGATAGCTCAGTGTTGCAAGGCTGTCGAGGAAGCAGGCTGCAAGGCGACCAAGACCGCCGTTTCCTAGCCCTGCATCAGGCTCTTCATCTTCCACGAGGTCAAGATTTACGTTGATGTCGTTCAACACCTTGACAACTTCGTCTTTAATCTGTGTGTTGATGAGGTTGTTTGAAAGCGCGCGCCCCATCAAAAACTCTGCTGAAAGATAATAGACGTGGCGTGTCGGCTCTGCATCGTAGACCTTGCGCGTCTTCATCCAATTCGGCATAACCGTCGTTTCCATAACAGAAGCGGCAACCGCATCATACAAATCGTGCATATTAGCCTGAGACAAATCCTTTCCGTACTGACGGCTCAGGCGGTCTGTTAAGTTCGCACGAAATTTCTCTGCGTTAAAAATCATATATAACTCCTTCTTTGCAACTTACTTTGCAACAAGTACAACCAAACTTGAGGACGGCACAACGTACCTTTTTTGCGACGGAAGAGCCTCTTCATTTCCCTCTTCACGAATTGCATCATCGCCCGCAATAGAAGTATCTGCAACACGATACCACTGTGTATTTATTGGAGGCAACGGCAAAATAGCAACAGCATCATGAACATCTGTATTCGCCATTACATAAAAATCATTATCACCTTTCTTTTCTTCATCTACAACAACAGAGCCATTTAGTCTAAACGCTAAGAAATGAGAAACCTTGTTCCAATCAGGAATAGTCCCCTCTCTTGTGTACCAGCATATATCTGCTCCGTTTTCGCTTCCACCCTTAAAGAACTCAGTTCGGCGGAATACCCCGTGATTTTTTCTCAATGCAATCGCTCGCCTTGTAAACTCGACAAGCGGCGCATTTTCTTTTTCCAGTTCCCAATTAAACCACGATATTTCATTGTCTTGACAATAAGCATTGTTATTACCGTCTTGCGTGCGGCGGAACTCATCTCCGCCCAAAAGCATAGGCGTACCTTGCGAAATAAGGAGAGTTAAAATAAAGTTCCTTATCTGCAACATTCGCTTTGCTTCTATCTTCTTGTTTTGACACACCCCTTCGTAGCCGTAATTATAGCTGTTGTTGTTGTCTGAGCCGTCGCGATTGCCCTCGCCGTTCTGCTCATTGTGCTTGTTGCAGTAACTGACCACATCATTGAGCGTAAAACCGTCGTGGCAAGACACAAAGTTTATAGAATGATACGGTTTTCGCCCGCTTCCCGCATAAATGTCGCTCGACCCCGCAATTCGCGTTGCTGCCTGCGTTGCAGTAAAATCATCGCCGCGCCAAAACTTTCTGATGTCGTCGCGATAACGGTCGTTCCACTCGCACCAACGGTCGCCAAAGAAATTGCCAACTTGATACGCTCCCCCTGCGTCCCACGGTTCAGAGATAATCTTTGTGCTGTGCAAAATAGGGTCTTGGTCAATTTGGTCAAGAAGCGGAGCCCAGCGCAAAACTTCTCCATTCTGTCCACGAGACAAAACAGAGCCGAGGTCGAAGCGGAATCCGTCAATGTGCATTTCGGTAACCCAATAGCGCAGGCTTTGCAAAATAAATGCACTTACAACAGGCTGATTGCAATTCACCGTGTTTCCGCACCCCGAATAGTTCATATAGTATTCTTTATGATTACTTACCAGATGATAGAAAATGCTGTTGTCAAAACCGCGGAAATTGAGCGTTACGCCGTGTTCGTTTCCCTCTGCCGTGTGGTTGTACACAACGTCAAGAATAACCTCTATGCCTTCTTTGTGGAATGCTTTTACCATATCTTTAAACTCATTCACACAGCCGCCAGGCGTTTTATCTTCGGCATACGAAGCCTTTGGCGCGAAAAAAGAAATCGTGCTGTAGCCCCAATAATTCTTTAATCTCTCTCCCGTGCGCGGGTTTATGTTTCCGTTTTCGCTCTCATCAAACTCAAAAACAGGCAGCAACTCAACAGATGTAATTCCCAGTTTTTTCAAATACGGGATTTTCTCTATCATACCTTTGTATGTGCCTTTTGAGTTCACTTGAGAAGACTGAGAAGCCGTGAAGCCCTTTAGATGCACTTCATAGATAATCGAGCGCGAAAGCGGAATATTCAAAGGCTTATCGCCTTCCCAGTCGTAACAGTCATTGTCAATCACAACGCATTTCGGGAATTTTTTAAGTTTATTAGGCTTTTCAAGGTCTATATCTATTTTATCTTGAATAACCGTGTAGCCATTAGGCAAATTAGAAAAAATCGACTCCGCAGTCAATGCTTTTGCATACGGGTCAAGCAAAATCTGTTTTTCATCGAACCTATGCCCCTCACTCGGCTCGAAAGGACCTGCAACACGATATGTGTAAAGGGATTTCTCTTTTAAGCCCTGTATAAAAATATGCCAAACATCACCAGTTCTGTTTGATTTCGCATCAAGTTTATAAGAAATTGAAGGAAGAAAGCTATCTTCATTTTCATAAAGTTCCAGCGTTATAGCAGTGGCGTGTCGGCTGAATACCGCAAAGTTCACGCCATCTTTACAAACTGTAGCTCCTAAAGGATAGGGCTTTCCTACCGATACACTTAAATTGTCCATATAATTTGATTTTAACACAGAAACGTCTTTTTGCAAGCTCACAAGTGCAAAAAAAGCCGTTAAAAGACAAAAAAAGCGCAAGGAAGCAAACTTGGGTAAATATCTCTCACAACAAAACCCCGTGTCCCGCGCTTTTTTTGCATTTCTGAACTGTGTGTTCCTCCTTCAAACCTTATTTGCCACTCTGACCGTAGTACGCATTCGGTCCGTGCTTTCGCTGATAGTGCTTGTCGATGATGTAATCAGGCAACGTCATCGCCGCAGGATTCACCGCAACCGTGAACGCCGCCATCTTCGCCACTTCCTCAAGCACCGCCGCATTATACACCGCCTTTGCTGCGTTCTTGCCCCATGTGAATGGACCGTGCCCCGCAACCAAAACCATCGTCGTTTCCGCAGGATTTATCCCCTCGTCCGCAAAATGCTTCACGATGAGCTTTCCTGTTTCAAGCTCGTAGTTCGCCTTGAGAGCCTCGCGCGTGATGTACGGCGTGCAAGGAACAGCGGTCTGAATGTGGTCGGCGTGCGTCGTGCCGAACAGCGGAATAGAACGCACCGCCTGCGCCCAGCTCACCGCGAACGTCGAATGAGTGTGCACAATGCCGCCGATGTCCGCGCCTTTTTCAACCGCCCATTCCTTGTACAAAACGCAATGCGTCGCTGTGTCGCTCGACGGATTAAGCTCGCCCTCGACTTTCTTTCCGTCAAGGTCAACGATAACCATCGAATCCGCGCTCAACTCATCATACGGCACGCCGCTCGGCTTAATCGCAAACACGCCCGCCGCCTTGTCGAACGCGCTCACGTTGCCCCATGTGTAAATCGCGAGATGCTGTGCAGGGATTTGCATATTCGCTTCGTATGCTTCTTCTTTCAAACTCTGATACTTACTCATTTGTGTAGTACCTCCCAATATAATTTTGCGTCTTTACGCTTTATTTTAACGCCTTGAAACGTGCAAAATACTCGTCAATTTCGCTTCGCATTTCAATACCGACCTGCTCAAAGCAATCGAGCAGACTTTGGTAAGTGCCAACCCCCGCGAGAAAATCCCAGAATTCTTCCGCAACCTTCAACTCTTCCTGCAAATCGAGCATACCGCGCATTGTCCATCTCGCGTAAGACTCAGGCGCATACGGATTGTATGGAATCGCAATGCCCGTGCTGATTTTTGCCTGCGGATTTTCCGCGAGCGTTACGGCGACCCATTCAAGCAAAGTGCGCTTGAACTGCTTGAACTCGTTGGAATTCGGCTTGGCGGATTTTATGTCGAAAAAGTACAATTCGCCGTTATGCGATTTCAGCATCAAATCGACCTTCGTCGGCTTGATATTGTGCATTTCTCCCGCTTGGCAAACAGCGCGTATTCTCTCGATTTCTTCAAGTTTCGCAGGAATGGTCGCCGCAACATTCAAGCCGTCAATAATGTCCTGAATAACGCGCTGTGCCTGTCTGCTGATTTTGTCGTTCGGCGTAAACTGCTTTTTACACTCTGCAAAAGTGCCTTGCCCCAATGCAAGTGCAACAGGCTCAAAAATGCTCGTGCCGAAGTTCGTGCAAAGCGAATGGATAAACGAATAAAGCGCAAGCCTGTCCGCTCCCAGCAATCGCGTGTGAAACGGCATTGCACCGGATTCTGGATTGTAGTGGGAAAATTTATTGCGCAATGCGGTTCGCAAAATCTCTTTAATTGCTTCTGTGTTCATTCTGTTGCCTCCTTTAGATGAAAAATTGTTTCTGAATAAGCATTTTTCGCTTTTTCCGTGCGATTCAAAACGGGGCGTTCGTAGCAGATCGGAAGAGC
>CALDID010000316.1 GCA_937901865.1 uncultured Treponema sp.
AAACATTGAACTGCTCAAAGAAACGCAGGCAATGGCAGGCGACGAAAAGCACAGCCTTTTGGTTCACGCGCTGGGAGTTCCTGCCGATTTTTCCGCAGAGCCGTTTTTGAGCCCTGCGCCGTTTCGGGCAAATATCGAGTTTGTGGGAGACAGCATTACCACGGGAGAAGGATTGTGCGGCGCAAAAAGCGAAGCGGACTGGAATTCGTCGTGGATTTCTCTTCGCGGAAGTTACGCACTTTTGACCGCCCGCGCACTCAATGCCGATTTCAGATTTTTGTCGCAGAGCGGCTGGGGCGTATTTTCGGGCTGGGACAACGACCGCACCTGCACGCTTCCGCCGCATTATGATTCGGTATGTTCTGTTCTGAATGAGAATCTGAATGAAAACTGCGGCGCACATCTTCCAAACGATTTTTCGGCGTGGAAAAGCGATTTTGTGGTCGTCAACTTGGGAACAAACGATGCAAATGCCTTCCATTCGCCCGCCAAAACCGCAAGCGACGGCACGGTCTGGAAAATGCACCTCGATGAAAACGGGAATCCGTGCAAAAGCGATGTTGCGTTGTTTTTACACGCCGTCACTGATTTTGTTGCAAAAATCCGCACACGCAATCCACAGGCACAAATCATCTGGGCATACGGTATGTGCACCCACGATTTTGGCGACGAAATCGAAAAATGCCTTGAGGATTTTGCCCAAAAAACAGGCGACACCGCCATTTCGTTCGTTCGCCTGCCAGCCGTCAGCGACAGTTCGGACTGCGACGCAGTAGGCTCGCTCAACCACCCGGGGCGCGCAACGCACAAAGCCGCGTCGAAAGCTCTTTTAGCGCATATTTTTAATTTGATGAAATAGAGAGGTTCGTATGTACAACGCACATTCACTTCGGTATGAAAAAATGCAGTATACCAGATGCGGAAAATCGGGGCTTTTGCTGCCGCGCGTTTCGTTGGGACTGTGGCACAATTTTGGCTCGGTCGATTCGCTGGAAAATCAAAAACGGCTGCTGTTCACGGCATTCGATTGCGGCATTACGCATTTTGACCTTGCGAACAACTATGGACCTGAGCCAGGAAGTGCAGAGGAAAACTTCGGTCGTATCTTAAAAAGCGATTTGATGAGCTATCGCGATGAGATGGTGATTTCAACAAAGGCTGGATACGAAATGTGGGCAGGACCTTACGGGAACTGGGGCAGCAGAAAGTATCTGATTGCAAGCCTTGACCAAAGTTTGAAGCGAATGGGCTTGGAGTATGTCGATATTTTCTATCATCATCGCCCTGACCCCGACACTCCGCTTGAAGAAACAATGATGGCTTTGGCAGACATTGTAAAAAGCGGAAAAGCTCTTTATGTAGGCATTTCTAACTATAATGCAGAACAAACACGACTTGCAGCGGCAATTCTAAAAGATTTGGGTACTCCCCTTTTAATCAATCAGTTCCGCTACAATATGTTTGCACGCGATGCGGAAAAAGACAATCTCTTTGACGCACTTGAAACTGTGGGAGCTGGTAGCATTGCGTTTTGTCCTCTTGCACAGGGGCTTTTAACTTCAAAGTATTTAAACGGAATCCCAGAGGGAAGCCGAGCTACGCGTAGCGTATTCTTAAAGAAAGAAAACATAACGGAGGATATTGTAAGAAAGGTCAAAGCACTGAGTGAAATTGCAGAAAATCGCGGTCAGACAATAGCTGAAATGGCGTTGTCTTGGGACTTGAGAAAAGACAGATTAACTTCTGTTTTAACAGGGTCAAGCAGAGCGGAACAGATTGCAGAGAATGTGAAAATCATTGAAAAGATGGATTTCACAGATGATGAGCTATCTAGTATCGATAAAATACTTGCCTAACAGTCGCCTTTTCGCATATATATAATATATTATTGCATATTCTTGCATACCTTTACACAAATACTGCAAAAATATACAATATCTGAAATAGATATGCGGAGGTTTACGATGGATATAGAGAAATTTGACACGCCATTCAAGGGAAGGTCGCTTTTAAATTGGATTGATTATAAGGCTGATGAGATACTACAGATTCTTGACTATGCACTTCTTGTAAAAAAGCAAGCGCACGCAGGCGAAATCCATCAGCGGTTCTTAGGAAAAACAATCGCACTTATTTTTGAAAAGCGTTCTACTCGAACTCGTTCTTCGTTTGAAACGGCATTCGGCGAAGAAGGCGGTCATCCTGTGTTTATGTCTACGGACGACATACAACTTGGTGCAAAGGAAAGCGTAAGAGATACTGCGAGAGTGCTGGGGAGAATGTTTTCTGCGATAGAGTTTAGAGGCTTTAAGCAAAAACACGTCGAAGAGTTAGCGCACTATTCAGGAGTTCCTGTTATAAACGGCTTAACCGATGAGTTTCACCCGACACAAGTTTTAGCAGATGTAATGACACTAAAAGAGCATTTCGGCTATTTAAAAGGGCTGAAAATGGCATTTTGTGGCGACGGGAGAAATAATGTAGCTCGTTCTCTTATGCTTATTTGTGCAAAATTGGGAATAAATTTTTCTATATATAGCCCTAAGGAATTGTTTCCAGATAAAGTAATTATCGACATTTGTACGCCTTTTGCTGAAGAATCTGGAGCAAAGATTTCGATTTCTGACGAAATTTCAGTTGTAAAAGCTGCCGATTGCTTGTATACTGATGTATGGGTTTCAATGGGTGAAGAAGCACTCAAGGATGAGCGCACCCGATTGCTTTCCCCATTCCAAGTAAACTCAAATCTTATGGCTGCAACAGGCAAAGAAGATACGATTTTTCTCCATTGCTTGCCCGCTGTCAAGGGACAAGAGGTTACAGAGGAAGTTTTCGAGTGTTCACAAAGCAAAGTTTGGGAGCAGGCTGAAAACAGAAAGCACACAATAAAAGCCATAATGCTATCCCTTATATAGCGAACGGGGAAGCATTGTTAGCACAAGGAAGGAAAACATGAAGAAGTTCGTATTACTAGCATTATTTGCTCTTTGTATGGTATTGCCGACATTCGCTACAGCTACTTGGAAGCATGGAGACAATGAGTCTGTTTATTCTTATGAAAGTGCATCTATCTACAGAGTTTTGGAGGGCAGAGATGCTTATATCATAAAGTATGCAAAAGCAGGGCTTTCTGTCGGTCAGTGCGTTGTTCCGAAACAGTGGCTCAAAGACCGCCCTTGCCAGCTCCAGATTCGTTTCTTGCCACGACAGCTCACTCCATATATCACTGTCATCAAGAAAGAAGGCGAATTCTATAAGGTTGTTTTGAATGTGCCAGAAGATAAAGCAGATTCTGTTTGGGGCGTTTTAAGCCGTGATTCAAAGCTTTCTGCAGAAGGTGTTACAAGCGTTGATTTGGTAGAATAACTAGATTTTATCACTTTGACTTTTTTTTGCAAAAGAATACGTCTGAGCTCTATTGTTCAGACGTATTTTTTTTCTTATAATACACAAACACTACTTTTACTTGCAAGGATATGCAAAAATGAAACTTATCACAACAGAGCAATGCACATCATTCAAAAACTTCATTGTTTCCCACGACTTTTTTTTAATTGCAGGACACAAAGAACCCGACGGCGATTGTGTTTCTAGCTGTATCGCAATGGCTAGTATCATTGAGCATTTTGGAAAACCGTATCAACTTCTTAGTGCAGGACCTTTTAAAAGACCTGAAATAAAAAAATATGCATCGAAATTTTCTTCAGAGCTTGCTTTTATGACACAAGACGAAAGAGACCGCACAGGGCTTTTAATCTTGGATTGCTCAGAACTCTCCCGACTTGGCGATATTGACGGAGATTTAAAAGGATTCGATACTTTTATCGTTGACCACCACAAAACAGCAGATACAAATACTTCCAATGCTATTATAGACCCTTCTGCTCCTGCGGCTTGTTGCCTTGTACAGCAGCTATATGAAAACATAATCGGCAAAGCAACAGACAAAATCGCAAAACAGCTTTTTTTTGGACTTTCAACAGACACAGGGCATTTCAGATTTCTCACAGAAGATTCTGCAGAAACATTTAGGAGTGCTGCTCGATTAGTTGAGGGAGGGGCAAGTCCGAGAAAAATATACGACGAAATGTCCGGCGGAAAACCTTTTTCAACTCGAAAATTGCTAGGCATTATGCTCAATCGAGTGGAGCGGTATTATAATAATAAGCTTTGCGTTACATACGAAACAATGGAAGACACAAAAAAATACGGAGCAGAGGGCAGAGATTCCGATGCGCTGTATACTCTTCTTTTGGCTGTGGAAGGAGTTGAAGCAGTTCTTTTTGTTCGGCAAGAAACAGACAATTCTTGCACCGCAGGATTCCGCTCAAGAGATAGCGTAGACGTAAGCGCAATAGCAGCAAAGTTCGGCGGCGGCGGACACAAAAACGCAGCAGGATTAAGCATAGAGGGCAAACTCGACACTGTAATCCCGCAAATATTAAAAGAATTTGCAAAAGTTCTCTGACTTCTATTGACTTTTTTTTTAGATTTCTATATTATTCTATCTATCACTTATGTGGTGCCTATAGCTCAGCGGTAGAGTCCCAGATTGTGGATCTGGTTGTCGTGGGTTCGAACCCCACTAGGCACCCCTTTTTTATTTTAAATGCGCCCGTAGCTCAACTGGATAGAGCAACGGACTTCGAATCCGTAGGTTGCACGTTCGAGACGTGTCGGGCGCATTTTTCTTTTTTATGAACTCTTCGCACGATTCTACATTATCCCAATTCGCTATTGACTTTCTTTCAGACGGCACGCCAAAAACAGCAGAGTTTTTAACAGATTTAGACGGAGTTTTTTCCATAACAGATTTTACAGACTCTTCTCAAGACACAACAATTTCTGTTCCTGTGCAAGAAGAAGTTCCTCCAACAGCTATAGAGCGAAAAAAAGAGCCGCTCACTCTTCTCAAAGAAATATTTGGCTATGATGAGTTTAGGCTTTTGCAAAAAGAGATAATAGACAACGTGCTCAATCATCAAGACACAATAGCAGTTATGCCAACGGGGGGCGGAAAGTCTATTTGCTATCAAATTCCTGCATTGATTTTCGACGGCATAACTATCGTCATTTCTCCCCTTATTGCTCTTATGCAAGACCAAGTGAACGCCTTAAAGGCAGCAGGAGTCAACGCAGTTTTTTTGAATAGCACGCTTAGCCCAGAGCAATACAGTGCGGCTCTTTCGCAGATATTCAAGCGAGAAGCAAAAATTGTGTATATGTCGCCAGAAGGATTAAACACAAAGAGCAAAAAGGATTTATTCTCAACAACAAATTTAACTGTCAGCTGCATTACGATAGACGAAGCGCATTGTGTGAGCGAATGGGGACACGATTTTCGCCCAGATTATTTAGAGATTGCGAATATCCGCCGCTTATTTCCGAATGCGGTTTGTCTTGCGCTCACTGCAACAGCTACAAAGCAGGTGCGAGTTGATATAGCTAAAAATCTTGGAATGAATAGCCCTGTCGAGCTTATTTCTAGTTTTAACAGAGAAAACATCTATCTTGAAGTAAGAAAAAAGAGAGATTATTTTTTTCAGCTGACAGAATTCTTGAGCGACCACAAAGACGAAAGCGGAATCGTTTACTGTATGTCGAGAAAAAATGTTGATGATATAACGCAAAGGCTCAAAGAAGCGGGATTTAATGCAATAAACTATCACGCAGGCTTGAGCGATAGCATCAGAGCAAAACATCAAGAATGGTTTATCAGAGATAAAAAGCAGATTATGGTAGCAACCGTTGCTTTTGGAATGGGCATAAATAAGCCGAATGTGCGCTTTGTCGTTCACGTCGATTTACCAAAATCAATCGAGCAATATTATCAAGAAATAGGAAGAGCTGGACGAGATGGACTGCCTTCACACGCACTTCTTTTATATTCTGCAAGCGATATACAAAAGATAAAATTTTTCTTTAATGACCTCGACTTTGACGAAAAGAAAAAAGCTGAAAACCTTTTATCAGGAATTGTGCATTATGCAGAATGCCGCACGTGCCGCAGAAAGCAGATTTTGCAATACTTTGGCGAAAATTACGGCAAGGAAAGAAAAAATGACGGTTCGTGCTGCGATATTTGCGATGCAGGAGAGGCGAAATTAGAAGATGTTACTATTCCTTCTCTCAAGTTCTTGTCGTGTGTAATCCGCACAAAGCAGCGATACGGCGCGGCATATATCAGCGATATATTGCTCGGCTCAAAGCAAAAAAGAATTATCGATAATGAACACGACAAACTTTCTACCTATGGGATTGGAAAAGGCATAAGCAAAGATGCGTGGCTTGAACTTTCGAGCGTCTTAGTTGATGAGGGCTATTTATTAAAGACGGGAGAATACGGCGTACTCGTCATCACGAAAAAGGCTCACGACGCTATTGTGAATAAAGAAAAGATTATGCTGCCGCTCTTCCTTGAAGAAAAAGAAGTAGACACAAGCGCAATTCTCGACACAAATCCTCTTTCTCGACTGAAAACAAGCAGAGCAAAAAAAGCCGTTGTCGCGACCACATTTGACACAACAGACACCGCCGCGGTAAAAATTGCAGCCGAACTCCGCTCTTGGCGGACAAAGACTGCTGAAGAAAATAGCGTTCCGCCCTATATCATATTCGGCGATAAAACGATTAACGATATTGCAGCGAAAAAGCCCCGCACTCATTCCGCCCTACTCGACGTGTTTGGCTTAGGAGAGGCAAAAGCAAGCAAATACGGCACGGCGATAATACAAATAGTTGTAGATTGCTTAGAATAAGAAAATCTCAAGCCCAATCGCAATAAGGATAATGCCGCCAAAGATTTCGGCTTTGTTTTGCTTTGAAGAAAATTTCTTCCCCGCCTTTTTGCCGATACAAAGACCTATCATACAGATTACAAATGTAACAAGGGCAATGATAAGAGATGAAACAAATGCTTTTTTCACGCTATAAGAAGCGATTGTAAAGCCGACAGAAAGTGCATCGATAGAAGTCGCGATACCTTGAATGATAAGACCTTTATGGCTTACCTCGTTTTCTTTTTCACTCTCTGACAATCCTTCTTTTATGTTTTTTATTCCCAAAGACAAAAGCAAAACGAGTGCAATCCACGGAATAAAAGCCTGAAACGCCGTAAAAAGTTCAAGAATGGTGTGAACAAGGATATAACCCAAAAGCGGCATTACAAACTGAAAGAAACCGTAAGTAAAAGAAATGAGGCACATCTTTGCTTTTTTCATATTAGTTTCTTTTATCGCGTCGGCAATCGACACAGAAAAAGCGTCCATTGCAAGCGCAACGCCCAAAATGCTGCTATGCAAAATAAAATAAATCATACAAGTGTGCGCTCATAATAACAAAATATCGTATGTTAGAGCAAGGTAATTTTCGGAAGTGTTACGGAAAGTATGCTGAAGTATCTGTTTATGTCATTCCCGTGCT
>CALDID010000317.1 GCA_937901865.1 uncultured Treponema sp.
TGGTAGTACATAATTATAAAATATTTCTTCCATCTGACTATGAGAACCTATATTTATCCATGATATTAAGGCTTTATATATAGGTCTTTCTTCAATCTCAAATTCATCTATCTGTGTACGAATTGGATTATTACCAAGCATTTTAAAATAATATTCAAGAATTCTTCTCATTGTATTCTGCAAGTAAATACAATCATACTTTGTCTTATCTTCTTCCGTTTGACGAATTATATCCCATAATAGTTCATATGAAGTTTTTATAGGATTATTTTTTTCATAGAAATTTATATGAGATAAATTAGAAAGTTTATTTATTGTCCAGAATCGTAGTTTATTCTTTTCACTTTTATTCCATCCACAATCGAATGAAACTTCCTTAAAGAAATACAAATTATGAGTCAGAATAAACAATTGTTTGATTGAAAGAGACTCGTCAAATAGTCCATTAAACATCATTCTTATTAAAGTACTTACGATAAAAAGAATATCATTATCTAAACTTGAAACAGGATCATCTATAACTACAATTCTATTATTTACAACTCCAGAACTAGATTGACTTCCATTCAGTAAGTTATAAAAATATAAGAAAGTAACAAATGATTTTTCCCCTTCGCTTAATGTTTTTTCTACAGGAGTACCATCCAATCTCACAATTTTATAAGTGAACTCGGAATCCCCTTTAGCTAGTCTAAAACCAGTAAAATTAAAATCACTTAGTAATTTATTAATACTGTCCAAAGTTGGCTGAACACTTGTTAGTTTTTTTTCTAACTGTTTAAGTTCTTCTTTGTGTTTACCTAATTCAGAAGTTTTCTGTACTTGTTCTTCCTCTAAATCAATTTTTTCTTTGTTAAGGCTCCCAATTTGATTGTTATATTTTGTAATATTAGAATCCAATTTATTACAAATATATTTCCAAACTAAAGGCTCTAAGTTTTTCTTTTCATTATTAAGATTTTTAATGAAATCATTATGCTCCTGAATTTTAGCATTAGCTGCATGTATTATTGCATTAATTTTTTCATCAAATTCAGAAATTGAAGTTAATTTGTATTTCTGACTTAGATTATCAACTTTCTTTTCAAGAAGCCTATTATTCGCATTTATTATCTTTTGCAATTCTATGAGATGACTACGAAGAACTTCTGTATTAAGTTCTTTTAATTGCGAATCTATAAAAGATTTCAAATCTCTAATTAAACTCGCACTTTCACTTTCATAATTTTTCTTAAGTAGTTCAACTGCTCTTTTATCATTCTCATATGTTTTATCAAAATATAAATTAAGTTTATTTTCTAAATCTTTGGGTAAATCTTGCTGACAAAAAGGGCATTTCACCTTTTGAGATGAAATATACTTCATTCCAGATTTAACCCAATCGGAATTATTCAATTCCTTTATCAAAGCTGATACATCTAAATCTTCTTTTCCTATTATTACTTTTTCAAGAATGACTTCTTTCTCTAATTCAGAAATGACATTAAAAGAAATAGTATTAAGAAGAGTTTTTGGAGTCCTGGAATCTACATAGCATTTCTGAGCAATTTCTTCCAATTCTTCTTTCGTTTTTAATTCAGCTTTATTTTCAGAATATTCTCTCAAAACTCGATTAAAGAAATCATCCACCTTCCCTCTAACTCCAGAAAGTGAATTCTTAATAGGAGATTTATCAAGGTTTTGTTTCATTTTCCAGAATTCTTCTTTTGTTTCAGAAACAACAGACTCTTTATTACGATTATTGTTTTCAAGTTTTAACGCTGTCTCTGTTAATTCTTTATTAAGATTCTCAATATCTTTCTTTTCTATGTCTATTTTTTTCTGTGTATCAGCTTCTTCTTTTCCTAAAGTAAAAATACCTTTAATTTCCTGAGAAGGCTGAAAATTTTCTTCAACGAAATCTGCATTATAAACAAGAGTTTCTAATTTTGTATTATCCTTCCACTTTACTAAACATGTTGGATATTTATTTTCATCTCTGATAATTCTACTAATAGTAGTTTTACCGCTTCCATTATTTCCATATATAAAATTTATCTTACTGAGATTATTTATTGTTTCATTCTTATATGTTGCAGTATCTTTTATTTCTATTTTTTCAATCATATTTTATTCCTCTTTCTTTGCAGCTTCAAAATGCTTTTCGATTTCCAATCCAATTTGTTGAACACTTGCTTTCTGCATCTCTGGATTTGAAAAGATTTTTGCCATTTCAAGCTGTCCTTTTTTGAAAGTATTTTCCGCTTCGATTTGATCTATTAAACCTGTTGGTACATAAGGAGTCTGAATAAGTTCCCAGTTTATCTTTTTATAGCCCAAAGATTTTGCCATTGCTTCCAGCATTTTTGTTTTGTTATTTTCAATTTCCTTTTCTTTTAAGGAAACATCTTCTTTTCGTATTACAAGAGAATTAATATAATTGTTGAAATTTTCAATAACCTTGTCATCATCATAGAATACAATTGGAACAGAATTCAAGACATTAACTGAATACTGGTTTACATACCCAAACATTCTATATGACATAAGGTGTGTAAAAACATTGGCTTTATCCTTACGTTTTTCGCTTCTATCTTGTAAAATCCGTCCAATTACAACTGCAACAATAGGAATCACAATAATTGCAACAACATTGATGATGTTTGTTATTTCTGTGCCAGTCATATAAACTTCTCCTTTTTGACATACTATTTTTATAAATTCTTCAATTCCTTAAAACAATTTCTAATATTTTCGTATTGTTCCCACGGAACTGATTTTAGAATATCTTGTCGCTGTCTGAATTGATTAACACTCGGTTCAATACGGATTGCAAAATATGCATAAAATTTCGCCTTTGTTACAAAACCTCTTTGATTAAGATATTTTGACTGAGGATCTGCATTATCAACAAAATCTTTTGCTTTTCTGATAATTTCTGCGTCATAGGAATCTGCTTTTGCAATGGAACTCAGCAAAAAAGTTTCTAATGCCCCATTTTCATCAAAAGGAATAATAAGAAGAAAAAGTTGAGAAGTAAACTGATTCTGTGTTGCATCTGTAAAAGATAAATCCGTCCAAGTATTGTTCTTTATTTGAGTAGAATTTCCTGCTGCAGCATTCAATTCGGAAACAATTTTTGCTTCTACTCCTTCTTCATCATTATCAGTAAGAATAACAATTTTTGAATATCTTTCTTCATCAAAAATTTCATTTTGATTTTTTCTTACAACTTCCTCAAATACATTTTTTATATTTCCGCATCCACCACAAGAAATGATAGTAAGCATATCTGAATTTCTTATAAAATCACGACTAAATGAATTATTAACACTTGATGTAAAAGATGGATTAGGCTTTTGCTTTGAATCAGTCCAACCATTTACTTTTTTCATAAAATGCTGAAGAAACACAAAATCAGTTTCGCCTTCACAAATAATAATTGACTTCATTATCTAAGCTCCTGATTAAAATTTTCATCAGCTTCTATTGCTCGTTCTGCACTAAGTTTTCTTGCAATATTTTCACCATCTTTTCTATACAAAGTAAACAGAGTAATTTCGTCTTTTAACTCTGGGTCAGAATCCAATACAAGAACTTTCTGCAAGGCTTCCTTACTGTGAGTTGTCATAAAAAGCTGAACATTGAGTTTTTTACAAGTTTTAAGAATCCAGGCAAATATTTTATCCATTGCAGATGTATGAATTGCAGTTTCAAATTCATCGATAAGAAGAACGCCATTCTTTGCAGCAACTACAGCAGACATAAGAAGAATTGCTTTTTTCATTCCATCGCCATACATATTCAATGGGAGAGCATTTTTGAATTTTTTAGTTAGAATTCCGCAATATTCATTTGATGTATTTGGAAAAGAATACTGATTTATACTGATAATATCGCTGTCAAAATCTTGCAAAATAGAAAGCATTTCAGGATACAATTCTGAATCATTCAACACTTCTTTTAAATACAAAAAGTTATGGCCATGAGCCGTTGGAGAAATATAAACAACAGGGGTACATATTACAGGAACATTGTCTCCTGTAAACAAGAAATCTAATGTATCTTGGAAATCATAGATTCCATAATTATTGTCTTCTTGAGAATTATAATCAAAAGATAAATAAAGTCTGTTTGCAATTATATTTTTTTCTTCTGTAGAAAATTTTATTTTTGACTTTTGATTTGCCGTTCTTGTTGAAACAGCTCCAGGAATAATCTTGTTTGTTACCGTAATTACATGACTTTTATTTCCAGAATCTACAATTTCATATTTAACTTTTGCGGAATCCGTATCTTCTCTGTTAAATAAATCTAGTAATCCTTCGTAATATGTAATATCGCTTCTTCCATTTGACTTTCTTAAGTGAGGAAGCCATGCTTGTAGTTGAGTTGGTTCTGCAATTGTATGTAATAATTCCAAAACACTCGTTTTTCCGCAGTTGTTATCTCCAGTCAGAATATTTATTCCTGTAAAACCATCAAGTTTGAGATTCTTAATTCCTCTGTATGTTTCTATGTTCAATGAATTAATGTGAATGTTTCCCATAATTTTCCTCAATTTATTATAACAGATTTAGTTCTTCTTCCAGTTTTCTTTTCTGACTTACAAGCTCGAATTTCTTTTTAGGTTGAGATTCTTTTCTTGCAAGTTTCTCTAATTTATCTATTTCCTTTTGCAGCTTTTCCTGCTTTTCCTTAATCTCTATATTTTCTTCAAGAGTAAGGTCATTGTTCCATTCACCGCCTTCTATTTTTTTGATGATATTTTCCCAAACGTCATCAAAGTTCAAGCCTGAAAGTTCAATAGCAGCTTTAGTTTCCAGCATCCATTCTGTTGTAAAAAGTTTTTCGCAGAAAACTGCAAGCTGTATTTCTTCCTCAAACTGCAGGGCAAAAACAAGATTCTGTGGAATCAGTTTTGCAATTCGCTCTATATTCTTACTATCGAAATCTTTTGTTTTTAGAATTACTGAAAGAACATAAATGCTTTTAACTTTTTCTCCCTCTTGAATTGCAGGAATTGTCCGAGAACTAATTTCATTTACAATATCAATTCTGCTGATGTGTTCATCAAACTTTGTTTGCTGTGCGTTTGTAAGCTGAAACTTCCTGTAAATCTGCGCTTTGGGGAGCGGCTTATGCAGTTCGGTGGTTTTTGGCAGATTAAGCATGAACAGCCTCTTTTATTACCAAGAAGCAAATAAGTTCAAAATCATCAAGCCCCTTTATTTGCCCGTGCTTAAAGTCTACGTTATCACCGTTTAAAAAAGAGTCCATATCGCTTTCATCTTTTACTTCAATAATCGAAGAAATGGAATCGCACAAAAGCTTGTTATACACTTTCATGTTTCTGCCGTCTTTTGTTTCTTTATTAAACTGCCTGTAAACTTCTGGTAATGGCTCTGTCTGCCCCTTGCACATAAGGCGCATTTTATCCAGCATATTTTTAGGATTTAAGTGATTGCAGATAACTTCGCCGTTTTCTCCAATGTAGACCATATAAAAAGGATGTAGACGGTTCTGATTGTCGATATTCACGCTGTTGTTGCGGTTTTTAAGAACATAAATGACACCTGGAGGGCAATCCTCGTTTGATTTTGTTACGGTATGAAGCCCAAATGGAGTATTATCCAAATCTCCATGTTCTTTCACATATTCAAGCAAATCCAGACGGAACTCGTTAAGTCCCAAATCCATAATGCTGATTCCAGTGTTCATTTCTTCTATATCGACAACTTCTTCTTTGAGTTTCTGAAGTTGTTCTTTTCTGTATTCCAAATCTTTCTGTTCTTCTTCAAGAATGTTATCGTCTGCAGTGGCAGCCATATCAACAATCTTCATTCTTGTTTCAACTCGACTTTTAAGATTGATATATTCATCAAGAGTCAAATCTGGCCAAAAGTTCACAAGTTGAATCTGTTCGTTTTTGCTTCCGATACGGTCAATTCGTCCAAATCTCTGAATAATGCGAACAGGATTCCAGTGAATATCGTAATTTATAAGATAATCGCAGTCTTGCAGATTCTGACCTTCACTGATACAGTCTGTTGCGATAAGAATATCTATGCTGCGTGCATCATCTGGATAGATAACGGATTTGTCTTTTGAAATCGGCGAAAAATAGGTAAGAACGGTATTCAAATCACAGCGGAATTTTTCAAGAGTACTCTTTCCTTCGGTTGTTCCGCTAATCATTGCGGTATTTAATCCGTACTTATTTTTTATCAGTCCGCTCAAATTGTCATAAAGATAATCTGCCGTATCTGCAAATGCGGAGAATACAATAACCTTCTTGTTGTCGCTGTTTATTGGATTTTCAATTTTATTGCAAATTACTTCTATGAGCTTTTGTAGTTTTGAATCTTTGTCAGGCGTAATGACGGAAATAAGGCTTTCAAGACCTAAAAGAATGCTTGAATCTAGCTTCAAATCTGCAATCCAGGATTTATAATCCATATCGTTCAAATCAATCTTTACTTTCTTGCCAATGGCGAAAATATCGCTTGCATTCTGGTCGTCAAAATCGTAATCGTCATCTATTGAAATATCAGCAAGATTGATGTTAGCATCATTTTTGCTTGCAATAAAATCTTCAACAACTTTAATTGTTTTGTTTATGTAATATTTCACCCTCTGCACTGTGAGGCGGAAAGAGTAAACAGAACTTTCAAGGCGTTTCAAAAGGTTGATTGCCATAAGTCTGCGGATTCCGCTTTCTCGTCCCATTTGGTCAAAGCCGCCATTTCCTGTTTCTTCATCTATGTTCAAGTCATACTTTTCACGCTTGCTCGGTTGAATAAAATGCGACGGCACATACACAGAAAGTTTTAGCTTGTTCAGTTCTTCAAAAATCAGATTGAATGTAGTTTCGTTTTCATCATCTGTGAGCGGTGTTTGTATAGAAATCGGGCGCAACCGTTTGGGGAAAGTACCGATTTCTTTTGTGTCGTAATACTTTTGAATGTGCTTGCGGCTCCGCGCAATCGTAACGCTGTCGAGAACTTCAAAAAAATCAAAGCTGAGCATAGAAAGAAGATTTTCTGTTGTTCGCTCTTCATTTTCAAACTTGCTCCATTTGTTGAAAGCGGTTTGAGCTTGGCGAAAAATATCTTCAATAGAGCTTTTAGTATGCAGATTTTTATCAAGATTTTCTGCAACGCCTTCATAGGCAAGAGCGAGTTGATTTCGTAAATCAATAAAGCGGTTATTAACAGGAGTTGCACTAAGCATTAGAACCTTTGTTTTTACGCCCTGTTTAATGACTTTTTCCATGAGTTGCATATAGCGGTTTTCTTTTGTGTTTGCATGGGTTCCGATTCCGTTTCGGAAATTATGGGATTCATCAATCACAACAAGGTCATAATTTCCCCAGTTGATAAACGCAAGGTCATTGCCGTTAGATTGTCCGTAAGTTCTGTTCAAATCTGTATGGAACAAAACATCATAACGCAGTCTGTCATCTGCAATCGGGTTGTTTTTATAGTTTCCTTTGTAAATATTCCAGTTGTTAGCAAGTTTTTTCGGACAAAGCACTAGAACACGGTTATTGCGGCTTTCAAAATACTTAATCACAGAAAGTGCTGTAAAAGTTTTTCCAAGTCCTACACTGTCGGCAAGAATGCAGCCGTTATACTTTTCAAGTTTATTGATTATTGCAAGACAAGCGTCCTGCTGGAAGTTATAAAGTTTTTTCCATATTGCACTCTGCTTAAATCCTGTAGCTTCCTTTGGAAGAACATCTTCATTTATATCATCTAAAAATTCATTGAAAATATTGTAGAGAGTTACAAAGTAAATGAACTCGGGTGCATTTTCATTATATGCAGCTGTTATATTTTCAATAACAACATCAGTAACGTCCTGTAGTTTTTTCTTATCATTCCAAAGCTGCTCAAACAACTTTATATAAGCTGTACTAAAAGGAGTTTCTGTTTTCTGCACCATATTATAAGCATTGTTCCCCTTCTCACAACCAAGGTCAGATGTTGAAAAGCCCTGTATAGGCATATAATTGCTTTCATCAACATTTATAAAGCCCATCATGTTTTCATTTGTGATATTAGATTTGAAAGTTACTTTGTTTTTTATCCATTCCACACATTCTTTTGCAATAGCTTTTTGTGATAACTCATTGCGAAGTTTTACTTCAAATTCTGTACCATAAAGGCTTCTTTCTCGATTTAATTTTGGAATATAGAATTCTCGTTTTTCCTTTTTAGCTTTTTCTGTTGTAAATGTAGGAGAGGTAAAAATGAACTGTAAACGTTCAATACTTTTTAACTGTTCTTTTAATTCTTGATAAGCATAAATAGAGAAGCAACTCGCAGCAATAGAAATCTTGCTTCCTGATTTAATGGTTTTCTTTAAGTCCAATGAAAGAGTTTTATTTATGTTATCTATAAGTTCCACAAGCACTTATCTCCTAATTTATATTTGCTCTTTAGTGGACAGTATAGCGCGACTCATTGCTACGCTGAAGATACTCACATCGCTACGCTAAAGAGCAACTAATCCGTACGCTAAAGAGTGAATTTAGCAGCCGCAACCGCCAGAGCAAGAACAGCCTTCTCCGCAGCCGCCGTCGCCACATTCTCCGCCACAGCCAGAACAACCGCCGCCGCAGCCGCCAGAGAATAATGAATCAATTTCTTCTTGCGTTGCTTCACGCACAGAAACGACTTTTACATCAAAATGAAGCGTTAAGCCTGCCATTTCGTGATTTGCGTCTACGGTGATAGCGTTATCACTAACTTTTTTGACGGTAACAATCTGCGGTCCGTATGCTGTCATTGCCTGAAACTGCATGCCCACTTCAATTTGCATATCTGTGTCGAACTGGTCGCGCTTTACCTCTGTTACTAAAGATTCATCTCGCTCGCCGTAGCCGTCTTTAGGTTCGATTACTACACTGAATTCGTCGCCCTCGCTTTTTCCTTCCAAAGCCTTTTCCATTCCTGGAATCAAGTAGCCATTGCCATGGATATATTCAAGCGGTGAAGAGCCTTTTGAAGTGTCTAACACGTTCCCTGAATCATCAGTAAGTGTATAGTCGATTGATACAAATGAATTCTTAGAAATAGTCATTGCCTTTCTCCTAAAAGATTTGAGTTTATATACAATAAAGGAAAAAAGTGCTAAAAGCAATAGTATAAAAGATATTTTTCAAAAAATGTATATAAAAATCCGCAGTGCGTTTTCTTGACACCTCCGCCGATAATACAGTTATGCGAAAATCTGTTTTTTGTTCAATAGCTTGTGTCTTTCTTTTTGTTTTGCCATTGTTTGCACAGTCGAAGCCTCTTTATGTTTTGCCAAAGAATAATACGCCAACAAAATCTTCTGCCTCCGATTCTCAGCATTTTATTGCAGGAAGCGACAAAGGGCTTTTTCGGATTATCAAAAATAAAACGCTAGAACCACTTTGGACTGACGGAAAAGTCAAGCAGATTTTGCGTGTACCGTTTTCGACAGATAGCGATAATAATTCATTTTCGTGGTATATCCTCACGAATAAGGGTATTTTGTATACTACAGATTTAGAGCATTTTGAGCTTCGCAATAATGGCTTGCCATTCCTCACCGTGAAAAAGTATGACGGAAAAACAGCAACGCTCGAAAGTCAAGTTGACTTGCTAAAAGATATTTCTGTAGACCCTGTAGACCCTCTAACCCTCGTTACTGCAACGCGAGATAATGTGTATTTGACGACGGACGGCGGATTGAATTGGAAAAATATGGGGAGTGTGAGTACTTCGACGACGGGAATTAAAGCCGTTGCAGTTTCTCATATTCCGAGCGCAGATTTTAAGGTAAATCCAGAAACATCTGCGGCAAAAACAAGGGCTGATGAACTTGAAAAAAGCGATGTTGTGTTGTTTCTAGCTCATTCGTATTATGGCTTTGCTTATCGGTATGTAACGGGGAATAAATGGATTGAAGCGCAATCAGGGCTTTTTTCTTTGCCGTCTTATTCATATCCTGATGAGCTTTCTGATATTATTACTGTTGCAGACTCGAAAGACGACGGTTCTTTTTCTGTCAAGATTTTTACAAGCCAATCATTTGTGCCGCGCATTTACGAATTTAATTGGAAGCTAAAAAAATCTGTTGCCGTTTACGAGGGAAAAGAGCCTGCGGATACGATAGATAGCTTGAATTACGTCAATGGCAATTTTGTGTATATGAAGCCTGGAACGCTCTCGTTTTATGATACGGAACAAAAAGCGGAAGGGCTGTTGCCGCCTGATTATGCAGTATGGCGAAGCGCGCTTTCGATTGTTCCAGGCGAGGTTACAAGCACCTTTATTCCGAAATCAAGAAGCGGATTTGGCTCGGATATTACCCTTAATGAACTTTGGCTGTTTTATCCTGAAACAGTGAAAACGGAATATGTAAAACCTGCTATGAACAAAAAGTGTATTTATGTTCCAGAGTGGAAAGCGTACACAATTCCAGGAATGCAGAAGTATAAGAAAATCATTACTGATAATAAGCTAAACGGGCTTGTTATCGATATGAAAGACGATTACGGACTTTTGCGCTATAACAGCAAAGACCCAGAGATTTTGAAGAAAGCAAAAATCTCAAGCTATGCAATCGATGTGGAGCAATTTGTCGGTGAGTTCAAAAAAGATGATATTTATTTGATTGCGCGCATTCCTGTGTTCAAAGATAAACAGCTTGCAAATTATGACCAGAAGCAATATGCAATTTGGGATAAGGCGTTAAATAAGCCGTGGATTGGCACGAAAGGCGCGGACGCAAACGGCGTTATGCAATATTACGATGAAAACTGGGTTGACCCATACAGTGAAGAGGTGTGGGAATATAATGTGGCGATTGCAAAAGAACTTATTTCGCGCGGATTTGACGAAGTGCAATATGATTATATTCGCTTCCCTACAGATGGACTGAATATCGGGCGTATGCAATTCCGTCATCAAAATCCTGGAATGGATAAAACAAGTGCGCTCATTTCGTTTTTGTCTTATGCAAGAGAGAATATAAAAGCTCCGCTTGGCATTGACATCTACGGGGCAAATGGGTGGTTTAGAACAGGCAGCCGCACTGGGCAAGATGTGGAGCTGTTGAGTGAATACGTCGATATTATTTGTCCGATGTTCTATCCGAGCCACTTTGGAAATGGTGATATGAATTATGCGCCGTATTCAGAGCGACCATATCGCATTTATTTTTATGGTACATACCGAAACTCTGTTATTGGACGCAATAATATCATCGTTCGCCCGTGGGTGCAGGCGTTTTATATGCCTGTGAAATATGACCGCGATTGGTATAATAAAGATTATGTAAAGCGAGAAGTGTTCGGTGTGCGCG
>CALDID010000318.1 GCA_937901865.1 uncultured Treponema sp.
CTGTTGGATCAAGCGTTCAGCAGCGGCTTTTATTTTCGGTAGCAGCGAAGCATCCGTTTCCCGGTGCCCAATAAAGAAGCAAGACGCCATATGATCGCCTCCCGGAAGAATGCAATAACGTGATTCAATTATATATTGTCGTTTATAATACATCAACTTCGCATTTCAAATTATTTTCAATTCTTTCGCCATTGGATTTTTCTCCAAAATCAAATCCCGCTTCTGCAAAAGGTACAAACGCCATATTGAAATCAAAACACGGATTTAATGTAATGCGCTCAAAAGTTTCATTATTTACCAAAAAACCGAAATTCCCAAAATGGCGGTCAGAGTTCAATGTAATGCAATCAGCGATAATCATTCTCTTGAAATCATCTTCACAGTTAAACGCGCGATATATTTCAAGTGTTTCTGCAAGCCCATATTCTACACCGCTTTTCAAAAATAGGCTAATCGGCTTATAGCCAAAATCTTGTGAAGTAAATAGTTTGCAATCGGACACAATCCTCTTCTTATATCGCTTGAGCGTATATTTTACGCTGTTTTTGCATAACTTTTCAAAAACTTGACTCGCCAAAACTTCGACATACGGCTCTAAACCTGCATTTCGCGCGCCGTCGCTTCCTGTTTTTATCAAATGTATGCCGTCTTTTTCGTTGAGCCAGCATTTATCATACGCACCGTCAGTCGTCAATTCTGGGGAAGTTGTTGACATCTGTATTCCGAAAAGACCATTCCCGTCAAACGATAATTTTGAAATCACTTCATTGAATTTATTTTCATACAGATTGACATCTTTCCACGCTACATTTTCTCGATTTGATTTTACCCACAGCGTATCGGTCAAGGAAAGGCAATGGGTCAATGCAATAAAACCGCTTTTTGTTTTACCGTCGCACATTTCCAAGATTTTATTTATATGCGTTCTGTGTTTTGCAGAACTTCTGTTAGCAACCCATGTAGAAAGCGGCTCGCACCAGAACGGAAGCGAATTATATTCTTTTACCACTTTGCACAGTTCAAGTTCGCCCTCGCCTTCTATAATAAAATCGCAAAGCGGCGTTTCTTTGTTGATTAGAGTATACAGCAAATCGCTCATAGAGCTAAGTATAGCACACCTTTTTTATAAATGCACGACAGTTTCTTTTTTCTTAGCGACGTATGATTTTCTTTTTTATTCCTGAAAGCAAAAGAAGTGCAGTTTCGTGTTTCAATACAATTTCTGAGAGTGCATAGACAAGCGCACCAATACTTACTGAATATATGATTTTCAAAAAATCATTCGTACAATTTCGGAATAAGACAACAATAGCACTATACATAACTATTGCACCAATAGCAGATTTGATGACACTTAAAAAGTTACTGCGCTTGAATACATATTTCCAAGAAGCAAAGAGCTTTACAACAGGAAGCGTAATCTCTACCATGAGCGTTGCAAGACCTGCACCAAACACTCCCCATTTTTTTATAAAGAAATAATTTAGTAGACCATTAAAAAATAAAGCTATCAACTGTGCATATAAGGCAAACTGCTCTTTTCTCTGTGGCGTAATAATAAGATTATTCAAAAAACTGTTGAATGTTTTAGCTATTATAGTGAATGTCAAAAGTTGCATAGTTGCAGTTGCAGGAAGATATTTTTCGCCACTAAAAAGTACTATTACAGGCTTACTCAAAACAAACAGCCCTATGGTTGCTGGTATACAAAAAAAGAATGTAAGTTTTAAAACTTTTGAAACAAGATTTTGATATTCATCAGACTTATTTTGCTCTAAAAGGTAAGAAGTACGTGGCATAAAAGAGCTTATAGTTGAAGTTATTAACTCTACAACCATTGTACTGATTTTTATCGAAGCTGAATAAAAACCAACAGCCGCATTTCCACTCAAAAAGCCTAACATTGTAGTATCAAGCAAGTCATTGATTTTTCCTGCACACGAAATCCCGAAAAACATAAAAATTGGTTTCGCATGTTTTTTTATTTCTATTTTAGATTTTTGGCGTAAATTTATGAACTTTCTTGCATAGAAAAAATTAAATATATTTGCTCCCACATTTGAAAACACGCCAATTCCGGCATATATGGGATAATCATCTGGATTATGAACAAATGAAAAAAGAAGTATCAGACTTATGACTTGAAAAACAGAATGTCGAAGTGTTATGTAGCCAAACTCTTCCTTTGCCGTAAAAAGCCAGTTTGTGCCAAGCGTAAAAAAAAGAATTTTCGTAGAACAAACTATAAGCAGTATACGGTATTCAGAAAATTTATCTACAAAAAAGAAACAGAATACAAAAAGCATATATGCTATAGCAGTAGAGATAAAATTGAATGAAAGTATTTCTTTTGTGAATTTTGAAAGCTTTTCTTTATCATCTCGTATTTTTGCAGCTTCTCTCGCAGCATAAGTATTCACTCCAAGAACAGCAATCATACTAAAATATGCGATAATGGAGTTTGCAAAATTGACTTTTCCAATTCCTTCTGGCAAAAGGATTCTGGAGGCATAAGGAAAGGAGATAATCGGAAAGATTATGTTCATAAACGATTTTATAAAATTAAAAATCGCATTTTTCTTTAGTGATTTCTGTTTCATTTATTTACCAACTCTTTTACTCAAAAATGATAAAATATCATCAGATATTTTCTGCTGCATATCAAGACCTTACCTATCTGATAATAACAAATTTAACAGCCGTTCCGTTGAATGACCATCACACGAACTCATAAAATCATTTTTCAGTATATTCAAAAAAGAAAAATCATATCTACTTATTGAGTGAATAGCATCTATCAAATCTTGTGTATTGTTACATCGACATTTTTCTATCATTGATTCAAAATCAATATAAAAACCATCTTTATAATCATCTAAGTCAGGTGTAAGAGGCAAAAATGGCTTTCCGAAAAGACTCCATTCAAAAACAAGTGACGAATAATCACCAATAAGAATATCACTCATCACGATGAGTTCTGATATATCATATTTTGTTGAAATATCAAATACAAAGTTTCTACATGATTCAGGAATAAAATAAGATTTATTCAAACTTCCTGGATGCCTATTAACAAGAATAATATAATCATTTGAAAAATGTTCCTGAAGTTTTTCAAAATCAATAAATTCTGGTGTATAAGCCTCTGCAAAGTTTTTTCCCCTAAAAGTCGGCGCATACAATATGATTTTCTTAGTTGTCATTTTTAATTTCTTTTGTTGACAATTAGTAAGAAAGTCCTTATCAAAGAAAATATCTGTTCGACTGATTCCAGTAGCTTTTAACACACCTTTCTTTAAAGAGATTCCAGTTGCTTCAGAATAAAATGGTAAACATTTTTGAGAACTCACCGTAAATACATCAAAGTTTTTGTAGAAAAAAAATAACCGCTTAAAAAAAGAGTCTCTTTTCCAATATTTTGCTTTGGAATTACCAAATTTTTTTAATGCACCACAAGCATGCCAAAGACAAATTATCTTTGTTTCTTTTCGGAATTGTATATAATCAATCAATCGTGAATTATCACTACAGAAAATATATGAAGCTGTTGCAGCTTCCGAAATAAAATGCTCTATATTTTTCTGATTGTTGTGATGATTATTGATAATAATTATAGAAAAATTTTTCTTTTGCAACTCACTATAAAGACAATTAAATGAAGAGTCCATAAAGTCATAATTAGGAGAAAAAAGAATAACTTTATTTTTATCAATATCCTGTTTTGCGCATTTTCTATAAAAAAGATTATAACGCAAAACACTTTTTGTTCTGTAATACCAAACTATGCTATGATAATACTTTCCAAATACATTTTCAAAAAGTGACATACTATCTCCTGTTACAAACTCTTCAATATTGCAATCGTTCTTTCAAGACCACGTTCCAAAGAATAGTACGATTTCCAACCGAGTGTCTTTATTTTTTCAGAATTTAAAAGCCCTGTAAATGTTTTGGAATATCCTAACTTTTCTGTATTATTTGGAGTTTCGTATTTAACAGAAGTCTTTGCAATATCAGCAATTATACGAGCTAAATCTTTTAAATGTATATCTGAATTATCACCCGATATATTATATGCTTCTCCACAAACTCCATAAAACAAGCAATATAATATTGCATTTATAGAATCTGCAATATAGGAATAAGAAAAAAATTGCATTCCTTCTGATTTAAGAACTATATCTTCATCATTAACAGCGTTTCTTATAAACTGCGAAGCAACTTTTGAATCAGAATCAAGCATTGTTGCTCCATAAATTCGTGAAAGGCGGGGAATAATGATGTCTAAACCTTTTTGTGCTATATATGCTTGGCAAAGGGCTTCTCCTGCTCGTTTTCCCTCAGGATACCCAGCTCTAATTGTGTTACAATCAATATAACCGCAATAATCCTCACAAAATTTTTCTACATCGCCTCTGTTTTCACCATATACTTCAACAGAAGAAGCATAAATAAAACGCCTTGTATCTGATTTTACTGCAAAATCTAAAAGATTATTCAAGCCTAAAACATTCGTGAGAATCGTATTTATTGGCTCTGTTGCATAACTTATAGGGTGCGTATTGCTTGCAAAATGAAATATAAAGTCAGCTTTTATATTTATATTTTCAAAAGGCGTATTAACATCATGCTGCAAAAATTGCAGGTTCTTATTTTCAAGATATGGAAAAAAACGCTCTTCAAAGTTTTTTTTACACCGAGACATTGCGATAACTTTGCAGGAAATATTCTGCTTTTCATACAAATACATAAGAACGTCTATGAGATAAGTTCCCAACATTCCTGTTGCACCAGTTATGAGAATGCTTTTTCCTTCAAGATTATGCCAGGGTAGTAAAAGCGAAAGTGAATATTGTAAATCATCTCTATAGAGAGCGTTTCCAGTTCTGAACATTACTTTAACCAAGTGTCCTTTTCTGCTTTTAGATATGCCTTGAACATTTCAAGGTCATCTTTTGTGGTGAGTTTTATATTTTTGTCAGACCCTGCCGCAAAATGAAGTCTCTCCCCAAGTTCAACCATCATTGTATTTGTGTAAGAAGAACCATAAATTCCAATTTTTTCTTCAAATGCCTTGTGGTAAGCCCAATCAAGTTTTTTGTAAGTGTAAGCCTGAGGAGTTGAGACACGACGCAATGTTTCTCGCGGGATATACTTTGTTGTCGTAGAATTATCATCATCTGATACAACAAAAATCTGCTCATTGTAAGGCATGGAAGTTACTGCATTTCCCTTTTCTTTTGCAGTCTTTATGACATCTGTAAGTACAGTATCGTCTACAAGAGGGCGAATTCCATCGTGAATAATGATAATGTCATCATCTTTGCATACATCTTTTAGGTTATAGACACCGTTTCTGATTGACTCTTGTCCTGTTTCACCGCCAGAGGTTACCCATTTAAGTTTTGAAATGTTGAACTGCTTTGCATAAGCCCAGACAACATCGTGCCAGCCGTCTATACAGACAACTTCAATTGCGTCAATTTGCGGGTGCTTTTGGAATCCATCAAGAGTGTACATAAGAATGGGTCTGTCATTTACATTGATGAACTGCTTTGGAATGTCCTGCCCCATACGATGTCCAGAACCACCTGCAATTATAATAGCAATTGTTGCCATATTAGTTTCCTCCATTTATTTTTCTCTGGTATTTTTTGTAAGAAATGTTTGTGTCGAATATAATTTCACCTTCGTGCAATGCCGCTCCTTGTTTCGGAGTTCTCCAATCACCGTAAAAATCTGATAAATACTGTTCGTATTTTCTTGGAGCCGGAAGAGAGAGGAATTCAAAAGGAAGCTCAACTATATCTTTATATAAATCAACTTCGCACAAACCAATAGCTCTTTCAGGTCTGTATGAAATGCTTCCCATATATTTCGCAGAAGTATTATTGAATCTTTGACATGTCGTTTCAAACTTAAAATACGGGAAATTTTTTATATGCAATAAATGTACAAAAAAGCCGAGCGCAGCTTTTATATAATTATGCTCACCTTTATCGTTGTGGATTCGGTTTCGTGCCTTTAAGTATCTTAACCTCAAATCTTGAAGTTCTTCAAAAAACTTGTTTTGTTCTGACAAGTCATCAGGTACTTTATCTAAGGGAAAAATATCGATTCTTATTCCTTGATTATATTTAAATTTACGATTCATTGTAACTTTATGAATCATAGTCGTATTTGAGTTGCATAATTGAGCATAACCGCCTGCAACAGTCCAAGGAATTGTATCTTCAATTTGCAAAAAATAAGGTTCTTTTAGTTCTTTTTTTGCAACTTTCAAAAAACGATTATAGTTTTCTCTTGTCATTGCAAGGTCAATATCATCGTCCCAGGGAATAAAGCCTTTATGTCTTGCAAGTCCTAAAAGCGTTCCCCCATCTGCAAAATACTCTATGCCGTATTTTTTACAAATCTTTTGCACCTGATAAACTAAATCGAGTTCTATTGCAAAAACTTCTTTCATTTTTGAAGTAACAGTATAGCCACAGCGAACTTCTTCTTTAAAAAACTCAGCAGGAACAGCCAGTTCAATATTAACCATTCTGATACTCCTATTTCAGATATTTCTTGTAAGAATTATCTGTATCAAAGATTACATCGCCATGAAAAGAAGCCCCTTTTTTGAATACTCTCCAGTCACCATAAAAGTCTGTCAGATACTGGTCATATTTTCTTGGAGCAGGGAGAGTAATAAATTCAAAAGGAAGTTCAATCAAGTCTTTATATAAGGCAACTTCACAAAAACCTATTTCTCGTACAGGACGGAAAGAAATGCTTGCCATATATTTTGTATTTTGGAAATTATATTTCTGACATTCTTTTTCAAACTTAAAATATGCCCAATTTTTTATGTGCAAGACTCTTATAAAGAAAGCAAGAATCGATTTAATTATATTATGCTCACCTTTATCATTATGGAGTCTGTTACGAAATTGTTTTCCTTTTCCTCGTAAATATTGTAATCGCTCCAAAAAATTTTTTTGTTCTGTTTCATCATCAGGAATTTTATCTTGCGGAAAAATATCAATACAAATTCCTTGATTATATTTAAAGTTTCTGCCCTCAAAGCATTTTAAAATCATTGCTGTATCTGAATTACAGAGCTTTGCATAACCGTCTACAGTTCCTGGGTCAGTTTCTTCTGTTTGGAGAAAATAAGGATAAAAACATTCTTCTTTTGCAGCTTTACAAAACTTTGTATAGTTTTCACGTGTCATCGCAATGTCAATATCATCGTCCCAAGGAATAAAACCATTATGACGAGCACAGCCCAAAAGAGTGCCACCATCAGCGAAATACTCGATGTTATGCTTTTTGCAGATTTCTTGTAGTTTGCATAATAAATCAAGTTCAACAGCCCATACTTCTTTCATTTTTGAACTAATCGTATAGTCACAGCGAGTTTCTTCATTCAAAAATCCTTCTGGCAACGTGATATTAAGTTTTACCATATTATCTCCAATATGCCTTGAAGTCGTGCTTCAAAACCCGCTTTTCTTCTGGAGGAAGCTGCATATAATCACCATAGATATTGCGCAAGAAAGTCTCATAGCCACTCATTGCCTTAAACTTTCTGCCCTCAAATTCAACATCAACATAGCTGTTATAAGCAGATTTTACCGTTTCTTCATCTCTACCATAGCCAAAAATAGAGGAGGCAACAGTATCTGAAGCATTGAAATCTACCTTTTGTGCAAATCGGCTGATTTTCTTAGCAATGATATTTGCAGGAAACGGACGAAACATATAAAAAAGCAGTATGCGTATAAAATGTTTTATAGGATTTTCTCCATCTATGCTTTTTTCATAAATTACCGTATTAAGATTCTTGATTTTTGTAATTTTGCGCCAAAACTTTTCTCTGTTTTTATCTCCTGCAGGAATACCGTCAACTGGGAATACATCGATATATACACCCATATCATCAATCGGACGAGCATACGTTTCGATGAGTTTTGTTTTTGTATTTACAACTTTCCCAAAAGGCTGAAAGAACTGCCTATTATTAAAACAATCAATGAACTTTAAAGGAGAATCTTTTTGTTCATTAAAGAGAGTCTTAAATTTTTCGTAATCAGACCTCGTCATTATGATGTCAATATCATCGTCCCACGGAATAAACCCCTTATGACGCAAAGCCCCTATGAGAGTTCCGCCACAAATAGAGTAATTTATATTATTTTTTATGCAAAAATCATGAACAGTCTGCAAAATCTCCAGTTCCAATGATTTAAGCTCATCAATAAAAATTTCTTTCATGCCATTCAGCTATTTTGTGCTAGTCTTCAACATCAATTTTGAGGAGTGAGTCCATAAAAATCTGCATGTATTTTTTGCCCCAGATTGTTACGCGCAAAAAGCCTTGCAATGCACCTTTTCCCAAAAGAATAAGGATTCCTTTTTCTTTGAGCTTTTCAAAAATGTATTCTGTACTTTTGTATTTTGGAGAGATACAGATGAAACAGCCTTCACTAGGAATAATGTCATAGCCATTTTCTTTGAGTGCAGACAAGAACCATTCTTTACCTTCGTTGAACTTTTCAGAAAGTTCTTTTACAACTTTGTCGTGATTGTCAATAATTGCTTCTCCAAAAAGAAGAGCAAGAGAATTTACAGTGTAATGAGGCTTGTAATTGTTGATTGCGTGAACAATTTCTTTAGAGCCGATAATAACGCCAAGACGGAGTGCTGGAATAGAAAGCATTTTTGAGAATGTTCTCAAAATAACTACATTGTCATACTTTTTTACAAGCTCAAGAGAAGACTTGTCGTAGAAGTAGTAATACGCTTCATCAATGATGACAAGTGCATTGTGTTTAGAAGCCTTTTCGACAACAGAAATAATTTCTGACTCTGTATACACATTTCCCATCGGCATATTAGGATTTACAAGAGCTACAATGCCTGTATTTTCATTGATAGCGTCAAGAATTTTTTCGATTTTGAAAGTATGGTCATTCTCATAAGAAAGTGTTTTTACATTCATACCAACAGATTCAGCATAAACGCCGTACATTCCAAAAGAAGGAGAAACACAAAGTAATGTCTTTTTTGGTTCTCCGAAAACCTTTATAATATATCCCATTCCAACGACAGACCCACAAGTAAGGGTAATATTTTCAAGCTTTAAGTCGAAAAAATCTGCGTATTTCTGAGTAAGTTTTGTTTCTTCTGGGTAGATTGATAAAAACTCTGGAGTGATTTTTGAGTAAACTTCATCAAAAAGCCACTGTGGAATTCCGTCAGGATTTTCGTTCTGGTCAAGACGAATGTATTTTCCTCTTCCTTCTGGCTGAGGAACACGCTCAAGATTCTTGATTAGCGGGTCGATATAAATCATTTTTTTCTCCTTTTAGTTTCATAAGCTAAAAATTATATTTTGCTGTAAAACAAAAATTAAAATTATTCCAAACCAAATACTTTTCTGAAGCCTGATTATATAAAGGATTTACTATCCGAACATAAGATAATTCACAACCAAGACAAATATTTTCAGTTATGAAATATTCTGTGTTCGCTCCAACAGCGAGTACACCTTTATAAAAGTTCCATGTTCTTTCATGTAAATCACCATTATCACCTGTTGAAACACTGTAAATAGCTTCTTTAAATAAAAAGTTATTATCAGGATTATATCGATGAATGTATAAAAGAGATATTCCTTTTGGATAGTAAAGCTTAAAAGCAAGGTATTGGCTGTTTCCTCCGTAACCAATGCCAGAACCTAACCATTGTCCTTTGTTTGTGTACCCCTGAGATATAACGCTATGAAAACCAAAACTATAAGGCCATTGCATTTGCATGTCTTGAGACATTTCTGTGTTGTTCCATTCAAAAATAATTTCTCCATGAATATCATTTTTTTTAGAGAACGTAAGAGTTTTTTTTAGACCGAATGTCCATGTGAATGTATGCCAAAAATGTGATATATAAGAATCTGCTGTATCTTTTGCGTTTATATGGTCATCAATGCCAAACTCTGCATAGACATCAATTCCGCCTTTTGGAACAAGCCAGTCCGCTGTAAATGAAAACTTTTGGTCTTCGCTTT
>CALDID010000319.1 GCA_937901865.1 uncultured Treponema sp.
GGCGGACTTTCGGCGACATTTGACGAGTTGAACAAGTATTTTACTATCTCGAATATGCCCGTTGCGTCAAGCCAATATTGGAACAGCGTTCACGGAAGAGCGCAGGGCGAAGCAGAAGGGGACGCAGAGGGATTGCAAACAATGCGAGTGCTCGCGCGCAATATGGCGTTTTTGATGAAAAGCATTGCGCTCGGCAAAGAAAAATACGGACTTCCCGAAAAAGAAGACTGGATTCCAACTCATTTTATCCGCTAAACAGTGCTTTATCTTTCTGTGATAACCGTATAGAATACAAGGCTATGAAAGCTCTTTTCTATGCGGTTTCTTTTTTTGTTTTGTCTTTTGCGTCTTTATCATTGTTTTCTTGTGCGACACAGGCACAGCCTGACCCAAAAGCACAGCCTGACCCAAAAGCACAGCGTAACGTACAACCTGCCTCGCTTAATCCCGTGTATGTTACAAACAAAATAAAGGTCTTTCCCTTGCCGACAGAGGCAATCGCAGAAGAAATAGAAAGCTATCAAATCTTTTCAGGCACATTTTCAATGAAAGGCATTAAAAAAGAGTTCTCTTCTCCTGTGTATTTACAGGCGGACAAAAACGGTATTGTCATTATGCTTTTAACCGATTTCGGAATGGAGGCAGGGACGATTTTTTACGACGGCAAGGAAGCAAAGATTGAATCAAGTTTCTTTCCTCAAAACATCAAATGTGAATATATCATATTGGATTTGCAAAATGCGTACTGCACAGCCGATGAACTTTCTGCGCATTACGAAAAAGCTGGCTTAACGTTCGCTCAAAACGCAACAACAGAAAAAACAGTACGCACAATCGCAAAAGGCAAAAAACTCATAGAAGAAATCGTGATAACTCAAAGCGAAATCGTAATAAAAAATCACCTTCGCAAATACTCGTATCGCCTTACTGTATGCGAGTAATTAAAAATATATATAGGGTTTATATCCACAGAGCACACTATTTTTACACCATTTATCCACATTGATTATAAAAAGTTTTCCACACTTTTCCCCATTTTATAAATCATTGTATTTACTAAAGATAATAGACTTATCCCAATTCTTTTCCACATAAATTTATTTATTATATGCAAATTTTCCACACACTTATCCACATCTTCTATACATATATTTTGAAAATTTATGTGGATAAATATTGCAGTATTGTTACAAAATAAATACAATACGGATTTATGAATATACATATTATTGAAATGCCGTTGGATTACGGCGCAAGCCGACACGGTTCTGATATGGGACCGTCTGCAATACGTTTGGCAGGTCTTCGCCCCAGTCTTGAAGAGTTAGGGCATCACATTGTTCGCACGGTTTCTCCGATAGATGCCGCCGCCGTGCAGGAATTTGAGGAAGTCGGAAACCCGAAAGCAAAATACTTAAAGCCGATTGTTGCCGCAAATGAAAAGCTGGCTGCAGAAGTTGAAAAGGCAGCCAATGCGCAGGAGTTCCCTCTCGTGCTCGGCGGCGACCATTCTATCGTGTTAGGCACGCTTGCGGGGTTAAGCGCAGCATACAAAAAGCAAGATTTGAAAATGGGTATGCTTTATGTAGACGCACACGGCGATTTCAATACCGACGAAACCACGCCGAGCGGCAATATTCACGGCGAATGTGTGAGCGCAAGTTGCGGCTATGGGCTTGCTGAATTGCGCAATCTGTATTTTGAGGGGCAGAAAATAAATCCTGAAAACATTTGCTATGTGGCTCTGCGCGATGTTGACCCGGGCGAAAAAGTCTTGATGAAAAAAGCAGGAGTTACCGCGTTCACGATGAGCGACATCGACCGACAAGGCTTCCCGTCAGTCTTGAAGCAAGTAACGAGCTTTTTCAAGAGCAGAGTAGACGTGATTCACATCAGTTTTGATATGGATTCGATTGACCCGATGTTTGCACCGGGCACAGGCGTTGCAGTTCCCGGCGGCTTGAATTATCGCGAAGCTCTTTTGCTTATGGAGGAGATGGCGCAGACAAATATGGTTCGCTCGGCGGAAATCGTCGAAGTAAATCCTGTATTGGACGTGCGAAATCAGACTGCAAAAATGGCGGTAGAGCTTGCCGCACGATTGCTCGGAAAAACCTTATACTAAAGTCACTCTTTAGTGGACAGTATAGCCGCTCTTTAGCGTACGGATGAGAGGCTCTTCAGCGTAGCGATTGGTTGCTCTATACTGTACGCTAAAGAGTGAATTCATAATTGATGACGCTCACCCCTTTCACAAGAACCACCGATAGCGAAGATTGTCGTATCAAGCAATGACGGAGATTCTATAAAACTCGATATTCGAGCTGATAAATATTCTCATTCTTTGCTAGATAATTAGGTATATATTGATAAACAGTATTATTTAAGCTAGGATTAACGCAATCAAGGGCGATATGAACTCAGTGGAGTTTTTTATCGCCTTTTATTGTTTTAAAGGTGGAAAATTATGAAGACAAAGAAAAAAACTAAGAAAAATTCAAAGTCAATTTCGCGGAAAATTGGTGCAATCGTTATTGCGTCGATGATTCTTTGCACGGTGTTTATCATCAGCATTGCACTCGTCATTTTCGGGGTCGAGTTCACGGCGCAGTCAAACACAGATTTAAGCAAAATTGCAAGCGGAATTTATACCAATCTTAACGACAAAAAGACAACGGCTATCGGTATCATCGATTCTCTTTCTTCCCGTCCAGACATTATACAAGCCACAGAGGAAAAAGACGCGGTGAAGATTGGCGAAATCTTGCGTGCGGTGAACAAATCGATAAAGACAGACTTCATCGCGCTTACTGACGAAAAAGGCATTGTACTTGCCCGCGGACACTCAAGCGAAAAAGATGATGATTTGAGTAACCTTGTTATCGTGAAAAATGCGCTTTCGGGCAGAACAGGACACGATTTCGCCAGTGCTAAATATTCGCAGTTCGAACTTATGTTTTCCTCTCCGATAAAAAGCAATAACAAAATCATCGGCTGCATTGCGGCGGGATACGATTATTCTTCTTATGCGTTTATTAACTCGATAAAAAACGATTACGCTGTGGAATGTACAATTTTTAGAGATGATGAGCGCATTGCTTCTACTATTGAAAATGTCGTCGGCACCAAAATCGACAATGAAATTATCAGAAAAACGGTACTTGAAGATAAGCACAAATATACAGGACAAAGCATAATCACAGGCAAATATTATGTTGCTTCTTATTTTCCTTTGCTTGGAACGAACGGCAGAGTAGCAGGAATGATTTTCGTGGGCAAAAGTATTTACACGCTCTTTCTTACTATATTTAAGAAGGTTTGTCTTTATTTGATTCCGTCTGCACTTGTTCTTATGGCTTTGCAAACTATTATTGCGCTCGGCATTGCAAGAAAGATTATAAAGCCGCTATCGCTTGTAAAAACAGCGTTCAATACGTTTTGTCAGGGCGATTTGACGCAGAGCCTAAAAGAAAGCAAAGAAAAAGACGAAATAGGCGAGCTTATCAGCGCATTTAACACCTCTTCTTCTGTGCTTCGCGGTATTTTAGGCTCGCTCAAAGACACGCAGAATGTTTTGAATGGCTCAAGCTCTCGAATGAACCTTATTTCTGAAGAAACAGCAGGAGCGATAACGCAGGTTGTTACAGAAATCGACAACCTAAAATCGCAGGTTAACAAGCAAAATACGAGTGTAGGGGAGACTTCGTTTGCAATCGAACACATCACAAAAAATATTTCGGTTTTAGGTGAGATGATAGAAAATCAGTCTTCGTGCATAGAAGAGGCTTCCGCTTCGATTGAGCAGATGATTGGCAATATTTCAAGCGTGAATAAATCTATGGACAAGATGGCGACTTCGTTTTCTTCTTTGCAGACAGACGCAAACTCTGGCTTTGATAAACTGCAAGCGGTGAACAAACGTATTTCGCTTATCGAAAGAGAAAGCGTACGGTTGCAAGACGCAAATGCCGCCATCGCCTCTATTGCTTCTCAAACGAACTTGCTGGCAATAAACGCCGCGATAGAAGCTGCGCACGCAGGGGAGGCAGGCAAGGGATTTTCTGTTGTAGCCGACGAAATCAGGAAGCTCTCTGAAACATCAAGTGCGCAATCAAAAACAATCGGAGAGCAGTTGACAAACATTCGCTCATCGATAAAAGAGGTTTCAAATGCGGCGGAAGAATCAAGCATGGCGTTTTCGTCCGTATCGTCAAAAATCAGCGCAACAGACGAGCTTGTATCGCAGATAAAGACGGCGATGAGCGAGCAAGATGAGGGGTCTAAGCAGATTGTCGAAGTCTTAAACTTTATGAACTCAAGCACGCAGGAAGTGCGCTCATCGGCAAAAGAAATCACTAATGACAGCTCTCAAATCGTTTCACAAGTGCAATTTCTCAAAGAAGTGAGCAACTCGATTGACGAAAGTATGGGCGAAATGAACATCGTTGCACAGAAAATCGGGGAGGCAAGCGAATCTTTGCAAGAAGCAGCAAGCGGCGTTCATAACTCTGTTACTGAAATCGCAAACCAAATCGACATTTTCAAGGCGTAATTTTGCTTTATTACGAATATTGTTGTATAATCTTTTATGAGGATTAGTATGGCAATAAAAATAAATAAAAAAGCAAGTTTGCTTGTTACAATGGCACTTGTTAATATTGGGATTTTAGTTATTGTTTCTTTGGCGTATATCAGCATATCGCTTGCTAATTTGTTCACGCAGCAGAAATACACGCTTGAAAGCCAAAGACAGATATTGCTTGACGGGTATGACCAAAAGATTCAATGGCAAGTGCAGAACGTCATTTCTCTTTTGACGACATACGACGAGGAATATAAAAAGCAGGGGCTTTCTCTTGAAGAGCGCAAAGAAGCGATAAAAGAGCTTGTCCGCGGGCTTCGATACGGCACAGAGGGCTACTTTTGGATTGATACGTTTGACGGCGTGAATGTGCTTTTGCCGCCAAAGCCTGAAACAGAGGGAACGAACCGCCTTGATTGGACAGACCAAGACGGAAAATATATGGTTAAGGATTTTATCGAGATTGGAAAAAAAGAGGGCGGATTTACCGACTTTAAGTATCCAAAGCTCGGCTCTGACAAACCAGAACCAAAACGCTCTTATACCGCGCCGTTCCGCACTTATTCGTGGGTTGTCGGCACGGGAAACTACATAGACGAAATCGATGCGGCGGTGGCGGAAGTCAAAGCAAAGCTCGACAAAGACACAAAACTTGTTGTCATTAACTTTATCATCACGAGCATACTTGTTATCATTTTATCTTGCGTGGGCATCGTCATTTTGATTGCGCGAGTAATGGTGAAGCCAATTACGGGCGTGGTGGGAAAACTCCGCGATATATCAGAGGGAGATGGCGACCTTACGAGCCGTTTGCCTGTAACAAAAGAAGACGAGATTGGTCTTTTGTGCCGCTATTTTAACAGCACAATGGAAAAGATTCACAGTGTTGTTTCTGGCGTGAAACAGTCAAAAGATTCGCTGATGAAAGCAGGCGACACCGTTACCAATAGCGCACAGCAAAGTGCAGACGGCATTAGCCACATTACGCAAAACATCAACGACATCACCTCTCAAGTGGAAACGCAGACAAGCAGTATGAAATACACCGTTTCTGCTGTTGACGATATTTCGCTCACGATTTCTTCGCTTTCGTCGCTTATCACGAACCAGAAAGGCGGCATTGCGACGGCGAGCACGGCAGTTGAAGAGATGGTAAGTAATATATCTGCGGTCAATGCGTCGATGGACAAGATGGCGACCTCGTTCAAGAGCCTTGCAACTAAATCACGAAGCGGCATTGAAAAGCAGCAGTCGATGACTCACAGCATTGAGAAAATCCGCGAAGATTCCGAAATGCTAAACGAAGCAAACCGCGCTATTTCTTCTATTGCAAGTCAAACAAATCTTTTGGCGATGAATGCGGCTATTGAAGCGGCGCACGCAGGGGAGGCAGGCAAGGGATTTGCGGTTGTTGCTGACGAAATCAGAAAATTGTCTGAGACCTCAAGCGCGCAGTCAAAGACGATTGGCACACAGCTCAAGACAATCCGCAAGTCGATTGAGCAGGTGGTTCGCGTGTCGGACGAAACATCGGCGGCGTTCTCTTCTGCGTCGAACGACATTGAGCACACTGAGCAATTAGTGGTGCAGATAAAGGCGGCAATGGAAGAGCAAACGGAGGGGTCTAAGCAAATCAGCTCGGTTCTTCACGATATGATTGAAAGCTCAAATGCGGTAGGCGATGTGGCAAACGATGTTTCTAGCAGAAGCGGACACATCAAAACGCAAATGACGAGTTTGCAAAGTGCTACAGAGAATATCCAGAAAAGCATTGAAGAGATGGCGCACGAAGCTACAGGGATTAACAGCACGGGCGCAGAACTCGGCGAAATGTCGTTTGTGATGAAAGACGCTATTCAAAAAATCGGAAATCAAATCGACTTGTTCAAGGTATAA
>CALDID010000320.1 GCA_937901865.1 uncultured Treponema sp.
CGCTGCAAAACTGCTCGGCGACAAATATGTGAACGGAAATCCGATTCGCCAGGAATTACTGGAGACTGCGTTAAAATGGTATGCAGGTAAAGATGATGCTTTGATTTGCAATTACATGGGAAAGCATCAGAATGACAAAAATGCAAATGAACTGTGGCTTTATTTTCAGGCTGTTATCGCATGGGTAAAAGCGTTGTTCCCGACTTATCGCAAGGAGATGAAGGGAATTGAATGGGGGACGCTCTACAATCAGTATCACGAAAAAGAATATGACCCGTTCATGTTGGAAGATGAAATTGTATCGCTGATTGAAAATGAGGAAGTTACGAATCACAAGGGCATCTACTATTATCTTTTTGACAGAAAGGAAAGCCACCTAAGTCTGCGTGAATTTGACGAGAAGATGAAACGGAAAAAGTACGAGGAGCAAAAAGGAATCTGTCCGTTCTGCAAGGAGCATTTTGAATTTTCAGAAATGGAAGGCGACCATATTGTTCCGTGGAGCCGCGGCGGAAAAACAGTCTACGAGAATTTGCAGATGCTTTGCAGAATGTGCAACAACACAAAAAGCGACAGGTAGGGGAGTGGCAGCACGCCTGTTTTACCTGATTCTCTCCAGAATATCCGAAAGTTCTTCATGCACGCCCCAGCCGATGTCTCTTGTTTCATCCGCCAGTTTTTCCAGTTGCGGCATAAACTCTTCGCGCATGTCGGGATAGAGAGCTATGACTTCTGCTGCGTTCGCAAAATGATTCGCAAGCACGTTGTAGAACGGCTCGTCAATGTCGCCGAAATCGTTCGTAAAATCAACGGCGTTCTTTGCAAAGTGGAAGTTCAGCTGTGCAACGAGTCTGTCGTTCGGACAGACCTTCACAAAGTTGCTGACAACAGCTTTTGCTTCTTTAAGCGAGAATCCAGTTCGGGCAATGTTCGCAGGAAAAAAGATTTTGTCGAGCTTTTTCTTGGCATCTTCGAGCAGCTGTACGGCATAATCTTCCGAGAACGAGGCACTTATCGCCTGTTTTACGGCGGCACTTGATTTATAAAGCGATAGAATGAAATCGATAATCTCGTCTTTTGAACGTTCTGCAAGCAGCTTTTTCAGCTGAGTGGCGGTAATGGGTTTTGCGGAATTGGTTGTCGGCATAACTGAATCAGCATAGCGTATTTTTCGGATTTTTGCTATACTTCGATACATGAAACAGGGAGACTTATATTTTACTCAGGAAGAATTGGAAAATCTTCAGAGAGCACCGTTTGCACAAGTGCTTTTTGTCGTAAAGAACCTTATCCCGCTTTTTGAGAATAAGCCAGCAGATTCTGTTCTCTACAATGAGTTGAAAGACACATACGACAAATTAGCAGCGATGGTGCAAAAAGAAGAACTTTGGCTGGATGTTGACGGCACTAAATGCCTGCTCAATGTATTTAGATTTCTCCCGCAACAGAACAGGAAAACGGTACTGTTGTCTCTGGGGGCATTTTTGAATATTCTGCGCAAGGAATTGAAAATTGAAACGGGCGACAAATTAAAAGAAACGGAAACGTTGTATAACTGTATTTCTGAAACGCACAAGATTCTTATTGATAATGCGGAGAATATGCAATAACACGAAAAGCATAGCGTTTCGGCGTGACCTGTGGTACACTGATTCTATGATTTTTAGATTTACAAAATCCGCGGGCGACCACATACACGCGATGCTCGCTAGCGGTCAAAAAGCGGAGAACCGATATTGTGATTGGTTCGTTGATATTCTGAACGGCGGCGACAGAAAGAAGTATTTTCTTTTAACGAACGCGTTCTCATTGTTTTCAGTTTTAATTCCTGCAAAAGGAATAAATTCCGCTGATACATTTTTAGATTTTGCGAAAGAGGAACTTCGGGATTATTTTGCGCACAAGAATCTTGAGGATTTGTTTGTGCAATACATAGAGCCGAATCTTGCACAGGTTGCCATTACAAAGACGAACAGCCGCAGCGTTCAGGGAAGTATGAACGGCATGAAAGAGCAGATTCCTTTTTCCATAAACCACTTTGGCGATATGTCGGAGAAGAAAAACCGCTTTGCGCTCGATGATGGCATAAACCGTTGTCCGTCAAAATGCGCGAATACGGGAGCTGGCGATTACATCTATGCGGAAGAGTTCATAACTTCCGATGTGATGAAGCAGCCTGTTCCTGACGAGCCGATTGCAGTTACCAAAAAGCCGGTGCAGATGTATCAGATGTATGCGGAGCTTTCCTACTATAAGCCAAAAGTGTGGCGGCGATTTTTGATTTCCCCGAATCTCGACATGGAAGGCGTGGCGTTTGCGCTTATGGTGATGTTCAATGCGGATAATTCTCATTTGTACCGTTTTGAAATTCCTGTGCGAAAAACAAAAGAAAAGGCACTTAAAAAGCAGGGGCTTTCCGCAAATCAAATTGAAGAAAAATTGTACGGTGTCCGCGACGTGGAGCTTGTAAGTTATGTGGATGACGAGATGGATTTTATGGATGATATGTTCATGGCCAATCGCCTTAAAAAACTGCCTCCTGCGCGGTACGAGGCGTATCAGGTAAAATTAAAGAAGTTTCTTTCTGAAAAAAATGCGGAATGCAAGTTTGTGTATGATTTTGGCGACAACTGGGAGTTTACACTGAAACTTGAAAAAACAGACATTCAGTCTGCTGACAGGAAGCCTCATGTTCTGGAAGGAGAAGGACTTGGCATTATTGAGGACTGCGGCGGAATAGGCGGGCTTACAGAAATCAGGGAAGCGTTTGCCAGAAAATTTGGTGAGGCTTATGAAAATTACAGGGAATGGCTAGGTCGGAGAGAGATTGACTTGGAGGCTTTTGATGTGGATGAGGTGAATAAGGTTCTGGGGAAGTTGTAGGGTATTTTAAATCCGTATACTTTTGCCTAATTCCACACTTCAAGTTTTAGGCCATTGATGCGACCAAGATGTCTTTCGTTATTAGTGACAAGAATTGCATTGTTTTCAAGAGCAGTCGCCCCGATGAAAATATCATCATCTTCTATTAAATTACCATCTTTTTTCAAATCCGCATAAATCTGCGCTGAGCGTTCGTACATATCAAAATCCATCATCACGACTTCAAAATAAGAATGGAGTATGACTTGTAAAACCTGTAGTTTTGTCGTTGCATTTGAGGCAATAAGTCCGCGCTTCAGTTCATAATAAGTTACGACAGAAATATATAGTTCCGTGTCATCACGGTCTATAAGTTCCTTTAACTTTGTCTGCACGGAGACATTTTTCTGCAAGAGATAGCTGACAATGTTTGTATCGAGGAAGTATTTCATGCAAGTTCCACCGTCTTGAACCGTAGCGGAATGTTCATTTCTTTTCCAAATGCTTTTGCTTCATCATCCGAAAGCAAGTTGAAAAGGTCGTCCACCGCCTTTTTTTGTCGTGCTTTGCGTTCTTTTTCCTCTTCCTCATGGATTTCTTCTGCATGGGCGGCAAGGTCTTTGAGAAATGCAATCTGCTTTTTTTTCCGTTCTTCCGGCGTTTCTTGTTTCTCTGGCACTTGAATAAATACTTTCTGCTGAGGTTTTAAATCCACAGGTTCAAGCGGTCTTACTGCCGTTCCGTCAAAATAGCCTTCGATTGTCATAACACACCTCCTGTCGCAAAATCTGAATACAGTATAGCACAAATTCGGGAATTTTGCTTTATAAACTTTTCACTTATTGACAAAAATCTATTTCATAGCGGTCGGCTTATAACGAGAATCCTTTCAAATCCGTAATCAGCTGTTCTGTCCGCAATCGTGCGCCTTCGTTTGTCATGTGCAGTGCGCCTTCATAGAAGTATTTTTTATCGAATACATAATCTGTAAAGTCGGAAATTACTGGACATTCGGCTAGATTCTCGACATCATTTTGGAATTGACGGTATTCTTCCATATTAAAATCTGGCAATCCGCTTACAATTGGTGTGCCTGCTATGACGACAGAGATTCCTTTTGCTTTGCAAAATCTATAGAACTCATTGATTCGCTCCATGCAAATTGTATTAGCGGACGGATGACGCAACTCTGGCTTGCTTTCTCCTGCTTCTTCGTTGCGAGGGAAAATATTGTCACCGTATTCATTGAAAGCACTCCGAGCATAACATGTAGGAGTTGCAGGCTCTTTGTCGGCATGACGGATGAATCTGAACAGACATTTGTAGGTATACTTTGGCAGGGTGCAGATAATTCTCGGTAAATCCTTTGCTCTAAAAATTTTCCAAAAGTGAAAATAATTTTCTACCGTGAGCAAAGCCAATTCGGGATCTGATATAACATCATCGTCAGCATAAGTCAGATGTGCAATGACGATAATATCGCCTTCTGTCAGATTAAAGAGCGGCATTCGTTCGTGAAAGGCATTGCCCAAGCCTCCATGCAATCCTAAATTGACAACAGGCATTCCAATTTCCTGTTCGATTAGGTCAGACTGAATTCCGAAAGCAAGATTAGAATTACTGACAAGCATGATTTTTGGCTCGTTGATTGATTCGAGACGATGAATCTTGTCAATAAATGAAGCATTGTATTCATGTGTATACTGAGGGCATACTGTGAACAGCAGGATGAGTGGGATGATAAAAATCAAAATAGGTAAAAGTGCAAGTTTTATGATAAATCGTTTCATGGCAGTTCTCAAAAAGCGAAATAAAGGAATTCGGTGTTTGCATTGGTAATGATTGCTGGCAGAACTATAGAGCAAATAGCAATGTAGGCAATCCATCGGATGACAACAGGTTTCTTTTTGATGGTCATCAGACCGTTTGTTTTTTGTGTCGTAAAACTACAGATAATAAAGACAATAAGGTATATACATAAATCCGCGATAGGGCGTATTCCTCCACCAAATGCATTTAGAGAGAAGCATATTTTTAATGCTTCTTTTATGCCGAGCGTATTTTTGAGCGAAAGCAGCGACAGCACATCATCAGGCACATGCAAAATCCCGCGGATAACGGTGAATGCTTCCCCGAGCGAACTTGCGCGGAAGAAAATCCACGCGAAGGTCACAAGGCAGAATGTAACGGCGATTTTGACGAACGAGGGGATTTTCGCTTTTTCAAGCAACGGCTTCAACGCCCGCCCTGCGCACTGATACGCGCCATGTAATAATCCCCAAATAACGAAATTCCACGATGAGCCGTGCCAGATTCCGCTCACAAGGAAAGTGACAATCAGATTCAGGTAGATTCTTGGAAGGGCGACGCGGCTTCCGCCGAGCGGAATGTACACATAATCGCGGAGCCATGAGGAAAGCGAAATGTGCCACCTGCGCCAGAACTCGCCCACTGACTTTGAAAGGTAGGGGTGGTCAAAATTCTTTCCGACATCGAACCCGAAGAACTTTGCGCAGCCGATTGCCATGTCGCTGTATCCCGAAAAATCGCAGTAAATCTGGAACGAATAGAGCGCCGTCGCCAAAAGGAGCGCAAGTCCGTGTGAGTCGGAAATGTTTCCGTAGACGAAGTTTACATACACGGCGATTCTGTCCGCGATGCAGAGTTTTTTGAACATTCCCCAGGCGAAAAACTTCATGCCGTCAGTCGCATTGTCATAGTCAAAAGTGTGCGTCGTTTTAAGCTGAGGAATCAGATTTCCAGCCCGCTGAATCGAGCCGCTTGAAATCACGGGGAAAAAACTCACGAAAAGTGCGACGGTAAGCGGATTCTTTTCTGCCTCAATTTTTTTTGTGTACACATCGGCGATGTAGCTCACGCTTTGGAAGGTGAAAAACGAAAGTCCGAGCGGAAAAATGAGGTGTGTGTGACTCTCTTGTGGCGCATATTTAAAGAACAAAAGCGGCGCAAGGTCAGCAATGATGAAAACGGCGAGCAAAAGCCGATTTTTGCAGAGCCGCCCCGCAAGGTAGGTGAGCGCAATTATGTAGAAGAGAAACGGGACAAATCGCAAATCTGCAAACGCGTAAAAGATATATTAAGCCCCTTGTCAAGACAAAAATTTTATAAAAACTCGGATTTAAGCTGCTTGTGAAGAACATTCAGTTAAAGGAAATGTTCCTTCAAAATAAACTTCATCAGGAGTTCTATCATTGATTCCTTGGTGAATCCTTTTTTTATTAAAGAAGTTTACGAAGTTTCCTAGACTTTTGCATAAATCTTCTTTACAACCAAAATCACGTAAGAAAACCCATTCATATTTTAAGGTTCTCCAAGTGCGTTCTACAAAAATATTGTCTTTACATCTTCCTACTCCGTCCATGCTGATTTGAATTTCATAACTTTGTAAAAGTTCAACGAATTCTTTGCTTGTATATTGGCTTCCCTGATCTGTGTTGAAAATTGAAGGAATCCCATATTTTGAAATTGCTTCTTTTACAACTTCTATGCAAAAATCAACTTTCATATTATCAGAAAGTCTCCAGCTCAAAATTTTTCGTGAATACAAATCTATGACTGCTGTAAAATACATCATACCCCAAGGCATTTTGATGTAAGTTATGTCAGTTGCCCAAACTTGATTTACAAAGCTGATTTTCTTTCCTCTAAGAAGATACGGAAACTTTGCATAAGGACTTGAACTTGCTTTTGTTGTGCAAAAAACAGGTTTTAATCCCTTTAATCCAAGCCTTTTGTAGAGTTTTCTGACTGTTTTTTCTTTCGCCCAAGAATACCCACGTCTCAAAAGTTCTTTTGACATGCTCTGATATCCATAAGTTGAAAATCCATCTTCACACCACACTTCCATTACGATTTTTGACCTCTCCTTAAAAATCTCCATTTCTTTTGCCTTCCATTCTTTCCTTTTTTCTTGTTTTAAAAGGTTATCATAATAACTTGCTTTTGAAATATCCAAAATATCACACTGCTCTTTCACTGTGAGTTTTGAATTATTTTCACCTTTCATTTTTGGTTCAACCGCAAGATACCTTAGAGAATGTAGTGGGAATTGGTCTTTTTTTTTAGCATTTCAACCTCAAGCTGTTTTTTGCCAAGTTCCTGCAAAGCTTGTGCGTATTGTTTTTGCAACTGTTCATATTTTTTTTCAAGTTGCTTCATCGAATCTGTTTTTATTTCCCCATTGCAAAATGCTTTTTTCCAGTCTGACAAAGTTGTTGGTGGCACTTCATATTGTGTGGCAACGTCTGTATCTGTCCTGTCCTTTTTTAAGGCTTCCTTTACTACTTCCAATTTAAATTCGTCTGTGTATGTTTTTTGATTTCGTCCCATTCTTTTATCCTATCATATCTCCGACTTTTTTTCTTTTTTTTGTCCATTTCTAGGACTTAGTATAAGGCTTCTCCACAAGCTCCGCAGTTTCCTCCGCAGCTTGGATGTTTTCCGGCTCTCTTTGCTTTTATCATAGAAGCAATGATGAGTGAAACAATAGAAATAAGAATAAGCTTATAATAATCGTACCTAACATAAAGGTGTTTCCGTTTCCTCTGAACATGCTTCCAAACTGATATACTACAAATGAAACTGCATAAGCAAAACCGCACTGATAGCCTATTGCAGCCCAAGTCCACTTTCTGCTGTTCATTTCGTGCTTGATGGTACAAATTGCAGCAAAACAAGGAACACAAATCAGATTGAAGATAAGGAATGACATTCCGGCCGGATGAGTAAAGGCTGCGGCAAGGTTAGCCCAGCCTACAGGAGCAAAAATCCATGCAACATCACCATTTTCATAGGCTTCAAGAATTTCAGCTGTATCGCCATATTCTTCACTGGCTTCTTCGCAAGCAGCAGAACCGATTCCAAAAAGATGCCATCCGTCACCAAAAAGTCCGTCATTAGCCCAGTCTGTAGCAGCGCACCAATTGTTACCATAGAAACTTAGTAAACAAGCCACATTACTACAGCAAAAATAGGAAGAGCAAGCCAGCGGTGCTGTTCAGCAGGTAAATCGTGAACAATTGCCTCTTCAATGTGAGCAAGAGCATGTTCTACACAGCCTTCAAAGCGGTGCTTGTACATCATCGGCTTTTTTTCGGTTGCCTTGCTTACTGCCAGTTCAGCGACCTCTGTACAGCTGGTTCCCTTAAGGGCAGAAATTTCTACTACAGGACAGCCAAGTTCTTCTGACATTGCATCAATGTGAATCTTATCACCGTTTTTCTTAACAACATCGTCTTTGTGACCTTTAAGCTTACCTTCTTTTTTTCTACAGTTACTTCAGGCCAGTTTCCAACAAACTGATTAGAACCTGTAAGAGCATAAAACAAAGTTGTTTTACCCGCATTAGGGTTTCCAGCAAGTGCAATTTTTATCATTTTTACTTAGTCTCCATTTGAACAAGCTCTGCATATGCCTTTCTGACAGAAAGTTCATAACCACGAACAGTTACTTCGACAGAATCTCCAAGAGTGACAACCTTGCGAACGTAGATTTCTACTCCCTTTGTAATTCCCATGTCCATGATACTGCGTTTTACCGCACCCTAGTCAAGCAGATTGATAACAGTTACCGTCTGCCCTGTTTTCACTTCTCTTAATGTCATCTTGATTCTTTCAATGTCATTTTTCCACCCCAAAGAATTCTAATGTTTTTTGAGATTTTTAAATACTATACTTTGTTAAGTATTTATTTTAAAAGTCTTTATAATGCATTTGCCCTGAATATATTTGAATATATTAATGTAATTCGTTATAATCATTGTTACTCAAAACTAACAAGATTTTTTTTTACAGAAGGTAACTATGCATACAAAATCTTTTATAAAAAAACTGATTATTATCTTGGGCTCTTCCCTTTTACTTCTTGCATCCTGTTCTAAAAAGCAGGAATTTAGCCTTTCTGACGGAACTTTTACCGGTCGGGGAGCGGGAAGAAACGGTCCTATTGTTGTTGAAGTTACGGTTAAAGACGGGAAAGTAAGTGATGCAAAAATCATTGAGCAGCAGGAGACTGAGGATATCGGTTTTCCTATTGAGGCTGATATTATTGAAGAGTTTTTAAATCACGGCGGCGACACAGATATAGATGCCGTAAGCGGTGCAACGCTTACATCTAATGCCCTTGTTTCTGCCCTGCGGTCGGCTCTGGATGCTTCCCACGGAATTATAGAAGCAAAGGAAACTTTTACAGATACTGAAACTGACATTGTAGTAATTGGGGCAGGAGGAGCAGGTCTTACGGCGGCAACAGAAGTAGCTCTGCGCGGTGCAAAGGTAATTGTCCTTGAAAAGGCGGGCATTGTTGGAGGAAACACAAATTCTTCTACAGGCGGCCTTAATGCCAGCGAAACTTCCGTTCAGAAAAAGCTTAAAATTGAAGATTCTAATGACCAGTTTTACAAAGACACAATGAAGGGCGGACACAACAAAAACGATTCAGCTCTTGTAAAAACTCTAGTAGAAAAATCTGCGGCAATTGTAGACTGGCTCCAGGGCGAAGCTGTAGGAGCAGATCTTAGTGATATAGGAATTATGGGAGGCTCAACGAACAAAAGAACCCATAGGCCTATCGGCGGTCAGGCAATTGGAAGCCATCTTGTTCCAAAGCTTTACGATGCTGCAAAAAATGCAGGGGCTGAAATCCGTCTGAACAATGCAGTTACTGATATTCTTGAAGAAGACGGCAGGGCTTGCGGCGTAAAAGTGCAGAATGAAGCTGGAAGCTACACAATCAGGGCAAAGGCTGTCATTATTGCCACAGGCGGCTTTGGTGCTAATCCCCAGATGATAGAAAAATACAGACCAGATTTAAAGGATTTTCCTACCACCAATGTAAAGACCACCACAGGAGATGCCTTTGCCTGGCTTGAAAAATTTGACGCAAACCTTCGCCTTATGAACGAGATTCAAACTCACCCTTCTGTAGTGCCTGGAAAAGGACTTTTGATTACAGAAGCTGTCCGCGGAAACGGTGCAATTATGATAAGCCACGAAGGAAAACGCTTTGTAAACGAGCTTGATACTAGGGATGTGACATCTGCGGCAGTCCTTGCCCTGCCTGAAAAGCGTGCCTACATTTTTTTTAATCAGGATGTAAGAAAGTCCTTAAAGGCAATTGAAGGTTATGACAAGGCAGGTCTTCTTGTTAGCGGAAAAACTGTTGAAGAAATTGCCGGGAAGCTTAATATGGATGCTGCAACACTTGCAAAAACTTTGGAAACCTACAATTACGCTCAAAAAAATGGCGTAGACAAAGAATTTGGCCGAACAGACATGGCACTAAGCCTTGAGCAAGGCCCTTTTTATGCAGTAGAGATTGAACCTGCAATTCATCACACTATGGGCGGAGTAGAAATAAACACCCGGGCTCAGGTTATGAACAAAGCAGGCCAAGCGGTGTCGGGACTTTATGCAGCAGGCGAAGTTACAGGCGGGGTTCACGGCGACAACCGCCTTGGCGGAAACGCAGTAGCAGACATAACCATTTTCGGAAAAATTGCCGCAGATTCTGCTTTGGATGATATGGGAAGGTAAGATGTAAGGGAAAGAGAATTTTGCAACCTATCGATTGTGTTGAAAGACAGTTCTATTTTGCAAAGTCTGGCTTTGGAGTGTTATGTATTTCCCTAAGATTGAGTTTTCCTCAAATCATCAGATATCTATTTCAAAAAGTTTTGGGCATCTTTGAAACCAAGTTCAACAGCTTTTTTCACGTAAATTTCTGCCAGTTCCATGTTTTTTTTCTACACCATGACCGTATCTATAACATCTACCTAAATAGCCATACGCAATACCGAGATATCCCTGTTCATCAGAATTTTCTAACACATATTTTAATAAATAAACAGAATCTATAGGATTAAAATACGGCTCGGCAAGTTCTTCCAAAGCAAGTGAAAGAATCCCTCTTATATTTTTTTGCTCTGCTGCTTTTTGATTCCAATAAAAAGATTTTTCCTCAGATTTTTCAACCCCCTCACCTATAGAATAAAGATATGCTATCTGTGTTTGACCATCTGCATTTCCTCCTTCAGCCGCCTGCAAAAAATATTTTGCAGCAATATCTACATTTTGCTCTATATTTAAACCTGAATAATAAATCATTCCAACTTCGTAGGCAGAATTTTGATTTCCTGCCTCTGCAGAGATTTTATAATTCTCAACTGCCTTTTTAATATTTTTCCTAACTCCAATTCCATACTGATAACACTTTCCAAGCATGTGACAGGCATCTGGATTAGAAAGTTTTTTTGCCTTATTAAAATATGAGACAGACTTTTTATAATCTTTCTCAAAAGTAAGATAATAAATACCAGCATCCACCATTGCTTCTGAATCTGTTCCACTCTTTGCTCTTTGTAAAACAGATTCAATATCTTCTTCCGCAAAAACTAATCCGGCAACCAAAAATACCAGCAGCGTAATTAAAAAATGTTTTTTCATAAATCCCCCTGCACACAAATTTTAGTGTTTTATCTTTACTACTTTATAATACATTACCATTTTACCGTTCTTTATGACAGTTGCAGATTTGTTCAAACCCAGGTTTGTCATTTTTGTTAGATTTTGAGATGAAGGAACAAAGCACACATCTTCTCTCTTAGGTTCTGGAGCATAACCTGTTTTATCAAGATATATTAAAAGATTTTTATTATTTAGGGCACCTCGAAAAACTCGCCTGCGGCGATTTTTTCGAATGTGCCGACGAGTTCTAAGTCGCTGTAATAGCGCGACTTAGAATCTCGCATTTTCAAAGTTACCTCGAAAAACTGAAGTTTTTCGAGGTAACCTTTACAGACTCAGTAAGTTCAACAATAAATAAATTTCCTTGTCTGAATCCGCAGGCAAGTTCTGCTTTCATATTCCACGGAGTTCCAAACACATTAATTTTTGAAGCAGTTTCTTTATCAAAAGTCTTATTTACATCCAGCTGGAAAGAGTCTGTTTTATTTCCAAACAATACAATTCTAGGGTACGCATTTTTTTGAACCATTGAAAAAATGATAGTTTTAAAATCTTCTGAATAATCTGTAGTTCCATTTAACAACCCTGAATTAAACAGAACAAAATCTACACAGTCGCAGCTAGAAACTCCATCTTTTAAAACGGCAAATGCATTTGTAAGGGGGGCTTTTTCATCAGGCAGAAATATTACATTATCATAATAGTCAAAAAAAGCTTCATCATAACGGTAGTATTCCCCATTCACCTTATACTTATTTCCGTCCATATATTTATTTTTTAACACAGCGTCTGAGAGAGAACTGTTTTTTTTACTTTTCGGCGGCAACAATGCTACAAGAGTCTTACCTGAAAGTTTTTTTTCCTTCATTTAGGGCTGACATTGGACTTATAATTTTCTGATTAATTTTTTCAGCTGTAAAATTTTGCATAAGGAAAACGGATTTATATTCCTTACCACTAATATCTTTTATAAGTGAAGAAACTTGTTCAATCAGATTTACAAACTTGTCTAAAGGATAATTTGACGGCACGGCAGAAGCTAAATTTTGAGTAACTCCAATTCCGTTTGCGTAACACTCGGCAACTTCCAGACAAGATTTAGCAGTCGGATTATCTACTGCTTCTGCATAATATAATTTAAATGCCATACCTTCATCTTTCTGACAGCCAAAACCTTTTTGCAACATTGCCGCAAGTTCGCATTTAACATTCCTTGTTTTATTTTCGTTTATTACAGAAATCCAGTGGTATGCTTTTTCGTAATTCTGAGGAACACCATTGCCTTCAAGATAAATTTCATAAACTCTATATTGGGCATTCACATGGCCTTTTTCAGCAGCAGCTTCATAATATTCAGTGGCTAACTCCATATTGTTACGCTCATTTTTTATAAGATTGTATTCATAAAAAACACCGGCATTATATAATGCATCTTTATCATTTGCTTCTGCTGCTTCCAGAATATATTGAATACCTTTATTTATATCTTTTGTAAATCCATTACCTTTAAAAAGTGCCACGCCAAGTTCATTCATTGCAGGCGGATATTTCTCATCTGCCAGATACTGAAAAAAACTTTTATATAAATTCAGGTCATCGGGATAACTGTCGCTGATTCCATCGGAATTTAATTTACGAGTAAGAGCTAAAAGTGCATCATAATTTTTTGGAATGTTTCTTATCAGCCTGATTGTATTCATTTTTTGAACATTATTTTCAGCACCAGAAAAATCAAATGGTACCGGCTCAAGTTTTAAGATTGCCTGCAAATCATCATTAGAAGAACCGCCCATAAGATAAAAATTCCCGTCTTTATTCATGCACAGCTCTGCTTTATTTCCGAGCATGTCATAGGTATTATTTATTCGTTGTTTTTGTGCCGTTGCATGAAACTGTTCTTTGCTGTTTAAATTGAACCAGGCATATTTTGAAAAACTTTCCACATCGGTAGGGACTGTCTTTGTATTGCCAAGAGCCATAAGCCATTCATCTACAGTAGGAAGCCTGTATCCGTCTTTTGAAAAATCACAATTTACACTGCCGTCTTCCAGTACAATAAAGCTTTCTTCAAGATTTTCTTTCCGACTCAAAGAGTTACAATATTCAGCAATAGCCTTTAGATTAAAATCAAACGCTCCAGTACATTCGTGGTTCTGCATTATAAAACCGTCAAAAAGAGATGTTGAGCGTTTATAAAGAAGATTCAAATCGTAATATTTACGCTCAGAAATTTGTGTAATTGCTGGAACATGCTCAATTGGTTTTCGACTTAAATCTGTGGATTCAGGTTTTTCTTTTACTACAGAATATCGTAACGCTGTTTCTTTGTGAGAATCTTTTAGTGTTATTGAGCTGCCTAACATTGGACTTAAAACAACTCTCGTAAATCCATCTTCAAGCAAAGTATTTTCTGATATATTGCAACCCGAAAAGTCAAATTTAAATTTATCATCAACAATTTTATATTCAAAAATATATTCTTCCCCTGCAACCAGTAAACCTGAAAACGGCATCTTTCTGATTCTGCTTCCGTTAAGAAAAAAATTGTCAAGATTAGAATAAATTTTTACAACACCGCCATCAGGATTTTCTAAAATATGATAAAGAACTTCAAGACAGTTTAACCCGTCCGGTGTATAAAGTACCGGACAGATATAAGGTGTTGTTTTAAGATAATCTTGTGATACGGTCAGAATCTGTAAGACAAACAACATTCCACGCATGACCACCAGAAATTATATTTTTTCCAATGCCAGTAATCATTTTTGAATTAAGATTTACTGCATGAGCCATAATATTGAATAATTCTGCATACCCCTGGCATACAGCTTTTTTTGCAGTAAAAGTTTTTCTTCCGTTCGAGACATTATAACTGGTGTCGTATGCGATGTTGAAGCAAATCCAGTCATAAATTGCCCTTGCTTTTTCAATCTGACGGGTACAGTCTTTTACACAAAGTTTTGCAATTTCTTCGGGAGTTTTTGCGGCATAACCGATTGTTTTTACATAGGCATCAATTTCTGAATAATCTGGTCTGTCTGCCTGATACCACGGATCAACTTTTTTAAGTTCATCCCAGTCGTAAGAAGATTGAGAAACTAAAGGTAGAGAAAACAAAAAAACTAATAGAATAAATATAATTCTTCGCTTCATAGAATATTTCTTTTTTTATATTATATAACCAAAGTCTTTAATTCCTTTAAGAATTTTTTCAAACGGATTTTGTGAGTTAGCTGAAGCTTGAAATTCTTTTTTAGGAAAATCATCTGACAAATGCTTGCCGTTAACTAAATAAATTACAGCTCTTGTGATATAAACAAGAAGATAGGTTTCTGTGTCATTAAGAACGGACTTACAATTTACATAAAGTTTTATAAAGATATTCATAAATATCATCCGCTCACTAACAAACTTTTGAAAATCATCCTTCTTTACAGAGTCAAAAACAAAATCTTTACAAAACGATTCAACAAAAAACACAATCTTGCATGCATTTTAAATCAATATTAGTTCCGAATGCAGAATAGTACACATTTTCTTCGCTAGTAGCATAATTTGTGTTGGTATAGATATAGCCTTCCTGGGGAAAATAAATACAGAGTTTCGAAGAGAGTCCGTCTTTTTCCATATTTTCTACAGTAATCGAAATGCCTTTAAGTTCATTCCAAGTGCTAGCCCCCACAGGTTTATATTCTACAGTGAATGAAAGATTATTTTTTGAAAGTACATATTCAAAAGCATTGTATAAAAGATTCATTTTTAAAAGATTGAGATTTTCTTTTGACAATACGGCGGATGGAAGTTCTATTTTCTGGTTCTGAGAAGTCGTAAAGATTAGCGGTTGATCTTGGAAAGTGTCATTTTTATCAAAGTCATCATCAGGATTATCATCCGAGGCAAGATGAGATTCACAAGTATTCAGCCATTTTAGAAACACCTGCAATTCAAGCGGAGATAAAACATATTCAGATGACCATTTTTCATTCCCATCGCTGGATGCGTACCTCAAAGAAAAATGAATCTGGTTACCATTTTTGTATTCGGAATAGATTTGCATATCTTAGCCCTGTTTTAAGTCTTCGCCAAACTCAACATATTGCTCATTTATTAAATAACGATTTTTCTGAATCTTTAAATATTCCATCGTTCTCACTCCAATAATTATTTTTATAGTACCCTATTGTTACATAAACATGTATAACATACAGATTATCTCAACTTAGTTCTATACACATTATATAATAATAACCCGCAGAATCTATCTGGTCAGCATAAAGATGCTCAGTTCCTCCTCAATGTTGATTAATCTTGCAAGTTTCTACAGAAATATCATTATTACAATAAAACAAAGCAAAAAAAATGTAATTAATATAAAATTTCTAATTATTTATCTGAATTAACCTATATTTTTCCTGTGCCATTACACCTTGAACAACTTCGGTGAACATGTGACTCCCACCTTCCACAAATCGAACACTTATCATCCATGTATACAGTTTTACCATTATATTTCGGCGGATAATAAATATTAAAACGAGATTTACCAGTTCCTTTACAATCAGAACAAGTTTGCCTTACATTTGAGCTATATGGATTGCTATTATAACTGTTGTTAGTCAGTACTGAAACCTCCATTCCGCTTACAGTATAATATTGCATAAGATTAAACATTGAAATATATCCCACATATAAATTATAAACATCACTCCAATAAAGACTATCATGAACGCATGCAACAATTGTATAACCTGTAGAATCTGCCACCCCGTATTTACCATTAAACATAACGATTCTGTTCCCAAATTTGTCTTCAGACCCCACATATTCAAATAGAGAAAACGGATCATACTGAACCGCAAATAATTTTTTCTGACCAGAATCTTCTAACTCAGCAATAGAAATAACAAAATTCTCTTGATTCTGCATTTTCACAGAAAGTGACGGAAGTACACTTACAAATCCAAAAATCAGAAAGAAAACAAACATTAAAAACCGCTTTTTCATAATGAAATACCTCCATATAGAAGAAATTTTTAACAATTAGCCATAAATATGCAATACTAAAAGGAATGCCATTTCTTTTGACACCCCTTTTAGCTTCTAACTAATTATGTGCACGCCATGAATGTCCACACTTACAATAACATTTTCCGCCGATATCACCATCACACGAAAAATAAGTACAGGAACAATTGTCGCACTTTGCTTTTTGACTGCGAATATGCCCAGATGCAAACACAAGTGTTACAAACCCGATTATAAAAAACAGACAAACACCAATTCTCTTTTTCATAAGAAACCTCCTTGGAAAAATCGAGATAAAAATGCCCAACTTCATTGAAAATAATCCATTCTCTGCGAAAAATAGTAGTCAATTATCCATTATATACCATTACAATGGATTTTCAACCATAAAACACTGAAAAAATGACAAAAATCCAATAATTTAAGCAGTATGGGCTTTTGGGATAATGTGTTAGAAGAATTAGATTATATCGGAATGACAAATAAGGCATTAGCAGAGAAAGCGGGCTTCGACCCGTCGAATATCGGGCGCGGAATAAGGTTGAAAAGCAGTCCGTCTGCAGATACTGCCGTAAAAATTGCAAAAATCTTGAATGTTTCCGTCGAATATCTCGTTACAGGCGCAGATTCTTCTTTATCATCAGAAACAACCATAAAAAACTTGAGCAAGCTTAAGCGATACGAAGGCATTTTAAATAAGCTAGACGCTATCCCCGAAAAATCGCGCAATTCTATTATTCATCTCATCGATTCCGTAAGCGCAGATTTCGACTGACCACATTGCAGAAAAAAAGCTTGAAAACGGTCATCAATGATTTGCTATAATCGCTGTACGCCACTTTTTTAATCTTCCATATTTCAAATTGACTATCTGCACAATATTATGTACACTTTTTTTGTGGAACGAGAAAAAGCCTTAGACACAGTATTTTTTCAAACAGAACAAGGAAACCAACCCTGTAGGGATTTTATACTAACGCTTTCGCGAGAAGATAAAAAAGAAGTTGGAGCAAAAATATTTGAAGTACAAAAAGGCTTTCCAATGGGATTACCACTCGTCAGAAAAATGAGCTAGAAACAGCACAGAACAGATTAAGGCTGTTCAAGGATATGAACAAATGAAAGGTATCGGTCAGAATTTTGATGAGTTCATGATTGAACAAGGACTTTTTGAAGAATCCCAAGAACTCGCTGCAAAACGTTTGATTGCGCTTCAACTAGAAGCGGAAATGAAACGACAAAATATCTCAAAATCAGCATTAGCAGAGAAAATGCACACTTCTCGAACATCTATAGATAATGTGCTTAATTTTAATCACAACACTTCTATTGGTGTTATTGAACGCTTTGCCAATGCACTTGGGAAAAAAGTTCACATTGCACTCGTATAAACAAACAAAGGAAGAATAAGACTCCCTTTGTTTGTACTTAAAAAATCAGATTTTCTTTTTCGCTAATCGTTGTTAAACTCGGCAACCAATGCGCTTACGGTTGCTTTTGCATCTCCGTAAATCATCACGGTGTTGTCGTTCGTGAACAGCGGATTCTCTACGCCGCTAAAGCCCGTGCCTTTTCCGCGTACTTCTGGAATATATAGAAATCAGAAGTATAAATTGATTTTATCTAAAATCAACTCGGAGCGTTTGTCGCAGAAATCAATAAATTTGTCTTCTGACCAAATCTTTTCATCTGACGGAATTAGGTGAGTTTCTACATAAAGAGTTTTGTCCTTGACATATTCAGGAGTATTCACCCATTGAGCGAATGGTTTTGCATTTTTTTCTCCCCTATTTGTGCCATAATCAAGCAACTGAAAATTCCGAACGCTGTTTATAACGCTGTCGTCATAATTCTTTTCTTTCAAAATGCTCTTAGGCATGATATGGTCAATGTCATTTGCCCGTGACACCCTTTTGCAGTCGTACAACAAGTAAAATAAAAAGTCCTTGTCAAGTGAATCTAAGTTGTCTGAAGCATATTGAGTAGTAAAAACAAGCGGATGATTTTTATACACGCTCAGCAATGTTTCATATGGAAATACGTTTCCTTTATATTCTTTTATGACGACCAACAATTTTCTGATACCTGTTTTGTACGGAATCCACCCTGCTCCTTTGCTCTTGAAGACTCCATTAAGCAGAGAATGGAAAAGCCAGTTTTTCATAGGTTTGAAATCTGCATTGCCGGTTTCCCAGTTGTTCCAAAAATTGAGGATTTCATCATCTGAGATTCTTTTGTGGAAAATATGATATGCGATAAAGAACAACGGTATAAATGACCTCTGTTTCGTCGAGTCCTTATAATACTCATAGACTTTCGCATTTTCCAAGAACACGCGAACTGCCTTAAGCGTATTTCGTATTCTGTTCTGATTGCCGACAGCGAAATTTGCATCACTCGCATCTACCGAAACCATTTCTTTCGTATAATTGTCTTGCAGCAAGAATATGAGTTTTATCAAGTTTTCTGGCGAAAGCGAAATATCTTTGAATAAATCCTCCATTTCGCGAAGAAACGACTCCATACGATAATCGAAACCTTTCATTTTTGAGGCAACCAAATCAAGTGCAGATAATTTTGTACCTCCATCATTCAGTCGTTCAAAAAGCTCTACAATCTTTTGTCTGTTCTCAATCTCTGGCAAGGATTTGTTTACAGTAACCCTCGCAACACCTATCGCTTCAATCGAAAATATATTTTTGAAAAATGCTTTCACATTTTTATTAATATGATTTTTCTTTTCAGAATCTGTAATAGAGTATTTTTCAATGATATTTTCCGAAATCTGCTCCTCATCGCCTGTTTCTTTTAGTTCCCGCATCAAATCTTTCACATAATACCAAAGGCTTTCGCTGATAGGACGCTCATCTTTTGTCGTGTTTGGTAAATCTTTTACCTCTTTTGCGAAACGAAAATCATAGTCATTCTTAAAGTCGCTGAACAAATCAAAGCACAAACTTTTTCCACCGAACGACCCTTTCAACCCAATATAAAATGACTGCAATCGTTGCTGCCCATCAATTACGAAATATTGCGTTTGCGGAAGTTTCTCTCTGTTCTGTGACGGTAGCGGATTACCGTCCTTTGTGAACGGTCGGGCTGCAAAAAGCGGTGAAGAATCTTTGTTTTCCTCGATTACGATAACGCCACCAAAACTATTCCCTTTCAACAAAGAATCGAAAAGCAACTCCATTTTGTCTTCAGTCCAAACCAACTCTCGTTGAATGACTGGCAGAACATATTTTTCCTCATCAATGTCAGTGATTACATCTGCGACTCTATATGATTTCCAACTAGCCATGCTTTTATTTCCTTAGATTCAAATTAAAATTTGCGCGAACTGAATACAATTCTCCAATCCGCGCAAACAGCAACCAGAGCAAGAAAACTTGCTAGATGGTTGCTTTACGAGTTTTCTTACAACTCGCATTACTGGTCGTTGAACTCGCTCACCAGCGCGCTTACGGTGGCTTTTGCGTCTCCGTAAATCATTACCGTGTTGTCGTTCGTGAACAGCGGATTCTCTACGCCACTGAAGCCCGTGCCTTTTCCGCGCTTTAAGACAAAGACCGTGCGCGCTTCGTGTGCATTCACAATCGGCATACCGTACAATGGCGAGCTTTCGTCGTTAATCGCGTCTGGGTTTACAACATCGTTCGCACCGATAACAATCGCAACATCGACATTGCTCATCTGCGGATTCATCTCGTCCGCCGTCTTGAGCTGCTCATACGGCACATTCGCCTCTGCAAGCAATACGTTCATGTGTCCCGGCATACGACCTGCTACAGGGTGAATCGCAAAGTTCACCTCCGCGCCGTTCGCTTCGAGCTTATCGCAAAGTTCCTTTACCGCGTGCTGTGCCTGCGCGACCGCCATACCATAGCCAGGAACGAAAACGACGTTCTTTGCCGCTTCCAAAATCATATACGCGTCTTCCACGCTCATTGCCTTTGGCTCTTTTGCAGGACCTGTCGCGCCCTTCTTCTTTGCACCGCCGAAACTCTTGAACAACAGACTTGCAAACGTGCGGTTCATCGCCTTGCACATAATCAGCGTCAAAATCAAGCCAGACGCACCGACAAGACAGCCCGACACAACAAGAACCGTATTATTGATTGCAAATCCTGCGAACGCCGCCGCCAAACCAGAAAGCGCATTGAGGAACGAAATGATAACAGGCATATCGCCGCCGCCGATTGGCAAAACCATCGTGAAGCCCAAGAGCAAGAAAATCGCCGTCGTCGCAATAATCGCGCACTGCTCAATGCTTGCATCCGAAAGAATAGAATACGCGATAATCGCAACAAGCCCCGCAATGCACAAAATCGCATTAACTGCATTCTTTGCAGGAATTGCGACATTCTTCTTGAACGCCTTGCCCGAAAGTTTGCCCCAAGCCACAACAGACCCCGTGAACGCCACCGCACCGATTGCAATCGTCAAACCGAGCGAAACAGAAGTGAACACGTCGCCTTTTGGCTGTGCGCTTGAGTCCGACACATACGCCACATACTGCGTAATCGCGACGAGGAGCGAAGACAAGCCGCCAAAGCCGTTGAAAAGCGCGACAAGCTCAGGCATTCCCGTCATCTTGACTTTCTTTGACCAAATCGCGCCGATAATCGTTCCAACCGCGACCGCTGCCACAATCCAACAATATCCGTTCTGCAATGGATTAGCGTTCCACGAGCCCATAACGCCATTTTCCAAAAGCACGGTAATCACCGCAATGAGCATACCGACCGCAGAATACGCATTTCCTTTGCGCGCCGTATCCGTCTTTCCGAGCAACTTTATGCCGCGGATAAAGAAGATACACGAAACCATATAAAGAATTTTAATAGCTGTATCATTCATTTTTATTTACCTGCCTTTGTGTCCTTTTTCTTGAACATACCAAGCATACGGTCAGTAACCATATAGCCGCCGATAACGTTGATTGTTGCAAACACGATTGCAAGGAAGCCGAGCACAGAGCCGACTTTTCCCCCGATTTTCACCGCGAGAGCCGTAATCGAAATTGCGCCGACCACCGTGATACCCGAAATCGCGTTTGTTCCGCTCATCAGCGGTGTGTGAAGCTGGCTCGGTACTTTTGCGATAAGTTCCAAGCCCAAAAACGCCGCAATTACAAATACAAAAATAAGCATTATATCCATTTACTTTACTCCTAACGGCTCACAGACCGTCATTTTTAATACCATTTTCCGAAGGCACAAACAAAGAAAGCCCTTGGAACTCACTCATCAATGCAAAATGCTTATCGATTGTAAACAATTTTGCATTGCTCTGAATCACATTTTGCGCAATCATCAAATCTGGAATACCGACCTTATTCAGCCCGTGCCGTATGTTTTCGGTCTGCATTGCAATGATTTTGTCCCAATCAACATTCATCTGCATTTTGGGAAGCGCGAGCAAAATATCAATCAGCTCTTGCTCTCTGCGATGAATCATCTGCGGCAAAAGTTCTGCCAAGATGACATCATTCACGCACAAAATATCATTTGCAAGCAAAAGCTCCATTGCATCTGCTGTAGGACCATCGTGAAAATAATCAATCCATACCGATGTATCAGCGAGGATCATTTCGCCCCCTTAATGCGTCTAGGTCAATATCAAGGTCAATTTTGCCTCGATATTTCTTTAAATTGCGCACATCGACATTCCTGTTTTTACGCTCCAGAATACGCGCATAATCAATGATGAATTGCGTCTGTTCTGAATTAAGATTATCGATAATGCTCTTTGCTTCTTCTTTGAGTGCCAATGCTTCCATATTATACCCTCCGAAACTTCACAAATCAGCCTTTACAAAACAGCCCTAAGCCTGCTTGAATCGCTCGTGGATAATTGCGCCGTCTTTGGTGAGGAGGCAGCCTTTCATAATCTCGTCGTCGAGGTTCACGCGGAACTCTTTGGCTTCCTTGTCATAAAAGCCTGCATGCGTCAAAAACGCCGTGATGTTGCCTGAGAACATCTTGCTTGCGTCGTAAGGCACTTGTCGCTCCAATAAATCGCCCGACATAATCGTAACGCCGTTTTCTGTAACAACGTTCTCGAATAGCTTTGAGCCTTCAACGTTTCCGCCCGTCGAGCAAGCCATATCCACAACAATAGAACCTGGCTGCATTCGGTCAAGCACGTTCTTTTCAATAAGGCGAGGTGCTTTTCGTCCAAAGACTTTCGCTGTCGTGATAACGATGTTCGCCTTTTCGCACACTTTTGCCTGCGCTTCTTTTTGCTTTGCAATCTGCTCAGGAGTGAGCTCCTTTGCATATCCCTGTGAAGTCTGTCCCATCTCGCCAAGGTCGATTTTCACAAAAGACGCACCGAGCGACTTAACCTGCTCTTCAACAACAGGACGGGTGTCGAATGCGTCAACTCTCGCGCCCAACCGTTTTGCCGTCGCAATCGCCTGCAAGCCCGCCACGCCGACACCGATGATAAACACACGCGCAGGGTTAATCGTTCCCGCAGGAGTAACCATCATCGGCAAAATCTTCGGCAATCTCGCCGCCGCGTTCAATACCGCCACATAGCCCGCGAGCGAAGTTTGCGAAGACTGCACGTCCATTTTCTGCGCCAGAGTGCTTCTCGGAATCATCTCAAGCGACACCGCAGAAATCCCCGAAGACGCAAAATTATTGAGCAGCTCTTTGTTGTTGAACGGGTCCATATAGCTCAAATGCAGCGTGCCCGCTTTTATGCCCTCGATTGATTCAGGCTTCATAATGCGCACGATGATTTCGCTGTCGTAGCCGTCTTCTTCTTTTGCGATAATCGCCGCGCCAGCCTTTGTGTACGCCTCGTCGCTAAATCCGCTTTTCACCCCTGCGTCCGACACGACCTTGATTTCAAAGCCGAGCGAAGTGAGCTTTTTCACGTCATCAGGAACAAGAGCAACGCGGGTTTCACGTTCGTCTTTTTCTTTGCAGACAAGAACCTTTTTCATGTGAATATCTCCTTTATCTTAAGATATGCTTCTATGTATAGTATAACTGCCAAATCCCCATACTGCAACAATATTGTTAAGAAAAAAGCTCTTTTACACTAAAGCCACTCTCTAGCGTACACTCAAGTCGCTCTCTAGTGTACACTCAAACCGCTCTCTAGTGTACGGATGTGATGGGCTTTAGTGTACGAATTGGTCGCTCTTTAGCTTAGCGATGTGAGGGGCTTTAGTGTAGCTTTTAGTCGGTCTATACTGTACATTCAAGAGTAATTTCATTGACACACTGCGTTTATGTGTTATCATTACAAGATATGATTAGCAGGAACGCGCAAACTCGTAGAAGCAAGCAACGGAGTTTCTTTCACCGCCGATACATTTGCGCTCACAAACAGTGGCTTGCGACGAAAACAAACCGCTGTATTGAGCAACAAGAATAGAATAAAGCCGAAAGGCTTATAGAAAAAATTAAGAGAATTGGAAATACTTAAAGTCAAAGTTTGAGCCAGGCAAGAACACAAAGCTTACTGTGCAAGAGCCTCTAAGTCCCTCTATATCAAAGCTCCGCTCTGTATAATCATCGCTTGACGGGAAATTCAATACACATCGCGCGCTTTCGCTTTCGCTTTTGAATAAAATATTCAATGTATTATCCCCGTGTGCAAAGCCGCAAATAGTAATCTTCTTTGCTCTTCGCTCTTCGAAGTTCATCGCAGAAAAATCAAGAGAAACATTATTGCCGATGTTTTCCACTGCTGAAGGAGTCTTCACAAAGCTATCGCCCGTAATTGCCACAGAATCAAGCGCAGAAAGAAGCGAGAACGCTTTTAGAGAACGCTCGAAAGAGAAGCCCTGAAAATAAAGCCGCTTATGAAAGACGAATGTCAGACTTTGCAAACCGAAAAGACGGCGCGAAAGTTTGAATGTTCGCGGTGTGTAGGTATTGTATATAGACGGCGCAGAATACTCGCATTTTGCAAGCAATTTTTTCTCTTTGCCCTCTTCTATTTTTCCCTCGTAAATCTCAAACGTCAGCTCTGTATCAAACGAAAAAAGCGGAACAGTAACCGTATCGCTGCCGTCCGTGCCGAAATCAAGACGGTCGAAATAGTAATAATCGCCATCTTCTTTTGTAACAGCCCCGCCCTCAAAGCACAACTTGAGCGGCTTGGGGCATTCCTTGCATTTACAGGCTTGCACAAGGTCATACGGGTTCAATGCGGTTTTTCCAAAGCCCGACACGCTGCCTTCAAGCTCGCTTATCACTTCTACAAACTCTCCGCCATTATTCGCCGTACAAGTAAGGCGAAACTCTCCATCGCTGACAGCTGTTATAACGGCTTTTTCGCCTCTCGCCGTCTTTGTCGCCTCTATGTGAACGCAGTCGCTTTCCACGCCCTCAATCATCATCGCTTTCCAATCAATAGCCTTTTCTCTTGCATCTTCAGGATAGATAACAGCTTCAACTTCAATCGTCTGCTTTTCCTTTGTGAACACAAGCGGAGTAGGGGCTAAAATCTCTATCTTTCGTATGTTTTTGCTCACTCCGTTTTCTTTGACCAGCGTCGCCTTTATTACAGGATTGCCACGAACTACCACCAATAGCCGATTAGAGAACAATCTCCTCTTTGCATAATGCGGCGTTGCGCTCTTGTATTGCTCAAAATCCGTGCTGTCGCCGTTGTCTAGCCCTAAAATCTCAGTGCCCTCTTCACAGGTGATTTCAATTTCATCGCGTGCATTTTCCACTTCATATCCGTCTTTATCGAGTGCGCATATATCGATGAAATATATTTTCTCTGCTTCCTCAAGTTTCTCATTTTGCGCCTTGTCTTCCGCAATCTCTTCCACGCTCACACAAAGCGTTTCACTATCGCCAAAAGAATGTTTTTTATCTCTCGCTAAAACAGTTCCCGTTTCGTCTTTTGCAACAACTTCAATACAGCCTTTATGATACGGGATTTTCTCCCATACAGCCGTGATATTGCTTTCTTTCTCGCCCACCGAAACGCCATTCACAAACAATTCTACACGAGCGCAATTCGTGTATGCTCTTATATCGATTAACTGCCCTTCGTTATAATCCCAATACGGCAATACATGCACAAACGGCTCTTTTTTCGCTGATACCCAAGAGGCTTTATACGCAAAGAATGAATCCTTTTCAAAGCCTGCTGTGTCGATTTGTCCAAAATATGAATTCTTTGTTTTGTAAGGAGTTGGCTCTCCGATATAATCAAAGCCAGACCATAAGAATTGTCCTGCGGTGTACGGCGTAAGAGAATCTTGCAGTGCGACTGTTACGCTGTCTTTTGCGCCCCAAGAAGCTGAGCAGTTTCCAAGCGAAGAACATTGACCGTCAGGATACGTCAAAAGGCGATTTGAAAGCGGAAAATGATAGACACCACGGCTTTGTATACAGCTCGCCGTTTCGCTTCCGTAAATCACCCAGTTTTTATACTTTTCGTGATGTTCATCGTACAGGCGTTCTAGGTAGTTATAGCCAACCAAGTCAATTTCTTTCGCACACTCCTGCGCACCGTCAGAGAACATATAATTTGAAGCAATCGTGATAAAAGCATTCTTTCTTTCGTCGTTCTTTCTCACAATCTCGCTCAATCGTTTTGTAACGCGAAGCCCGCTTTCTTGATTGGTGTCATAAATCTCGTTTCCGATACTCCACATAATCACGCAAGGGTGGTTTCTATCTCGTTTTACCCACGCACTGCAATCCTTTTCGCACCAATCTGCAAAGAAGTTGCCATAATCATACGTCGTCTTCGGCTTTTCCCACATATCAAAACATTCATCGATAATTAAAAGCCCCTCTCTATCTGCCAAATCAAGCAAATACGGCACAGGCGGATTGTGAGAAGAACGAATTGCATTCACCCCCATCGACTTGAGCTTTTTGAATTTGCGGCGCAATGCAGTTTTGTTGAATGCAGAACCAAGACAGCCAAAATCGTGATGTTCGCACACGCCGTGCAAAACAACCTTTCTGCCGTTCAAAAAGAACCCCTCATCAGAAGAGGCAAAAATAGACCTAAAACCGATGTTTTGTTCGACTTTATCGAATAAAACTTCACTTTTGTCGTCAAAAAGAGCCGTCTTTAACGTGTATACTGTCGGGCTTTCGATGTCCCAAACCTTTACATTCTGCGCTGTTGCCTTAAAGATATGTCGTTTCGTTTCGCCGTCAGTCTCAAATGTTTCAGACACGTTAGACAAAGTAAGCGGCGCATCGTCTAAGAAAATCTCGTGCTTCACCGAGCTTTTTTCTGCATCTGTGTCGATATGCGTCTTTATACAAATATTCCACGCCTCGCCGTCTTTTTCCGCAGAAAAATACACACCGTCGCTTGCAATGCGCTGCTTTGCTGTTTCAATAAGATACACATCGCGGAAAATCCCTGCGCCTGAATACCAGCGAGTATTCGGACTTTGATACACGCAAATCACTTCGGCTCTGTTCTTGCCTTCCGACAAAAACGCGCTTATCTCGGCTTCTACGGTTGAATATCCATATTTCCATTCAATCGCCTTTTTGCCGTTTATGTAGCACGCCCAGTTTTGATACACTCCCTCAAAGCGAAGGAATATTCTCTTTGACGAATCAAGTGAAATATCAAAGTCCTTTCTATAGTATCCGACAGAATCTTGATACAAATTATGTGTATCATAAATCAAATAATCGTGAGGGATTTCAACTTTTTTACAAGTATCTATAGCCGTACACTGCTCATAAAAATCGTCAGGTGAAAAGATTTTCTTGTCTTTCGGCACAATCAAGCCGCCTGCTTTTCCAGAAGTGTCCGTTTCCAAGACAAACTTCTTAAAATACCAATTATCATTGAACAGTGTACGCATATAGTTTCCTTAAAACTAGAAATTCAGTAAGTTTTCGGCATTCTTGCGGCTAAGGGCTTCAACAGTTTGATACTCATTGCACTCATCGAAACCGTAGCTTTTTGCCTCTTTTATCATAGATTCGACAAGATTCTTGAATTCTGTATCATTTTTCGCATACATTGCTCGCCACGTTCCTGTCTTAATGCACGTTGCCACTTGATTCCACTTAGCCTTGAGCTCATCGATTTGCTCTGTCGGAGAATAAGTAGAAACAGGCGCGAGAACATATTTGTGTTTGCCCATATACTCATCTGCAGAATCTGCTTTTGCCCAAGTTCTCCAATCCTGCTCAATCGCAGAGTTTGCAGCCTTTTTATTGCTCTCCCAAGAATCTTTGTTGTACTTCTCTCCGTTTGAATCTGGGTTTGGAGCGTCTAAAGCCCAAGTTGTGTTGTTCATCTTGAACTCACCGTCTTCAAAAGTGCCGCCAAACTCTGCTGGCATCTGAGTTTTCTTTGAGCCTTGGCACTTTTTGCCGAGGTCTGTAAAGTAAGTTTTGCCGTTTGCGTCATAATCCCAAGTTACTCCCTTAGGTCCGTACTGCAAAGTCAATGTTCCCTCTGGAGTGCAAAGCCAGTTTATAATTTCCATACAAAGCTCTGGATATTCTGTATTTGCACCAATAGACCAAATGCGATTTGCACCATACACCGACTGACCGTATACAATCGGAGTTGCTTCCGTTGGGCAGACAGGGAACATACCTTTTCCTTCTGCAAGATGTTCATCTGAGTTGTAGAGCGATGACCCCATAAAGTTGAAAATCTGGAAGAAAGCAGTGCCGTTCTTGTAATCTTCTGCCATAGAGTCAAAGTGCTGTGTTTGGCTGTCTGGGTCTAAAAGTCCTTCACGATAAAGGCGGTTCAAGAACTTTAAAGACTCTAAGTAAGGACCATTTTCCTCAAGACAGTTGTGATATGTGCCGTCTTCTGGATTGTAATAGCCAAAGCCGAACTCGTCCCAACCGCGATATGCAGTACCTAAAGATTTTACGAACATAACCATACTGCCGTCCCAGTCTGGGAAAAGAGAGAGAGCATAGGTGTCTTTACCATTGTCATCTTTAGGACAAATGTCTTTCATCTGCTTTAAGACATTGAAAAGGTCGTCGTAGTTCTTGATTTCAGGATAACCGAGTTGCTTGTACAAATCGAAACGCAAATCCCAAGTATACATAAAGCTACTACGCTCTTTTGAAGAAGGTGAAATCTCGTTTGCGATACCGAAAACTTTGTTCTGTCCTGAAACCATACGATTTTTGTACATTGCGTTTTTCATATTCGCATAGATGTCAGGTCCGTATTCTTTTACGAGGTCTTCTTCTTCCCAGTCGAACAAAAGCCCGCTTTTCACGGCGTTCAAATAATCATTGCTATCAGCTCCCCAAATCACGATGTCGCCTAAGTTCTTGCTTTCCATGCGAGTTGTTAAGGTGTTGCCTGTTTCTGGAATGATGTTGAGCTTGACATTGAACTTATCAAGCAAAATCTTTCCGAACCAACCGACTTGTTCTCCTGAATAGTTTGCTAGCTGATCGTACACTTGCAAAGTAATTACTTCTTTTTTTTCTGTAGAAGTTTTTTTCTCTGCGCTTGAAGCCTTTGTTGTCTTTTCGCCGCCACAGCTGAACAAAGATAAGGCTATTGCACTTGCAAGCACAACAGATAAACAATGTTTCATATAGAAAATCTCCCTTTGGAATATAGTATAACTTAGCCCTTAACTGAGCCGAGCATAATTCCCTTCTTAAAATTTTTCTGCATAAATGGATACACCAACAAAATTGGAATAGCCGTAACCATAGAAATCGTATATTTGATGACTTTCTGGTTCAAAAGAGTAGATGCAACTGCCTCTCCCAAACTGTTTCCGCTGCTTCCTGAAGACATCAGTGCACCAAGATTTGTATTTGTATTGAGATAATTCCACAAAATATGTTGTAAAGTAAAACATTTAGGATTTGCCTGCATGTAAATCAATGAATCTTGAAAACTGTTCCAATGCCCTACAGCTCCGAATATGGCGATTGTAGCAAGAATTGGCTTACAAAGAGGAGAAACAATTTGAATAAAGATTTTCCAGTGAGAAGCTCCGTCTATCATAGCCGATTCTTGTAATTCATACGGAATACTTTCGATGTAAGTTTTTACAAGAATAATGTTGTAGGGTGCGACAATGCCAGGAATGATGTAGACAAGATAATTATTGTTCAGCCCCAGCATTTGCATCGTCATAAATGCAGGAATGATGCCAGCATTAAAATACATCGTGATTATCAAAAAGCGATACCAAAATCGTCTGCCCCACATTTCTCTTTTAGTCATCAAGAAGCCGATGAATGCACTTGCAGCCACCATCAAAGCAGTTCCAAGCACTGTGCGAGAAAGTGTTACACCAAAAGCCCTGCCCAGCTCATTGATACTCTTTAGCGCAAGATAATTTTTGAAATGTATTCCCTTTGGCAAAAAGGTGATTAAGCCCCTTTGCACAAGGTTATTATCCGAAATCGTATTGATAAACAGATAATAAAACGGAAATACACAAATGAACGTAAATGCTAAGAAAAATAGCACATTGAAAAAATTAAAAATCGAATCTTGTATACTCGTCTTCTCTTTCATTCTTTTTCCTCCAGTAGCATAGTACTGCACACCTCAGTAGCATAGTACTGCACACCTCAGTAGCATAGTACTGCACACCTCTGTAGCATAGTACTGCACACCTCTGTAGCATAATACCGCACACCTCAGTAGCATAGTACAAAGCAGCCTGTGGCTGACAAAACACCCTGTTGGTGCAAAGCAGCCTGTGGCTGTTAGATGACACCTTGACCACGAATTACTTTAGAAATCGTGTTCGCCATAAACAAAAGAGCCACAGAAATAAGACTCTTTAACATACCAACCACCGTAGAAAGCGGTATCAAACCTCCGTTAATACCAATTTTATATACATACAAATCCAATACTTCGATTGCGGCAGTATTCTGCGGATTTTCAAAGCATAAATATTGCTCCATACCGTTAGACAAAACTCCTGCAATTTGCAAGGTAAGCAAAACACAATACGTCGGAATCAAAGACGGCAAGGTAATATGAAACATCTTTTGAAATCGGTTTGCACCGTCAACAGTTGCCGCTTCATAAAGCTGTTGGTCAATTCCAGAAATCGCAGAAATATAAATAATTGCGCTCCAGCCAAGACCTTTCCACAATCCCCACAAAAACATTTTCGCCCAAGTGTGAGAACCGTCCATCAACAGATTTTTGCCCTGCGCCCAAAAGCCTAAATCTACAAATAGATTTGAAATAAAGCCGTCTGTACTAAAAATGCAAAAAGCAACTGCATAAACCAAAACCCAAGAAATAAAGTTTGGAATAGTTGTAAAAATCTGCACAATGCTTTTAATCCACGATGTTTTTATTTCTGTCAAAAGAACAGCAAACATCATAGGACACCAACTCATCAAAATACCAATACCGCTCATCGCAAGCGTGTTTCGCATTACTAATGCAATATGCTTTGCCGTTGCAGGATTTGAAAAAAGATAGGTGAACCAATAAAAGCCCTTGAACTTATCTAAAGAAAGAGTGTCGCCTGCGTGATAATCAAAGAACGCATATCGCCACCCCCAAAGAGGCAAATAGCAAAATACGAAAAGAAGAGCCGCAAATGGCATAAACATAATAAAGAGTTTATATTTCTCTTCGATTTCTATTTTTTCATCTTTTTTCGGAAGCGGAGAAGTTAAGAGCAGCACAAGCGAAATCACAAATATTAACACTGCAATCGCGATAAAGAACGCTAATCCAAACGGAAGCCGTACCGCAATTTTATCCGCATATTTAGGGAATTCTTCTGCGGAGGCAATAAGCATTTTTCTTGCATTTAATATCTGCAAAAGGCTAAAGGCTGCCATAAAAGAGCCTATCATAGATAAAATGCCGCCATTAAATCGAGCTTTATTGTTTCCCAAGCTCAAGCAACCACCAGCAGCAATAGCTATTGCACCAAAAAGCGAGACTAAAGAAGCATAATGAACCATTTTCATCGCTTGCTCTGGAATCCAGCCGCGCTTTAAAATGCGTCCTAAGCCGTCTATAAGGCTTTTATAGAAAATACCTGTAGTGAAAAGAGATAAGTTTCTGTTTATGCTTTCGCTTATTCTCGCAGGATTTAAATCTGGCAAAAATAAAGAAGCAATGAATAAAATTATAAGGATTCTGAGCGTAATAAAAAGAACGTTCTTTCCTGTTTTCATTTTATTCCCCCTTGTTATGTTATAACATTTATTATTAGGCGAAATAAAAAATAAAAAAACATCAAAAATTATTCTTTTTTCCTCTATTTTTCACAGGCACAGCCTGCTTAGTAAGGCACAGCCTGTTTTTCAAGGTGTTATTGCGTGTTCCACAGTTTTATCTTTTGTTGAATTAAGTCGCTCATAATCTCGCCTTGCTTGTCCATTCCAAGTTCTAAGCATTTTTTGACGATAAGCTCATAATTCTTGTCAAACTCTTCTATCGGGCACGTTACGCATTGTATTAAAGCCTCTTTCACAAATGTATCAGCTATCGATAAAACCCGCAATGTTTCATCGCTCACTTTATACAGCCACAGCTGTCCATACTCTGAACAAGGCAATTCTTCAGACTTTGGAAATAAGTCTTCATAACTATCTATGCTATACGCATCAAAAAAGGCTTTCTGCGCTTTGTTGGGAATGTTCTCGGTACTTTGCGGCACAATAAAATCCCCGTTCACATCAAGCGCGCCTGTTCCAGCTTGCGGAAACGGATAGGTATATAGCTGCACCCCCGTCAGCTTTTCATACTTTTGCACAGTATCTCTCAGCTGTCTGTCTTTTGCAGAAATCACCCTTTTACCGTTTTCAATTTTATAATTTACGTCTTTTATTCCCCAATTTACAAGGATTTGCGCTTCTTCACTGCACATATAATCCAAAAACTGAAACGCCCCAATAACATCTTTGCATTTTTTAGAAATCGCAATGCCCCAATTACCAGTATAGCCCGTATCTGCAAGTTCTGGATTTTTTATCGAATGAGAAGCCGTAACAGGCAAACACGCATAAGCCCTCTCTTCCATTCCGTTAGAAATCAAAACTTTCTCTATATCTTCATATTTCCAATTTGAATATGAAATGCCCAAAACACGCCCGCTCATTATTTTTGCTTTCCACACATCTTCGCTTTGCACAAATGATTCTTTGTCTAAAATACCTTGTGCATACAGCTTATTGAGCCAACGAAAATATGTGCTCATTTCGCTATGCAAAAACTTGTATTGCGCTTTCAGTGTCTTTTGGTCTACTATCCATTGCCCGTCATCTCTAAAGCCTAAAACAAGGCTTGCAGGATTAGAAAGCCCGATATACCAATGAAAATCATCAGTCAACAGCGATAGCCCTATCGTCTTTTCCCCGTTTATCGTCGGGTATTTTTCCATATAGACCTTTAAGGCTGCCTCTACTTCGTCAAGCGTTTCTATTTTTGGGTATCCTAATTCTTTCAAAACAGCTAACTGTAATTGTATTGTGCCAGAGGGATTTTTTGTTTTTTGGTTTATGCCGTACGCCCCGAACGTATAGATATGCCCGTCATCATATTTTAAGTGAGATAAGTTTTTGCCGTAGAGCTTTCTAAAGTTCTCTCCGTATTGTTCGATTAAATTGATGTGCTTCCCGTCTTTATCGATATAATCATCAAGCGCAACTATATCGCCTTTTTCTATAAACGCCGTAATTCTGTCTTTTGCAAAAATCAAATCGTCAGAAATCCCTTCCGAAAGAACGAGCTTTTGCACCTGCAAGCTCAATGATTTCGGGTGATGAATAAGTAGTTTAACGCCTGTTTGTCTCGTAATCTCTCTTGCAACAGGGTCTTGAAAACTGTAATCATCTTCTAAATCAATGTTGTAGAACGAAAAGACTTTCTCTTCTTTATTTATCATACGGGGGGGGGGGTAGAATAGTTTTTTGTTTGCAAGAAAGTAAAGACGAAAGAGGCAAAACAGCAATTAGCAAAAATCCTGCCGCAAAGAACTTTTTATAAAACATCTTATACTCCTCCTTGAGCCTTGAACTCTTTTGGAGTAAATCCTGTGTGCTTTCGGAATTTCAAGTAAAAATAATCAGACGTATTGTATCCGACAACGGTTGCAATTTCGTATATTTTCATATCGCTTGAAAGAATGAGCTTTTTCGCCTCTTCTATGCGGATAATATCAAGATATGTGTTAAAGCTCACTCCCGTATATGCTCTAAACTTCTTGCCCAAATACGCACTGTTGCAATTAAAGAGGTCGCCTAAAAGCTCTAAGCGCAATTCAGAAGCATAATTTGCTTTGATATATTGAATGACTTTTAGTATCGTGGAATTGCTAGAGTTTCCAGAAAAAGATTCTGAAAGCGAATAAATAAAATCGCCCATAATCTTCATCACGTCCGCAAAATAGTTCTGCGAATCCAAGAAATGCACCAAATCAATCGCCGCCACCGTGTCAAACTCTTTTTCTGGGTGCTTCATCTTCAAGGCATTTTGCGAATCGACGATAAACGCCATACACAGCTTTTTTATCTCCGTTTCGTCTAAAAAGCTATCAATCAGCCACTTTTTCTTTTCTGCCAAAAGAGCCTGTATTTTCTGCAAATCATATATCTCGATATACGCCATAAGTTCCTTTTCAATACAATCAAAGAACTCTGCTCTATTATCACTTTTCACAAGAGGTGCTTTCTCTGCAAGTCTGCACGCCACGTCGTCAGTTTCTTTTACAATTTCGCTTGTGATAAATGCTTTGTCTTTGAAAAAGAAGAGCAAATGCGACAGCAACAAAGCCTCTTTATACGCCTTGAGTGCGCCCTCTTTTCCCTTGAAAAAGGAGCTTATCGCAAAAAATGCGCCTTCTGCTTTGTCGCTGAAGCGAGATGAGAAGCGATTTATATATAACTTTAATGCGCTCATCTCTGCATTTTTGAATACGACAACAAGATTAGAGTTCATATAAAACGAAATGTGTTCTGCAAACTCAAATACCTCGTCAACAGCCGTTTTTAGCGCATTTGATTGCACTTGATTGTCAAGGCAAAGACGCGAAGCTGACACAATAGCAATTTTAAACGTGTCTGATTCTTGAATATCGAGTTCTCCGCTCATTCTGCCCGTTTGAAAGAAATGCGAAAAGCTCTCTGCCTTGTTTTCGCTCTCAACCTTTCCTCTAAAGGTTTCTAATGCCATATTCTTTTTTATGTCAGAAGCGATTTCTTTTATTTTCTCTTCAAGAATATCCTCGTCAATCGGCTTTGTGATATATCCCTTTGCACCTAAGTTTACGGCACTTTGCGCATAAGAAAAATCGCTGTATCCGCTCAAAATCAAAAACGCTGGGTGCGAAACATATTTTTCTTTTCTCGATTGCACTTCTTTCAAGACATCTATTCCCGAAAGCCCCCTCATTGTTATGTCTAAAAGCACTATGTCAGGTCGCTCTGATATGATTTTCACTAACGCTTCTTCGCCGTCAGCCGCCTCTGCACAGATTTTGCATCCCAGTTTTTCCCAATCGATGATATTGCGAATTCCCTTTCTCACGATTGGCTCATCATCGACAATCAGCACATTTAAATATTGCATTTTATTCCCCCGTTTCCCTTACATTTGGAATACACAGAGTTACTTTTGTTCCCTCGTCTTTTTTGCTTTCGACAAATAGCCCGTATTGCTTGCCGTAAAATAACTTTATTCTTTGGTTCACGTTCACCATGCCCAGCGATTCGCTAATAGCTTCTACCGCCTGCGTATTGAGTTTTTCATTCAACTCTTTTAGAGCCTCCATCTCCATTCCCTTGCCGTTGTCTTTAACGCTAATGATTAAATTGCCCGCCTTATCCGAATCTATCATTATGTAAATAAAGCCAGCCTTATTGTTTTCAATTCCGTGCTTAAAAGCATTTTCGATAATCGGCTGTATCAGTTGCGGCAAGATGAGCGAATGACGAATATCGCACAAAAACATTATTGAATACGCCACCCGTTCGCCAAATCGTATATGCTGAATATCAAGATAGCTACACACCATTTTTATCTCTTCCATAAGGTTTATAGGCTTGTCGGAAATAGCAAGATTATGGCGCAAAATCGAAGCTAAGAGCTTTATCGTCGTCGCGCTTTGCTTTGAGCCTTCTGCAAGCGATTGCATACGGATTGTTTCAAGGGTATTAAACAAGAAGTGCGGATTTATCTGACTTGTGAGCATCTTAAAACGAATTGCATTTTGCTTTGAAACAAGTTCCGCTTGCTCTATTTTGTGCCGATACACGTCTTCAATGAGCTTTTCTATACACAACAAAAACAGCACCATTGCAACAAGCAACAAGGCAACACAGAATAAAAATCCCTTTAGCGTCGCAAATATCAGCCTCTCTGTCGGCAAAATCGCAGTTACTCTTATCGGCATCGTGTATTTTTCTGGCAAAGTCTCCGAAACAAAAGCGACGGTTTTTCCTTCCCATTTTCCAAAGCGTTTCTCTGCCTGATACATTTCCCGCTTTGACTCATCAAACATCTTATTTTTTGCATATTCAATAACATTGTCCACCGTAATAAAAACATCGTTGTCGTTCGCACTTAAAATCTTTACGACATTCGAATAATTTATATTCACACAAAGCACCGCCAGCACTTTGCCGCTGACAGAATCAGTTATCGCCCTATTGAGCGAAAGCATACGTTTTTTTGTAATAAAATCTTCATTGACCGACCAAAATACTTTGCCGTTTCCTTGATACGCCATTTTGTACCACGCCGATTCCTCAATTTCCTTCGTGTTTTTCACAAAAAAAGCATTGTTCAACATCGTTTGATTGCTCGTATAAAATCGAAACGAATCCACCGCGTCCACCGCAGTGAGTAAATCGTTCAAAAACAATAGCTCTTTATATTGGTTATACACTTCGAGAGGGCTTGTATATTCCGTTTTTAGAGTTTCTTGCACTCGCAAATTCATAAAAAGGCTGTCTGACATATCGTGTACATTTTCAAGAATATTTTGAAATAATAAAGCTATCTGCTTCACAGATGCTTGCGTTTGGCTGATTTGCCACGCAGAAAGAGTGCGATAGACATAGCCTGAAATCATAAGCGCGACGAACAAAAACGGGTAAAAGAACGCCGTCATATACGAAGCTTTAAGGTTTTTCTTAATTCTTAAATTACCAAACTGCATAATAGACCTGTTAGATAATTGTCATTATCGGGCTCGACCCGATAATCTGAGGCACAGCCTCTTTTTCAAAACTG
>CALDID010000321.1 GCA_937901865.1 uncultured Treponema sp.
GAGGCGGTAACGCCTGAAAATCACGGACGCATTACTATCATCGGCGGTCATTTGCCAGAGTAAGCTACACTCTCTTTGAAAAGGCTTTTTTAGGCAAAAACAGTCATAGGTGTAAAAAATCCTATGGCTGTTTTTTTATGGGAGGCAAAAATGAATTATAATTATGTCTTTTCGTTGGGGAAGCTCAAGAGCGACGCACTTGAAGAGTTTGGATTTAAGGCAGTAGATAGCGAAAACTATGCTTTTACTACTGATATTTCTAGGGGAGATTTTAAGGCAGCGTTTTCTCTTTCTCCAAAAACACAGACTTTAAGCGTTGACCTTTTTGACAATGCAACAGGCGAAAAGTATTTTCTTTTCGATATGAAGAATGTGCATAATGCCTTTGTTGAAACACTGAGAACAGAGGTCGAGGCGATTATAGAGCGCATAAAAGAAAAATGCTTTGAAACAAAAGACATAAAGAATGAATATATCGCTTATTTGAAATCGCAGTTTTCGGCTGAACCCGATTTTCCGTGGGAAAAGTTGCCAGAGGCGTTTGTCTTTCGCTGTAAAAACAAAAAATGGTTTGCACTTGTTATGAAAATCAAATATAAGCAACTCGGGCTTTTAAGCGACGAAGATGTATGGATTGTCAACATCAAGGCAAAAAGCGACGAAATAGAAAACCTTGTGGACAATACTTCTATTTTTAATGCGTGGCATATGAACAAAAAGCATTGGATTACTATTCTGCTCACCGCTATCACCGACTTTGAAAAGCTCTGTCGCCTTACACAAACAAGTTTTGAGCTTGTGAGCAGATAGAACACACTTACGATTTCTTTTTAATCGGAATCCAGATTGCGCTGTGATAATTTGCGTCCGTCATATCGCCTTTGCTGTACCATTCCACGCTTGCAAATCCTAAAAACTCGTAATCAGGATTTGCAGGAAGCCACTCTTTATAAATTTTCGTGTTTGTTTCCTGCAGCGTCTTAGGGTTCGCCCCATAGCAATCAAAAATCGCCCAGTCGCCCGCAGGAATCTCGTAGACCGCCATTCCCGCAGGCACATCGCCGCCCGTGTACATTCCCGCAATGAGATAGCGGAACGCACCGCCTGCAAGGTCATCAATGCAGATTCCATATTCTCCGACGCAGTTCGCCGCAATCGCCTTTTCCTGCGCAGTCGCAGGCTCTTTGCCGTGCAGCATATCCGATAGATATTTCTCGGAGTATTCTCTCCAGAACTTTGGAATCTCTTGATACGACGTGTCGCTTTCAAAAATCCTTTCAAAGCCAATCACCTTAAAAGCCGACCGCGTTTGAATCTTGTAATCCATAAGATTACCCCCGTGAATAGAAATTTCAATAACCAAGGGAAGAAATGTTTTGATACGCCCGCCCTTTCTCACCTCGCTCGGCGTTGCACCGTGAAAGCGAGAAAAAGCCTTCGCAAAACTTTCTGGTGTTTCGTAGCAGTAGCGAAACGCAATATCAATTATCTTGTCATCGCCGTTCGCCAAATCAACCGCCGCTTTATACAGCCTGCGATTTCGCAGATATTCCGCGACGGTGTAGCCCGTCATAATCGAAAAGCCGCGCTGAAAAAAGAAAGACGACATATTCACCTCGAAGGCAACATCAACAGCCGAGATATTTTCTTCAAGATGCGCTTCCATATAATCAATCGCACGCCGAATGCTCGACAGCCATTCCATTTCTTTTCCCCCGTGCCGTTATTGTTGCCTCTATTCTACCCGATACCGCCGCGCCCGTCCTGTCTTTTCCTGCCCGATTTTGTCCGTAGCTTTATAGCACATAAAAAACAAGGCAACCTCCCGCTTTCGAGAAATTGCCCTGTTGCCGTCTTTTTAAGCAAGCGGGAAATACAGAAAGCGACAGCCTTCGTCGTAGTCGGGCGCGGCATACTCAAAGAACTGCTTTTCGTCGGTGTCGATGATTTCTCTGAAGCCGAGCGTGTCCTTATAATAGGAAACCAGTTTAGGCGTGTCTATCGCAAAAACGAACAGACTTTTACAGCCGATTTTCTCGGAAATTTCCTGCACAATAGGGAGGATAAACATATTGAAAATGAATTCGCCTGTGCGCACAGAACTTAATTTTTCGTTCGCTCGCCTAAATCGCTCATCGACTGCAAAATGCGTAAGCTCGACCGCAGGAATCAAAAAAGAATCGCCGATGTCATTATAAGGAAGCGTTGCCGCCTTTAAGCCGAACCAAGCGGCAAGCTGTCCTGTTTTCGACGAGCGGACAAGATAAATCTTATTCAGTTTTTCCGTCTCGTGCTTTTTGGCGATTTTTTTGAGATATGAAGCCAACTGCCCCTCGTCGTGCTGAACGCGGAACATTTTGAGTTCATAAGAACTCACTTCCTGCGTGAGCGGTTCAATGTAAAACAACTCCTCAGCCATTTTCACATTCATACGCAAAAAAATGACCTGAATTCGCCGCTTTAACGAATTCTTCCATTCGCCGTTTTTCAACTTCTAGGTCGCGCTTCACGGGCTTGGCATTCATAATCTGCATGATAGCCTTTTTGCCCTCTGCTCCGCGGAACACGATTCCGACTACATTCTGCTTGTGCATAGTGTGCCTCCTTTACGATAAATATACCACGCCCCCGCACTTTTTTCAACGCGCCCGTCCTGTCTTTTCCTGCCCGATTTTGTCCGCTTTTGCAGGACTTCGGCGCGGTGCTCTTCGCCCCTGCGCAGTTTGCTCGCACAGAGAATTGGCTTGAAACGCTCTTTAGTCATAAGCCCGATGTGCTGTATTCCGTGTTTACGAAGCAGTTTTCGGATTATTCAAAATACGTCGTTGACCTTTGGGACGCAGAGGCGAAAGAGAAACGGCACAGTGAACAATACCCCAAGGATTGCCGCAAAGCATACGATATGGGGCAGAAAATGGCAGAAGAGTTGAAGAGCAAAACATAACAATAAATAAGGCTCGCCGATACCGTTATCGAAAGAAAGACGATAGCGGTATTGATGAGCCTTCGATACCGTTATCTAAACATCTTCGATACTGGTATCTATGAACCTTCGATACCGTTATCTAAACACCTTAGATAGCAGTATCGAAGCCCCTTAAAAATTATTTTGTTGCGTTCAGCGGATATGCGTATTTGATTTCGCGGAGCGTCTTGAGCGGAGTTGCCGTGCCTGAGTATCGCGTGCGAATGACAAGCTGCAATTCGCCCTCGGCAATATCGGAGGGAACGCGGGCGGTTAAGCGCGACGGCTTATTGTCCGTGAGTTTTCTTGAAACGCGGTGTTCCGCTCCTGTGCTGTCCACGAAGAACACGCCTTGAGCCTCGTCCGATTCGTCTTGTATCTTGAGTTTGTCGCCCTCAATGATGATGTCGTCCCCAATCGGCGCGCTGTTGTCCTTCAAGCCTGTAACGCTGTTTGTAACAGAGCTGATTTTGCTCGTCGCGTCCTTCTTTCCGACGATGTTCACTCCGACTTCTTCGAGTGCTCCGCGAAGAGAAGCGGTCATCGTCATATCGAGGGTGCGGCGGTGAACCTGCGGGTCGAACGGCGAAGTTTCGTTTTCCCACACGCCAGACACGCGGGGCGAGAGCTGAATCAAGCCGTCTCGGAAACTGTCGCCGTCTTCGATAAACTCCTTTACGGCTTGGTCGCGCAGGTTTAGGATATTCAAAATCGTGTCTTTGCGGAACTCGCTTCGCTCCTTGACGATTTTGTCCGCAATGTCCTCATTGAGCCGCGTGGTGTGCGGATTTCGCACCTCTGCAATGCAGTCAAGCTGGTTGTCGGGGGTGAGTGTGTTTGGTCGCAATAAAACGTCCCATTTGTGTTTAGCCATTTCGCTTTCTCCTTATGAAACTATAGTGAATCTGAAAAGGAGTATAGCACATTTTCGCATTGTTTGTGTAGCCTCCACCCCCAAAAAAGCAACTACACGGTGAACTGGTCGATTTGGCTTCCCATCTTGTCAATAGACTGGGCAACTCGGCTTGAAACATCAGTGAGCATAGAGCCTGTTTCGTTGATTTGGTGCGCACCCACCTGCATTTCATCCATACTTTGCTTCATCACCGTGGCAACGTTCTGCAAATGCTCCATTTCCCCTTTAATCACTCCGCTTTCCGAACTCATCTCAGAAGACGCACTCGAAACTTCCACAGTAGAATCGTTCATCAGCTTTAGGGCTTCTGTAATCTGCTTGCTTCCCTCGTTCTGCTCTTCCATTGCCAAGCGGATATGCGTAACAAGCTCGTCTGTGGCAGAAAGCTCTTTTTGCACCTGAGAAAACACGTTGCTGGACTCGGTTGACGCATCAACGACATTCACAATCGCGGTCTTAATCTGCTTTAGCTGCTGTCCAATCGTCTTTGACTGAACGCTGCTCGTTTCACTCAATTTTCTGATTTCGTCTGCAACGACAGCAAAGCCTTTTCCCGCTTCTCCTGCGTGGGCTGCCTCAATCGCAGCATTCATTGCCAAAAGATTCGTCTGGCTTGCAATAGAGGCAATCGCGCTATTCGCCTCCTCAAGCATTTTTGACTGCTCTTCGATTTCCTGAACTCTCTCGTTCACCACCGCCAATTTATCAAAACCGCGGTGAGAATGTTCCTGCAAATCGTTGAACGCCCCCGCCATTTTTTCCATAGAATGATTCACGCTCGTGATGTTTCCAATCATCTCTTCCACTGCCGCGCTTGCCTCGGTAACGCTCGAAGACTGATTTTCCACCATATTGTTAAGCGCAAAAATGTTGTCGGAAATCTTTGTGATAGAACCAGCCGTCTGTTCCACACTCTGTTTTTGTTCTGCTACCTGAGAGTGAATGCTCGTGATGTTCGCTAAAATCTCGCTCACTGCGCTTGCGGTATCTTGGGCAGTTTGCTGTAAATCCACGCCAGCCGTGTCGAGCATTCCCTTGCTGTCTTTCATATGCGAAATGATTTTCTGCAATTTGTCGGCAAACGCATTAAAGCCAGAAACGACATCTCCGATTTCGTCGTGAACATTCACGTTGATTCGCTTCGTCAAATCCGCCTCTCCAGAACAGATGTCTACAAAAGTGCGCTTTACGTCTTTGAGCGGGCGGAGAAGACGCACTATGATAGCACCTGAGGCGACACAAAGGACTAAAACCAAAATCAGCGTAAATGTGGAAACAAATCGAACAACCCTAAAAATCGTGGCAGAGATAATGCTTTTGCTGCGGAATGTAGAAACCATACCTGTGATTTTGCCCAGCTCGGTTTTCAGCGGAAAATAGATATTAAGATAGCGCACTCCCAAAATGGTAGTTTCGGTCTGGAACGTTTCGCCTTCTTTTTCCACTTTGTCAATGACCGCTTGGTTCGTCAAAGTTGAGCCAGCCCACGATTTCCCGTTTGCGTCTTTTATCGTGCTGGAAACTCTTGTGTTGGCTTCGATAATTGAAATCTCAATGTTGTAGATGTTTTTCATATGGTCAACGAAACTTTGCTTGGATAAATCGTATCCTGCCACGAGTGCTCCCAAAAGTTTCCCCGACGAATCTTTTATGGCAGAAGCCGCAAGCATTGAGTAGCCAATCATTGATTTTTTGCTTTCGTAGGTTTTTGCCTCGTCCATTCCCTCTTTCACGATGTCTTTGACACAAGCCATATCGCTTGCGTCTTGTCCGTGCGAAAATGTGCCACCATAGCCTGCGATTATTTTTCCCACCGCGTCGGTTACAAAGATGATGTCGTTTCCTACAATCTTTCGTTTTTCTTCTGCGAGCCTACCGATTTCGCCTGCATCGCCGCTTTCCACAGTCGAGATAAATCCAGGGCGGCTAGAGAGTGCGACAACAGCGTTTCTAAGGATTATATTGCGGTTATTTAGATTGTTCAAAATGCCGCGCTGAACAGTCTGGAGGTTCATTTCCACGTTTGCTTCGAATTGCGAGCGGAATTCGGATAAACACATCATCTCAACAGCAACTGCGGCAAGCACTATGGAAATGCCCACAAGGATTCCCATTTTAACAGAAAGTTTAAGGCTCTTTTTCATCAGCTACGCTCCTTACAGAAAAAAATTGCACTATTTTTATTATTATAATTCGGAATTCGTGAAAAAAAATACAATAGGTATAAAATCTCCATTTTTAGCCGCAATCGATTTGTTCCATATTTTCATTGTAGCAAAGAAAAAGGATACCTGCTATAATTTTTGACTATGAATCTTCTTTCGGTAAACAATTTGGCAAAAATAGGGCGTGAAAAACCGCTGTTTACGCTCATTACGTTCGGTTTGGACGAGGGCGATAAAGCGGCTATCATCGGGCGAAACGGCACGGGCAAATCCACGCTGCTTTCTATCATCGCAGGCGCGCTTGAGGCGGACGAGGGCAGCGTTGTTACTAACAAAAGCGCAGGCGTGTCGTATCTGCCGCAGAATCCCGTTTTTAGTGCGGACGATACGATAAAAGAGCACATTTTTAAGAACAACAGCCCAAAACTCAACATCATCAAAGAATACGAAGAGCTGTGCGACAATCTTTCTCTCAACGACGGCAGAGAAGCGAGGTTCGAGAAAATCCAGCACGAAATGGACTCGCTCGACTTGTGGAATTACGAAGCGCAGGTTCGCTCGATTCTCTCGGTCTTGGGCATTCACGATATGGCGCGCAAAATGGGCGAGCTTTCGGGCGGAATGGTCAAAAAAGTCGCGTTGGCGCAGGTGTTGGTGGAAGACACGAAGCTCTTGCTCCTCGACGAGCCGACGAACCATCTCGACATCTCCACGATTTATTGGCTTCAGAACTATCTGCACGACACAAAACGCAGCGTCTTGATGGTAACGCACGACCGCTATTTTCTCGACGCGGTTTGCAACAATATCTATGAACTCGCGCGAAATCGCCTAAAACTCTATCAAGGCAACTATTCGACGTATCTCGACAAAAAGACGGTTGAAGCCGAAATCGAGGAAAACACCGAGCGCAGAATAGAAAGCGTGTTGCGAGTGGAACGCGAATGGCTTTTGAGAGGTCCTTGCGCGCGCGGCACGAAGCAAAAGGCGAGAAAGCAGCACGACGAGGCATTGATTAACCGCGAGAAATTCGCAAGCGACAAAGGCTTTACGTTCGAGGTGGCGGGCAGACGGCTCGGCGGCAAAGTCTTGGAATTGCATAACATCAGCAAAAACTTCCCGAAAGGAAATGGCAGTGAAAAAGCACCCGTGATAAAAAATTTTTCGTACACGTTTACGGCAGGGCAGAAAATCGGCGTGTTCGGCGACAACGGCTCAGGAAAATCCACGTTTTTGAACATCATCACGGGCAATCTTGAAAGCGACACGGGAAGCGTTGTGCGCGGCGTGAACACGGTGTTCGGCTATTATCAGCAAAATCCCGTGTTCAAAAATCTTGATTTAACCGTGCTTGAATATACAAGTGAAGTCGCGGAGGTCATCACGACGAACAGCGGGAAATCGTTGAGCGCGGCGCAGTTTCTCGAAGAGTTCGGCTTTGAGGGCAAAATCCAGCACAGTGCGCTTTCTACGCTTTCGGGCGGCGAGAGGAAACGGGTGTTTTTGGTGCGCCTTTTGATGCAGAACCCGAATTTTCTTGTGCTTGACGAGCCGACGAACGACTTTGACATTTTCACGATGAATATCCTTGAGCAGTTTCTTGAGAGCTACAAAGGCTGTTTGCTCATCGTGAGCCACGACCGATATTTTATGGACAAGGTGGCGGATACGCTGTTTATCCTTGAGGATTCAGGCGAGATTTCGGGCTACGTCGGCAAATGCAGCGAGTATATTTCTTATCGCGAAGAGCTGCGCAAAGAGAAAGAACTTGCTGCAAAAGAAGAAAGCCAGAAGAAAATTGTTGAGAAAGAGTCATTGCCTCCTGTGCAGAAGAAGCGCAAAATGAGTTTCAAAGAGCAAAAAGAGTTTGAGCGCATTGAAGAAGAAATCGCGGAGCTTGAGGAAAAGAAAAGCGAACTCGAAGCGCAAATGGCGAGCAGCGATTTTGCCGCAGCGCAAAAGGCGGGCGCGGAATATGCCGAGCTAAGAACGAAGCTCGACGCAGATTATGAACGCTGGGACGAGCTGAGCGAACTGCTGTAACAACTGCATTGACAACTGCGCTGAGCGTATACAAAAATACCCCTGCACCTTTTCTGCAAGGGTATTTTTTTTCTAAAACAGCCTGTGTCTGTTATGCATGCGGTTTATCCTCTTGAGAAACAGCCTGTGGCTGAGAAGCAGGCTTCGCCTCTTGAGAAGCAGGCTTTGCCTGTTTGGCGGCTTTGTCGATTTCCGCATCAACTTTATCCGCAAAAATCTTGTAATCTCCGCCGCGAGAAGCCGCCATCGCCGTTACATACGTTGCAAGCGTCGTGTTCACCGCATTCAGCAGCCGTTTTTTTGCGTCGGTCGCGTTTTCGCCCTTGCCGATTTTCGCATCGCGATACGAATCGCTCGCCGCGTCGAACTTCGCCTGTGCCGCCTCAAGCGCCTTGATGTAGTAAGAAACGCCGTCCAAATCCTTCACCGCCGCCGCACACTTTTCCGCGCTCAAATCCGACAGCAAGCTCTTGACCAAAAGCGATTCCTGCGCGTACGGAGCTGCGGCAATCTGCTTGCCGAACTTTGAAAACACCGCAGAAAGAACCTTGCCCTTTTCCGCCCGCTCGTCAGGCATAACGCTCCAGCCGTCGATAAGCGTGCCGAGTTTTCTCACGATGTCGTCGCGCTCGATGTCGCTCGCTTCAAGCTCGGAGGCGATTTTGTCCGCTCTCGTCGCGCTCACGATGATGTCGAGGTCGCTTTTGATTTTCGCCATCAAGTCCGCAAAATACGCATCTTCTTTGAGGCTCAACAGCGTTTCGTAAATACGCTCCATCGCCGACACGACCACAACCACAAGGCTAATCTTAAAGTTTCTGTTCAATTTTTTCATTTGCTTTCCTCCGTGAAAAAATTTATTTTCTTCAGTCTGTTCGATAACTTTGTTTAGACAAGGGTACATGCGCCCCTTGCTGCATCAAAATATCACTAACGAGGTCTACTATATCCCTTTTTCGCAGTTTCATCAACGAGAAAAGTCAAAAATGAGTTTTGCGGCTTTTCTTCTCGGAGAAAAATGCGAAAAGAAGTTTGGCGCGCCTTTCTCCGAGAAGATTGAACAGAAAAAGAGTTTGGCTGCTCAATCTTTCACAAGACAGAGCCGAAAACAAGGTTTGCTCGCGTTTCTCGGCGAGAACAGCAAGAAAACAACTTAGGCGCGCCTTTCTTTTTGAAGAACAACGAGAAAATGAGTTTTGCGGCGAACTGTCGAGCAAAAACTATTTCAAAAGATTGACATCGATTTCAGCAAACGCCGCGGCTTCTTCGGCACTGTGTCCGCTCGCCATATACTTTTTTGCAAGCGTAACCAGCCCCTGCTGTATGCCTTGCTGTATGCCTTGTTCTATACCGCGTTGCAAACCTAGCTTAAAGCCGCGCTCTTCGCCCTCTTCGATGTTAGAGATTCTGTCGCGCTCAAAGACCTCTTGGCGATACTCTTCAAGCCACAAATCACGGTTTGCACTTATTGATGACAATGTTTGTTGTGCGCTCATAAGTCCTGCCTCCTTTTTGGTTAGCTCTTTGATTAAGTCCTGCTTTAGCGGATTGTCTGCTTCCTTCAAGAAAATACCCCAATTCTCCAGCGCAGTATTTTCTTTTATCGTTGCTTCTTTTGCGCTAAGCAGCGGCAACTCTATGAAAACAATATTCAGCAAATCTGCAAGGTGTTTGCCGTTCGCACTTTGCATACAAAAATGATTTATGCCCGTATTGCGCGTGCCGTCTTTTGTATCATTGTCGTTCTTGTATACAAAATCAAGAACAGAGATTTGATACACTTTCGGAGCTTTTTTCCAGCTGTCGCCTTTCTTTAGACCTGATATTTCAAGCCGCGATACTTGGTGTTCAGCCCGTGCGCCGTAATCGTAAGCCTGCTTGAACGCCTGCATTTCGATATTGACGTGCTGTCCGTCGTCAAGTGTGCATAAAATATCGTAGCTAACGCGTCGCTGTCCGTCAAAAAGAAGAGGCGCATCATTCGGCTTTAGTTCGATAGTTGCAATTTTGCTTTCAGTTGCCGCCTCAAGAAACGAGTGCAAAGCCGCTTTTGATTCAGGGGTGTCCTGCGTAAAAAGAGCTTTGAATGTGGAATCAATGCGAGGATTTAACAGCGCGCCCGTTTTCATTTGGTCGGCATATTCGTTCTCGTCTTTGAAGTCAAAAATATCCATAGATGTATTATACACCGATATTCGATATTATAAAAGAGCGTACCGCGCACATATATTCGGCTTTGAGCGACGGGATTTTTGTTTTTGCAGAAATCATGCGTTTTGCGCTCAAAATCGGCTGTCTACAAACGTGGTAATTTGGGGAATTAGCTCAGTTTTCAGCACTTTTTTCATTTGCAAAACAGTTTCAGACGCATTTCGCAAAAACAAATCTGCGGGATTTATTTCCAGCGCATCCGCCATTTTAAACAGCAGCTCAAACGACGGAAATTGCCGCGCGGATTCAATGCAGCCAATCGTAGGCGTTGCACACCCACACAATTCAGCTAATTTTGACTGCGAAATATTCCTTTTAGAACGATAGAATTTCAGATTTTCGATAAATATTTCTTGGTACGAGCTCACATTATTATTTTAAGCAAGAATTCTTTTAATAAAATAATGACAAACAAACAATCGGGTGTTAAAATATTGTATAAAACAACAATTCACACTGATTTGCATTGTTTTATCAATATTCCGCTACGAATTGAAACTGGCAAGGAGTTTCTATGAAGACGAGAAAATTGCTTATCGCTCTGTTTTTGATGCTCTCAATGCTATTCACTTTCACAAGCTGCAACCCAGATGATGACGATGACGGCGACAGCGGCGAAAAGACATACACTGTCTACACCGCAAACACGACAATCTCAAATTACAACAGCAAGCTCGGCGGCTCGGATTACAATTTGGAAGAGGGATATTACATCATTTTCTACAAAGACGACAACTATCAATCGAACGCCGAAACGATAAAATCGATGTTTTCTTGGTCGCAAAACACACAAACCGAGTCGCAGCTCCGCACCAATTTTAACGACTGGGGAATAAAGTCCGAACACATCACTTCATTCTTAGACGGCACGGTATACGGCTTTGCAATCGCGCAATCTTCCACCTCCGCCTATCTCATCTTTGTCTTCCCCTCATCGACAGGCGCGAACTCTTCTGGCAGTTCAGGAAACAACTCTGGCAGCTCAGGTACTTCGGGAAGCAGCGGCTCTGGCACAAGCAGTACTGCATATTATCCCACTTTCACCGCAGGCACAGTACTCGCAACAGAAGAATACTATGAGGAGCATCATAGCTCTAGCAATGGCGATTATACTATTTCCATTAAGGACTACTACTACTTTAGCACACCTTCCACTGTAATTCGCTATCGTTATAAAGACGGCGTTTATTACAACAAAACAAATCTTTCGTATAGTTCTGCGACTGGTGCATTAAAAAAAGAAAATTCGTCATCTATTTATCGATATTTATGGCGTATCAACGGCACTTATTATCTTCTTGATAGCGATAGCAGCATGTATTCATCAGGAACTGGATTATACTCCACGTTTTCAGTTTCTGGATCAACAGAAACATATTCAAGTAATGTATCTTTAACAATCTCTTCAAATGGAACGTGGACATATACAGCAAAAGATAATTACACAGACGGAAGTTGGGACTCTGGAAGCGGAAGCGGTACTTATACCAACTCGAACGGAATTTTATATCTGACAGGAAGCGTATCTTTTATAGAATATGACGCAGAAAATAATAAAAATGGTACTTGGGAATCTCTTGTTTCATGGATGATGTTCTATAACGGCTCATCACTCCGAGGCATTAGCCATTCACTCACATCTTCTTCACTGCCAAGCACAAGCCGAAGCTTTAGCGACACACCGAAAGCGGAAGCGCATTTTCAGCGAAGTAAACTCAAGCTCAAGTAGTTCAGACGATTTCTGCACTGCGGAAAGCAAAACTTTCTTTGAGCCATAATACAACAACGCCCTTGCTCTATCACTACTGCAAGGGTGTTGTTTTTGTATTATTCTTTAATAGGACTTTCGTTGTTCATCAGTACTTTCTTATCACTTGTACAATTTGATTATCCTTCTTTTCAAGCATAATCTTAGAACCTTCATTTTCTGCATTCGAAAGATACAAATCCATCTCAAGCCCACGACGTATCGTGTCTGTCATAGACATATTTCGCCGAGCAGCCTGCTTTTTTAGCTCTGATAGCAACTTAGTTGGCAAGTTTACAGTAACTTTAGTTAGTTCTGTCATAAACAACCTCCCTATCGATTTGCTAAATTTATTATACTTCATAATAAAAAATCCCTGCAATATTTCTACTGCAAGGATTTTATGCTAAACGCTATGCGTTCAAAATCGGCTGTGGCTTACAAAAGAGGCTATGCCTCATTTTCTAGCGTAGTCGGGGAGAAGCTGAGGAGAGAGCTTTTCGCTCGTGATTCCTGCCGCTTTTCGCTCTGCTTCAAAGTCATCGAGATGCTTCAGCGTCGGAGTTGCGCACTTGGTTTCCTTAGAAGCCGCCGCCGCGCTCTTTCCTGCAATGCGACCGAAAACGATGATGTCGAGCAAACTGTTTCCCATCAAGCGATTGCGTCCGTGAATACCGCCGACCGCCTCGCCTGCAACAAACAGGTTCTTCACGCCGCTTTCGCCGTTCGCCTTAATGTCTATACCGCCATTCTGATAGTGCAATGTCGGATAGACAAGAATCGGCTGCTTTCTGATGTCGATTCCATATTTGCCAAACATTCGAAGCATAGCAGGAATACGTTTCTCGATTGTGCCTTCTCCATTCTTGAGGTCAATCATCGGCGTATCAAGCCACACACCCTCGCCGTTCTGCGTCTTCACGCCGCCGCCTTTGCGACATTCCTTGATGATAGAAGCCGCCTCAACATCGCGTGTTTCGAGCGGGTGAACGAAAACTTTTCCGTCTTTGTTCACGACTTTTGCACCAAGCGAACGCACTTTTTCGGTAACCAATGCACCAAAAATCTGCTGTGGGAACGCCGCGCCTGTCGGGTGATACTGCAAACTGTCTTCGTAGAGCAATTTCGCGCCTGCACGATACGCCAAAACCAAGCCGTCCGCCGTTGCGCCGTAGTGGTTACTCGTCGGGAAGCCCTGATAATGCAAACGTCCCGCGCCGCCCGTTGCGATGATAACAGTCTTTGCAAGAGCAACAAGGATTTTTCCCGTTTCAATGTTCTGCAACACTGCACCACACGCCTTGCCTTCGCTGTCTTTGATGATGTCGAGAGCCGCCGTAAAGTCCACAACTTTAATCGTCTTGTTTCTGTTCAAAACCTCATCACGAAGCGTGCGCATAATTTCCGCGCCAGAATAATCTTTGCACGCATGCATTCTCTTTCGGCTTGTTCCGCCTCCGTGCGTTGTAACCATACGCCCCGTTTCGTCCTTATCGAACTCAACGCCGAGGTCGTTCAGCCATTTAATCGCCACAGGAGCATCTGTTACCAGTTCTTCCAAAAGCTCTTTCTTTGCCGCAAAGTGTCCGCCGCCGAAAGCGTCCAAGAAGTGCTGCGCAGGAGAATCGTTCTCCTTATCTGCCGCCTGAATACCGCCTTCAGCCATCATTGTGTTTGCATCGCCCACGCGGAGCTTCGTTACCAAAAGAACGCTTGCACCTGCGTTGTCTGCCTCAATAGCCGCGCTTGTTCCAGCCCCGCCGCCACCAATAATAAGCACATCGCTCGTAAAATCTGGCTTTGTAAGGTCAATATCCGCCGCATTGATTCGGCTCTTTCCCTGCAAAAGCTCAACCAATTCAAGCGGAGCTTTCTCGCCCTTGTTCGGTCCGATTTTAAGCTCTGCAAACTGGCTTGCAATGTGGTCTGGGTGATACTCGCTCAACACAGCCTCTTTTTCCTCAGCGGTCAAGCGCGTAGGCTCAAGGGCGGCATTGTATTCGCGGTTCGCCTCTACTTTCTTGATAGATTCGAGCATTTCTTCACTATAAGCCATTGCCGTCCCCCTATTTCTCGATTTCGCGGCTATTGTAAAGCGCACGAATCTCTGCATCTGATTTTGCCATCATCTCATCAACAGCCGCCTTGCAATCTCCGTTGTGGATTTCCATAACGCGCTTTTCAAGGTGCTCTGCATTTGGTGTGAGATACTTTCCGTTCAATCGGCGTGCCAATTCCGCAACCTGTGGGTGAGAAATACCAGCAGGACAGCGGCTTGAGCAAATACCGCACATAACGCAGTCAAAGCTCTCTTCTGCGCACTTTTTGTATTCGCCGCGCTGTGCATACGCGATGTACTGCATAACGTTCAAGCCCTGCGGACAAGCCTTTGTACAAGCATTGCAGCCGATACAAGAGTAAATCTCAGGATAAAGGCTCATCATAAGCGTTTCGCTTGGCTTCACGTCGTTGATGTCGTATGTGCGCTTGTCGAGCGGGAAGAACGGCAATGTAGCGATATACATACCGTCTTCTACTTTCGTCTGGCAAGCAAGAGCTGTGCGAAGACGATTGTCGCCTTTGATGCGGTAAATCGTCGCACACGCACCGCAGAAACCGTTACGGCAACCGCAGCCACGCTTCAACACATAGCCCGCATATTCCATGGCGTTCATAATTGTAAGGCTTTCAGGAACTTCGTATTCCTTGCCGAAAATATAGATTTTCACATTGCTGTCAGCCATTTTCTACTCCAATCAATACTCGCCAGGCATTTCGCCGAGCTGTTCAAAGCTGAAGACAGGACCGTCTTTGCAGACGAACTTGTTTCCGACATTGCATCTTCCGCACTTTCCAACACCGCATTTCATACGCATTTCAAGCGTTGTGTAAAGCTGATTGTCAGGGAATCCCATCTTCTTCAAATTGTCGAGCGACAAGTGAATAAGAATCGGCGGTCCACACATAACGATTGTGTAGTTAAGTCCAGGATTTACCTCCTGCACATACGGCGGAACAAATCCGACGTGTCCGTCCCAGTTTGCTTGTTCACGGTCAATCGTGAGATACACTTCAAAGTCTTTCTCTTTTGTCCACTCATTTGCGATTTCGTCATAAGTAACGAGGTCTTCTTTGCTTCTTGAACCGTAGATAATCATCACTTTGCCGTAATCGCTTCGGTGAGCGCGAACATAGTTGATGACGCTGTGAAGTGGCGCAAGACCGATTCCACCAGCAATAAAGCACAAATCTTTGCCCTTGAATACGGTGTCTACAGGGAAACCATTTCCCAAGGGGCCTCGCACTAAGATTTCCTGTCCCACTTCTGCCGAATGCAAGAACTCTGTAACGCAACCGCATTTCTTGATTGAAAATTCCAAATGGTCTTCAACCGTCGGGCTAGAAGTGATAGAAATCATCGACTCGCCCACACCTGGCACAGAAAGCATTGCACACTGACCAGGGATATGAACGAACGGCTTTTTTCCATCAAGACCGACAACGTGGAAAGTCTTTACATCGCCCGTTTCTTCTTTTATCTTTGTAATCTTGCAGACGTATGGAAACATTCCGCCTTCAAGGTCTGTCATATTTTCACTCATTTCGCTTCTCCGCTGTCCATTGCAGAATTGATTGCTCTCATCACTTTCACAATGTTAAGTTTCTGAGGGCACTTCTTGAGGCATCGTCCACAGCCTACGCAACCAAATGCTCCATCGTAATCCATCGGATAATACATGAGCTTGTGCATAAATCTCTGGCGGAAACGCTGTGCGTGTGTTGTTCTCGGATTTGCGGCCGCCATTTTCGTGAAGTCGGAATACATACAAGAATCCCAGCATCTGAATCGCTCAACTTTGCTTCCTGTTGCTGTTCCAACAGAGAAATCTCTGATGTCGTAGCACTGACAAGTCGGGCAAACGAATGTACATGAACCGCACGCAAGACACGTTTCTGAAAGGTTCTCCCAAATCGGCAGATTAAACACTTTCATCATATTCTTGCCTGTGAAATGCTCAAGTTTCTCGTTTGCAAAAGCCTGCTTTTCTGCTCTTTCGCAGATTTCTTTCTTGAGAGAATCAACAGCAGCTTTTTGCTCTGCACTCGCTTCGCTCAATGCGCTCGAAACTTTTTCAACAAAAGCAGTTCCCTTATCTGTCAATGGCTGCAGCGTATAGCCGTCTTTTGTCTGCCATGCCTGAACGTCGCCCGCAGGATTTGCAGGGTCGATTTTCCAGAGCTTGCAGAAACATTCATTCGCCATTTTATCCGCATTGCATGCAAGCGTGATGATTGTCGAATGTTCACGGCGGTTCTTGTAATAGGTGTCTTCTGGCTTGATGTGCATAAAGACGCGGTCAAGCGCATAAAAGCTCGCAGCATCGCACGCACGAACACCAAAGACTGCAAAATCTTCATCATCAAGCGGCGCGCGAGTTGCCTCAACGTGAAGCCCGTCGCGCTTGAAAGAAGCAAGGCTTTCTACTTGTGGGAAGAAAAAATCTTTTGCAGAACGCACCGTGTTCAAATCATCGCTCATCTTCACGCCGTCTTCGTAGCGAGAAAACTCACTCTGACCAGAAGAGTCCTTTACAGGAAGATACAACGCATAAGAGTGTGTAACAGCCTTAAAGAAGTTATTGATATTTTCATTGCTTACAAAAAGAAACTTGTCCATCAGTTCGCCCCCCTAGAAAGAGTTTTTGCTACCGACGGCTCAGAATCGCCCTTCGTGTAGAATGTGAGCGGAGATACAGTTTCAAGGTCGCTTCCAGCCTCGTAATCTCCATAGAGCTTATCAATATCGCTGATAAACTTGCGGTTGAGCAAATGGAGCGGAATATTCTGCGGACATACGCGAGAACATTCGCCGCAGTCTGTACAGCGTCCTGCAACGTGGAAAGCGCGGATAATATGGAAGTTTTCCTCTTCAAAACTCGTAACAGCCGCTTTCTGACTTACGCCGCTGTTTGGATTGTCGAATACACACAATTCGCAAGAACATGCAGGGCACACATTGCGACACGCATTGCAACGGATACAGCGAGCAAACTCATTGCTCCAGAATGCCGCGCGCTCATCTTCTGTCATTGCTTCGAGTTTTTTCACTTCCTCGAATCTGTCAGGATTTACGCTTTCATCGTTGCCATGGCAATATGTTTCATCACCAAACAAAAGTTCATCGCAAGAAATAAACTTCTTGTTGCAAACCTTGCATTTGTCGCACAATTCTTTCTTTTCAGGGTCTTTCTTGCCGTCGCACGGAACACCAACTGCAACAACATTCTCTCTGATAATACGATGCTCTTTTAAGAGCTGTGTAAAGCTGTATGTATCGCACGGCTTCAAGAAAACAAGGATTTTTCCAATGCTGCCCTCTGCGTTGACTTTGCGGCTTTCTTTGATTAAGTATTTGCTCAAGTTTGCCGCACACCATTCGTTATACACGAACTCATTTTCGATGTCGCTTGCGCTTCTGAACACAGACGGAGAAACATCGGTATCAAATAATCCCTTTCTCCAACCTATAACTCTTGTAACTTCGCCAGATGAAAGCATAGACGAAGCTTTCTCTTTCATCGCCTTTTCGCTTACTCCGTAGTCTTGCATCTTACGTCCTCCAGCTTTTTACATTCGCCAAGCTCAGTTATCGTCTTTACAAACTCGTTCATTGTTGCCGCAAACTTTGCACCTTCTGCCGCAGAAACCCATTCAACTCTTGTTCTGCCGCTCTCAATTCCCAAATAGTTGAGCATTGAGAACAAAAGAGTCATACGGCGGCGAGCAAAATAGTTACCGCTTGTATAGTGGCAATCTCCAGGGTGGCAACCGCACATAATAACGCCGTCTGCACCTCTTTGAAATGCCCTCAAGATAAACATAGGATTTACGCGGCAAGAGCAAGGCACGCGGATAATCTTTACATCAGCAGGATAGCTCAAGCGGTTTGTACCCGCGAGGTCTGCACCTGCATAAGAACACCAGTTGCAGCAGAATGCCACAATTCTAGGCTTCCATTCTTTTTCTACCACTGACATACTGCATCAACCTCCGCCATAATCTGCTGGTTCGTGAATCCCTTGAGGTTCATTGCGCCAGAAGGACAAGTAACCGTACAAGCACCACAGCCCTGACATACCGCAGGGTTCACTTGTGCTACGCGACGCATAAGCGGAATGTGTCCTGGTCTGCCAGCTCCGCGAGCAAAGTCTTTTTCGATGTAGCTAATCGCACCATACGGACACACTTTCTCACAAGAAGAACAGCCGTTACACATATTCTCATCAGGTGTCGCAACACAAGGATTGTTCTTGAGTTCATCTTTGACCAAAAGACCGATAACCTTGCTTGCCGCCGCTCCTGCTTGAGAAACTGTGTCAGGAATATCTTTTGGACCCTGACAACAACCTGCAAGATAAACGCCAGCTGTTGGGCTTTCTACAGGGCGAAGCTTTGCGTGTGCCTCTGTAAAGAAGTCGTTTGTATCCATACTTGCAGTAAGCATTGTAGCAAGAGGACGCGCACTCTTATCAGCCTCAATAGAAGCCGCAAGAACAACCATATCAGCCTTAATCTTGAGCTGTCTGTTGTCGATTAAATCGCTTCCCTGTACAGTAAGCGTGCCGTCAGCTTCTGGAATAACCTTGCCGACTTGTCCCTTGATGTAGTGAACGCCATACTGCTCAACAGCGCGGCGATAGAACTCATCATAGAGTTTTCCAGGAGTACGCACATCAATATAGAAGACATACACATCAGTATCAGGATACTTTTCGCGACAAAGCATAGCGTGCTTTGCAGTGTACATACAGCAAATACGAGAACAATACTCGTGTCCTCTCTCTTCGCTCGCCGCACAACGTGAACCAACGCACTGCACAAAGACGATTGTCTTCGGGTGCTTGCCGTCGCTTGGGCGAAGGAGCGTACCGCCTGTAGGACCAGCTGCGTTCATCAATCGCTCTAATTCGAGAGATGAAACAACATCTGGGCTCTGTGAATATGCGTATTCGTCGAACTTTTCAAGAGAAATCGGATTATAGCCTGTTGCAACAACGATTGCGCCATACTTCTCTTCAATAAATTCGTCTTTTGCTTCGTAGTTGATAGCCTTTGCACCACACACCATAGAGCAAACGCCGCATTTTCCCGTCTTGAGCTTCATACAGTAATTCGGGTCGATTGTCGCAACCTTTGGCACTGCCTGCGCAAACGGAATATAAATCGCGTGGCGCGTATCAAGACCTAAGTTAAACTCGTTCGGAACTTTCTTCTGCGGACATTTTGTCGTACACTCGCCGCAACCTGTACACTTTGTTTCGTCTACATAGCGAGCCTTTTTCTTAATAGTAACGGTGAAGTTACCGACGAAGCCAGACACTTTTGACACTTCAGAGTAAGAATAAATCTTAATCTTGTCGTTCTGTGCGCAATCAACCATTTTCGGTGTCAAGATACAAGCCGCACAGTCAAGAGTTGGGAACGTCTTATCAATCTGCGTCATCTTACCGCCGATTGTAGGCTTTGTCTCAACGATGTCTACAGGGAATCCTGCATCGGCAATGTCGAGAGCTGCCTGAATACCTGCGATACCGCCGCCGATAACAAGCGCGCGCTTTGTAACAGGAGTTGTTCCTGCTGTCAGTGGAGCATTGAGCTGCACTTTTGCGATAGCCGCAGAACCCAAAGCAATAGCCTTTTCTGTTCCGATTTTCATATCTTTGTGAATCCAAGAGCACTGCTCGCGGATATTCGCAATTTCTACCATGTACGGATTGATACCCGCACTTTCTGCGCACTTTCTGAACGTCGCCTCGTGCATACGAGGAGAACAAGAGCAGACAACAACGCCCGTCAACTTATTGTCGCGGATTGCGTCCTTGATGATATTCTGCCCTGCTTCAGAGCACATATATGTATAATGCGTGGAAAAAACAACGCCAGGCTGACTTTTCAATGCTTCTGCAACAGCAGCTACATCAACAGTACCAGCGATGTTTGTACCACAGTGGCACACAAAAACGCCAATTCTTTGCATTTGCATATCGATTTCCTTATTTCTTGAATTTCCTAAAGGCTGCCATCAATGCTTGTTGCGGAATTTTCTCATCTTGCGCGACTAATTGACTAATTTTCTCAACTGGAAGGTAAGAAGAATCACGCTGTCGAATGAGTGCCAAACGCACCGCTTCAATGAATTTTGCTGGCTGTACCTGTCGAGGACAACGCTGTACACATGCCATACAAGAAAGACACTTATAAGCCGCATCTGATTCAAGCAGCTTTTCAATATCCCCTGTTTCGCACATATTAACGAATTGATTTGGGTGGAATTCCATATTGTCGTAATTCGGGCAAGTCGCCGTGCATTTTCCGCACCGCATACACTTTCTCGGATTCACTCCAGCCGTCTCAACGATGACATCTCTGATTTTATCAAGCTCGCTTTTAAGCATTGATTACCCCCAGTGCCTCGGCAAGAAGCTCAGTAAAATAGACCACTTCCACATCTTTTCCGCTTGCATATTTTGCAAGGTTATACTTACAAAGCGGACAAGCAGTAACAAGCACGCTTGCACCGTTATCTTTTGCGTTGTCTAAGATTTCTCCGCTTCTCTTTTCAGGAATATCGGGAGAGGTTACCGCCTGATATGCACCGCAACATTCATTGCGACGAGCATACAAAACGCTCTCTCCGCCTAAAGCCTTGATTAAATCCTCCAAGATACGAGGATTTTCAGCGTCATCAAGACCGATAACTCCGCTCGGACGAAGAAGCATACAGCCGTAATACGCGCCGATTTTCTTTCCTTTCCATCTTCCTTCTGATAATGGATTTTTCACCGCGGCTTTTATCGCGTCAAATCCTATATCATCGCGGAGGATTTCAAGAAAATGGCGCACACGAGTTCCCCCGTGATATGCCTCTTCTTCACCCATATACGCTTCTGCTCTGCTTTTAGCAATGCTCTCCGTTTCCATATCGTTTTCTACGCGCTTCAACACATTGAAACACGCAGAACACACTGCAACAAGGTCATTGCCAGCATCTTGGGCAGCTTTGAGAGCGCGAACAGAAGAAAGCTTTGGAGCTGTTTCTGTTACGCCCTCAGTATAGACGCCGCCACAGCACTGCCAATCGGGGATTTCTTCAAGAGCAATCCCCAAGGCTTTTGCACTGTCGCGCGCCCATTTGTCCAAGTCCTTTGCAGCAGTCCGAAGCGTACAGCCAGGAAAATAGCTGTAAGTCTTGGATTCACTCATATCATCTGCTCCGGGTGGAATACTTCGTCGAACTTCTCTGCCGTCAAGAAACCGAGCTTCACGCACGCTTCTTTAAGCGAAATGTTCTCTTCAAATGCGAGATGGCTTGTCTTTGCAGCGTTCTCATATCCAATGTACGGATTAAGAGCGGTTACGAGCATTAAAGAGTTGTGCAAGTTATGGTGCATTTTCTCTTTGTCTGCCTTGATTCCCACTGCACAATTATTGTTGAAAGACATAATTGTTTCAGAAAGCAAGCGCACTGACTGCAAGAAATTATAAGCCGCAACTGGCATAAATACGTTCAGCTCAAAGTTACCCTGAGAAGCCGCCATTCCAACAGCTACATCGTTACCCATAACCTGAACAGCAACCATCGTCATAGCTTCGCACTGCGTTGGGTTCACCTTTCCTGGCATAATAGAAGAGCCTGGCTCGTTCTCTGGAATACGGATTTCTCCCAAACCATCACGAGGACCTGAAGCAAGCCAGCGAACATCGTTAGCAATCTTCATCAAATCCGCCGCCAATGCTTTCAATGCACCGTGAGCAAATACAATTTCGTCCTTGCTCGTGAGCGCGTGGAATTTATTTGGAGCTGTTTCAAATTTCTTTCCAGTGAGTTCGGAAACTTTTGCAGCAACGAGGGCATCGAATCCCTTTGGCGCATTAAGTCCTGTTCCCACCGCTGTACCGCCGAGAGCAAGCTGGCGAAGAGGAGGCAGAGCCAAAGTCAAAAGCTCCTTATCGCGCTCCAATGAACTTCTCCAACCAGAAATCTCCTGTGAGAATGAAATCGG
>CALDID010000322.1 GCA_937901865.1 uncultured Treponema sp.
CGCAAGAGCATGAACTATGTGGAGAATGTGGCGGCTTTTATTGAATACGAGCTTATCCACGACACAGAATCGGGAGAGCATCTCTACAACTACTGCGATGAACCTGCCTATGACATGAATCATCTTGTGCTTGACTGCTACAAGGCTCTGGGGAAGCCTAAGACAAGACTTTTTCATTTTCCCTACTGGCTTGCATACTGCGGCGGCCTGTGCTTTGACCTGCTTGCCTTTGTCACGCGAAAGAAGTTTGCAATCAATTCAATCCGCGTAAAAAAGTTCACCCAGAACACCTATTTTGTGGGAAGCAACATCAAAAAGACGGATTTTGTCGCGCCTGTTGCATTGGAAGAAGGCTTGCGCCGCACCATTGACTATGAGTTTGTGCAGAAGGTGCAGGGGCATACTTTCAGCTGCGAGTAATTTTCTAAACTTTCTCCTTGCGCTCTCCATATTTTATGCTAGAATAGAAAGCGGAGGAAAACTATATGGAACAAAGGGCGTTTTACAATCTTTCGTATGGCGTGTTTGTGCTGGGAACAAAAGCGGGCGACAAAATCAATGCTTGCATTACAAACACCTGCTTTCAAGCCGCCGCAAATCCTGTTCGGCTTGCCATTTCGTGCATAAACCAGAACCTCACTTGCCAGATGATAAAAGAATCTGGCGTATTCTCGCTTTCAGTCCTTGATAACACCTGCACATTCGACACCATCTCGCATTTCGGCTACCAAAGCGGGCGCGATGCGGACAAGTTCAGCGGCTTTGAACACAAACTCGATGCAAACGGCTGCCCGTACATCGAAAAACAAGTGTGTTCCGTCTTTGCATGTAAAGTCGTGTCGAGCGAAGACTTGGGAAGCCATACCCTTTTTGTTGCAGAAGTTACCGACGCGAAAACCCTGAGCCAAAATCCGCCGTTGACCTATGCAGATTACCAAGCAAACGTGAAGCCGAAAAAAACAGAACCCACCGCGCAAAAAAAGATTGTCGCGTGGAAATGCAAAATCTGCGGCTATATCTACGAAGGCTCTGAACTCCCTGCTGATTTCGTCTGCCCATTGTGCGGACACCCTGCGGAAGACTTCGAGCCAGTCTATGAATAATATTTCTTGATTGCCTAAAAATTGCCGAAAAACAAAACGCTCTGTCAAAATAACGTTTGATGGAGCGTTTTTTTATGCCTGCCGTACCTCTGTTATTGATTTAGAGCGGTCATAGACGTATACTTAAAGCGAAAATCTAAACGCAAAGAGGTAAGAAGATGAGCTTTAAGGACTCGAAAGTCGTGATTGTGGGCGTGGGAAACGTTGGCGCAACAACGGCATACAGCATATTGAATCAGGGCATCTCGGAAGAAGTCGTGCTGATTGACGTGAACAAGGAAAAGGCTATTGCGGAAGCACTGGATATGCAACATTCCATCTACTTTATGAACCGCAATATGTCGGTGAAAGCGGGCGATTATTCAGATTGCCGCGATGCTGATGTCGTCGTTATCACCGCAAGCGCGCCAATGCCGAAAGATTCCAACAACCGCCTTGAAATGCTTTCTCCGAGTATGAAAATCATCAAAAATATCGTTGAAAATGTAATGGCGAACGGCTTTGACGGTGTGTTTGTCGTGATTTCAAATCCCGTGGACATAATGGCGTATTATGTGTGGAAACTTTCGCGATTGCCGAAAAACAGGATTATCGGAAGCGGCACGACGCTCGATACCGCGCGATTGTGCTGCGAGCTTTCAAAGATGTATAATCTTGACGCGAAGAGCGTGGAAGCGTTCGTGATGGCTGAACACGGCGATAGCGAGATGGTTTCGTGGACAAGCGCGACCATCGGCGGCAAGAATCTTTCTGATGTTTTTGCCGACAACGCCGACCGCACGAAAGACATCACAAAAGAAGAACTGCTCCAGCGCACAAAACAGGCGGGCTGGGACATCTTTAGCCGAAAGGGAAACACCTGCTACGGCATTGCCTCGAGTGCCACGGCAATCATCAAGTCGATTCTGTTTAACGAAAACCGCATTTTGCCTGTCAGCGTCGGTTTGAACGGCGAATATGGATTGAACAATATGTTCTTGAGCGTGCCGACGATTATCAATAAAAACGGCGCGAAAGAAGTGGTTGAAATCAAACTTGCCGAAGACGAAAAAGCGCTTTTGCAAAAATCTGCTGATGTCATTCAGGGTTTCTACAAAGAATTGCAGATTTGATATGTCAAATCACATTATGAAGCTCAATCCTTCTCCGCTTGAAATGATAAGAAAGGGTGAAAAAACAATAGAATTGCGTCTTTATGATGAAAAGCGGAGAAAGGTTTTAGTTGGCGACACGATAACTTTTGTGAATTCCGAAGACGAAAACGATACTTTGATTGTGAAAGTTGCGGACTTGTTTGTCTTTGATTCGTTCAAAACGCTTTATGAAAAGCTGCCGTTGCTAGAATGTGGCTACACAAAAGCCGATATTGCCTCTGCATCTTATCGGGATATGGAGGCATATTATTCAACAGAACAGCAAGCAAAATACGGTGTGGTTGGGATAAAAGTTTCTCTGTACAAGGAAATAGTAACAGGCTCATTAAAGAATGGACAAAAGGATAACGCAGGATAAAAGAAGTAGAAAGTACAGGAAGGGATAATTATGTTATTGCATAATCATAACTTCGTGTGTATACTGAGGCTCTAAATCTATTTTCGGGGGTAACAGATGTTTTTTGAAATGCGAACTGAAAAACCTGTTGAGATGAATGAGCATGATATGCAGTGTCTTAGTGATATTTGCCTTGCTCCATATTTGCAACTCGGAACTTCCCTTATCAGAAAAGGAAGAAAAGCTGGCGGCAATATGTATTTTTGAAGCGTATTCTTAAAAAAGGAAGCCAGAGAGCTCTTATCCTAAAGTCTGCTGACAGAATTTCTAATATGATTTCTCTCGGCTATGTAACAGCTCCTGAATTCATTGAACGAACCTGTGATGATACTGAAAAATATGTTCTTGAAATGGCTCTTATGGTCGATTACAACATGTGCCAAGAACTGATAAGCCTTTTTTCTTGCAAAAACTTCTTTACTTCGGCAGCGAGATAGAAAGAGCCTGCTACAACGAGCGGACATTCTTTCTCGTTTGCCTTTCTGAATGCCCTTTGTATCATATCTTCGTAATTCTCTCCACATTCCAATGTATCTTTTTTATCTTCATTTTCAAGCGCAGTAAATGCCTTTTTAATCCGCTCTAAATCACATTGCTTCACGCTTCCTGGCTTTGTGAGTGTGATACAATCAAAATGCGGATATAGCTCCCTTGCCATATCTTCCACATCTTTATCTGCTGCACACCCAAACAGCAGAGCTGTTTTTCCAGGCATAGCCTGTTCTATAGGCACAGTCTGTTTTGTCGATAGAGCTGATTGAAACTCCTTGAGCGTATCGAGCAAGAAAGAAATGCTTTTTACCGTATGCGCACCGTCAATTACAAGATAGGGGATTTTTGTGTAATGTGGCACGGGAGAAATTATCTCGAATCGCGCTGGTAAGAAAGCGTTTGCAAGTCCTTTTTCTATTATCTCTTCTCTTATATTCGGCAAAGCAATTTTTATTGCAATAGCTGCCATTGCTGCATTTTGCGCTTGTATTTCTCCTAAAAGCTGTAAATCTGTTTCTATTTTGCGAGCAAAATAAGAAGAGCTTATCTCTATACGCATTTTTATTTTGCCGTCTTCGGTTCTTTTATAGCTTGTGTTTATAGAAGAAATTACATCGGGTACATAGATAAGAGGTGCGTGTTTTTCAGTGGCGATTTTTTCAATGACGGTCTTTGCTTCTCCGTGAGAAAAAGTCTGCTCAAAAAGAACAACAGGCACACCTTCTTTTATAATGCCGCCCTTTTCTCTTGCAATTTCTTCTATAGTATTGCCAAGATACTCGGTGTGTTCTTTCTCTAGGCTCGTTATGCAGCAAACTTCGGGGCGAATAACGTTTGTCGCGTCAAGTCGTCCGCCTAATCCAACTTCATACACGCTCCAATCTGCACCATAGCGTCGAAAGCACAAAAATGCGTAGAGCGTTACAAGCTCAAACCACGTTATCGCCCGCTGTTTTGGCAAATCTTCGTCTTTTACGCTTCTTACTGCTGCTTCAAGTTCCTTTGCGCTCTCTTTGTAAATCTCTTCTCTAAAAAAATGGTGCGCACTTTTTACCCGTTCCGCAAAATCTAAAATATGCGGCGATGTGTATAGCCCTGTCTTATATCCTGCCGCTTCAAGAATTGAGCTGATAAAGGCAGATACAGAGCCTTTTCCTTTCGAGCCTGCGATATGTATGCTTTTTGAAGAAAGTTCTGGGTGGTCTAACAGAGCGCAGAAAAACTGCATTGTTTCTAGCCAGAAAATATTTTTCTGTGGGTGTTTTTCAAAGTTCAAATAATGGTCAATCCAATTTTCAAAATCTTTTGTCATATTCTTGTTTGCCGTCATACTGTTTGCCTTGTCGCTTATTATACACCGTTTTTTCGACGTTGAAAAGATAGGGCGGATATGATAGGATACATACAAATTGCGAACGATATGGAGGAAAAAATGTCTGAAGAAAACAAAGACACTTTTGAAGCAGCTCTTGAGATGAGCCGAAAAATCGAAGCAGATATCGCTGTAAATCCGAAAAAATACCGAGTGCTGACAGGCGACCGCCCTACTGGTAGGCTTCATATAGGGCATTATTTTGGTTCGTTGCAAAATCGTGTGCGCTTGTCAAAGATGGGCGTGCCGACGATGATACTCATCGCTGATTATCAAGTTTTAACTGACCACGATGCTTTTGACCAAATCAGCCAAAACACAAAGCAACTCGTCATTGATTATATCGCCGCTGGCATTGAGCCTGGCGAAAACGTGATTATCTATCCGCATAGCTATATTCCTGAATGTAATCAGCTTATGATTCCGTTCTTGACCCTTGTTTCTAATGCGGAGCTTTCGCGAAATCCTACTGTAAAAGAGGAAATCGCCGCCGCAGGCATAAAGAACGTTAATGCGGGAATGTATACCTATCCTGTTCATCAAGCGTGCGATATTCTTTTCTGCAAAGGCACGGTTGTTCCTGTGGGAAAAGACCAATTGCCGCACCTCGAACTTACTCGCACGATTGCGCGCAGATTTAATGAAAAGTTCTGCCCTGACAATCCTGTTTTCCCGATGACGCACGCGCTTTTGTCGTCAACTCCGAGCATTAAAGGCTTAGACGGCAGTCAAAAGATGAGCAAGAGCCGCGGAAACGCTATTATGCTTTGTGCGACAGAAGACGAAACAGCGAAGCTCATCAAAAAGGCGAAGACTGATGGCGAGCGACACATTTCGTATGACCCTGTGAACCGTCCTGAAGTTGCGAACCTTTTGCAGCTCATTTCGCTTTGCACACACGAAGCACCCGAAGCGATTGCAGAGCGTATTGGCGATGGCGGCGGCGGTATGCTGAAAAATACGCTTACTGAGGCATTGAATGAAGAGCTCCGTCCGTTGCGTGCAAAGAGAGCCGAGCTTGAAAAGAATCCTGATTATATTCGCAAAGTGCTTCTTGAAGGTGCAGAAAAAGCGCGCGAAATCGGTATTCAGACCCTAAAAGAAGTGCGCCACGTTATGAATATGGAAATCTAAAGGCAATGCCTTTTTTAAAATATAGTGCTTTTTGAAGGGAAGAGCCTTTCTTTCAAATACAATGTGTTTTTTTCCGACGGTCGTAAATGATATATGCTTACGACCGTTTTTGTTTCTTGTTTACGGTCGTAAATACTTTTTCTTACGGTCGTTCTTGCCTAATACTTACGGTCGTAAATATGGTATGCCTACGGTCGTGGGAGAAACATTCCCACGGTCGTGGGGGCAATCATTCCCATTAGTTAGGGAGCATACACTGCAAATTCTAAAAAAAATCTTGCCAAAATAAAGAATATCACTTGACAGTGTCAATTAGTATGATGTATACTATCTACAAGTAAGGATTTTTGGGGGAACTTATTTATGAGCGTATTTACTGAGAGGTTTGCAAATCTCATAAAAGAAAAGGGATTTACGCAAAAACAGGTTGCACAAAGGACGAATTTAACCGAAAGTGCAATTTCACGATACATAAAAGGAGATAGAGTGCCGCGCGGCGCAATTTTGCTAAACATTGCAAATGCACTCGGCACAACAACAGACTATTTGCAAGGATTGACAAATGACCCGAACTTTATGAGAGCGGGCGACGAAGTGGCAGAAGCATTCCGCCTTATTGCGCGTCATGCTGACCACTTGACCGCAGAGGAAAAAGAACGCTTTGCCAGAATCTTATTTGGAGGTAACTCGTAATATATGAAAAAATTATTAAAAAGAGGGGATTATAACAGAATTGAGGAAGAGTTGAGCAATTTAATAGAGGATTTGGGGTTGACCTTTTTCCCGATGAATTGCTATGAAGTGGCTTCATTGCTGTTTATAGAGCTGAAGACGTATGCAGAATTTTTAGAAGAAGATAGGGGCTTTGTGGTGTCGAAAGCAGAAGACGGCTTTACGATACGAAAAAACGGAAAGTACATCATCTATTACAATGCAGATAAGGGATTGGAGAGGCGGCATTTTACGATTTGGCACGAAATTGCTCATATTTATTTGGGGCATTTGGAATCGGATATAAGTTATGAAAAGATGGAAGAAGAGGCGAACCATTTTGCTACGACGGCTTTAGCTCCTTTGCCTTTTGTGCATAAATTAGGGTTGCGCGACCCGTGGAGTTTATCAGACGTGTGCGGAGTGAGTTTTACTCTTGCTTGCAATGTGCTAGAGCATTACAAAAATGCGTTTCAGTACGAAAGTGTAAAGAACACGATTTTGAAAAGCAGGATTTCTCTTCTTTTATCGTATCAGCCAAGAGAAAGGGAGGTTGTGTGAAAACGAAAATAAAAGCCCTAAATCAGATTTAGACGGGTCTGTTTTAGGGCACGAAGGACGACACTTAGTAAAAAGTATCATTCAAAAATGGCATTTTAATCTTACTTTTTTTCAAGTGTCCCGTCAAGCGTGAAAAACTGGTAGAAACAGTTTTAATTCTTTTTAATAGCTTGAAATAGAGCTTTGAGGACATAGAGATGAGTAATACTACAGTCATTGATTATTCAGATACAAATGGTGCTGGAACGGTAACTATTGTAAACAATCCGTTCAGCAATGGAAAAAAGTATAATGCAAAGTTCGACCGCGTTACCGTGAACATCGATAACTTGATTGCACGCATTGAGAAAAAGGGCTTAGACACAGATACTTTTGCGCTCAAGCATAGTGCTTCTTTGTTCAAGGCGGAAATCTTGGAGGCTCTCGGCAAAGGGGAAGCGGTGAACCTGTTGGATTTGGGTGTGTTTTATATCGCGGCGAGCGCAATAGGCGACACGGTGGAAACGGTTACGATAAGCGATTTTCAAGTTCGCTTTACGCCGAGCAAACTCGCGAATGACGCTGTTTCTGCGCTGAAAGTGAAGAAGGTCGCTCTTTCTGCGCCAAGCCCGATTATTGCAACGATAACCGATTTGTATACGGGGGAAGAAACAAACGTTCTGACTCAAGGAAAATCGGTGCTTCTTTCTGGTGCGCTTCTCAAAATTACAGGGGAAGAAGGTGGCGTCTTCTTTGCTCCTGCGACGGAACAAGAAACGCCGACGGTAAACGAAGAGATGTGGGTGAAAGTGCCTCGCTTGATTCGCAACAGTGCAAAGGAGCTTGAGTTCTATTTGCCTGAAGTGCTTGAGGCGGACAAAAAATACTGCATTGTCTTGAAGACAAACAGCTCTAAAGGCACAAACACCACCAAAAAGAGCTATACAACAGCGTACAGCTCTGTGGTGTCGCTGAAATAACTAAAGCGATAGGTTAGAGTTGGCTGGAGTGGACGATTTTGAGAAAGATTGTTTGCTCCAGCCTTAAATTTTGGGCGGATAAGGTCGGAACGTCTACGGTGAGCTTTTCGCTTGTAGCGTCTTCTGAGATGATAAGCCGAGTGCGATTCCCTAAAAAGAGCAGAGAGATGATTTTTCCCGATATATCTGAATCTGCGATAGAAGAAAGTGAGAACCAATCAGGGCGCACCATAACATATTCGCCTTTGAAGTGCAAAAAATTAGCCCTGCCTACAAAATCGGCTACAAACGAATCTTTCGGCGAAAAATAGATTTCTGTAGGGCTTCCCTCTTGCAGCAATTTGCCAGAGTTTATGACCGCGATTCTATCGGAAAGAGAAAGAGCTTCGTCTTGGTCGTGCGTTACATAGATAGTAGTGATTTTCAGTGTATTTTGTATTTCTTTTAGCTCTTCGCGAACTCTCTCCCTTAATTTTGCGTCTAAGCTCGATAGCGGTTCGTCCATCAAAAGCACTTTCGGGTTTTGCACCATCGCCCTCGCCAAAGCTACTCGCTGTTGCTGACCGCCAGAGAGTTCTGAAGGATATTGCTTTAAGTACGGCTCTATGTTCAGAGCTTTGCTCACCTTTTGTATTGTGCTTTCTTTTGCTTCTTTTGTGAGCTTTTCTTCGGTAAAATTGAGTGCATATGCGATATTTTGCGAAACTGTCATGTGCGGGAAAAGGGCATAATCTTGAAAAACCATACCGATTTTTCGTTTATTCGGCTCAATGCCGTTCATATTTTTGCCGTCTATATAAATTGCGCCGTCTTTTACGTCTAAAAAGCCTGCAATTAAGCGCAAAAGTGTTGTTTTTCCGCAGCCAGAAGGACCTAAAAGAGTGGTAAAACTGCCGTCTTTGACTTCGAGAGAAAAGTTTTCTATAAGCGGTATCTTTGCATACGAAAAAGAAACGTTGTCAATTTTTACCATTTAGTTGCTCCTTAATTGCTTCCCGATTTTATTTTTAGAATATATGAAAAAATATGAAAAAAGTTTGCCGATTCCAATGATTGCGAACGTGATGAGCGTTAATAAAAGGGCTAATGCTGCGGCATCTCCCCAAAAGCCTTGTTCTGCGAGGTTTAGGATTTTTATAGAAGTCAGCGGCGTATTAAATGATACCAAGAAAATCACTGCGCTCATCGTTCCTACTCCGCGCACAAAGTCGTATAAGAAAGAAGAGGCGAGAGCTGTTTTAGATAGCGGCAAGATTATATCTATCAAAACACGCAGTCGATTTGCTCCAGAGGTGCGCCCTGCGTCGTCAAGACTTGTTTTTATCTGTGCGAAAGAAGATGACAATATGCGATAAGAAAACGGAATGAAACCGACGGCTATTGCGATGACGATTAAAAGGCGTGAATTGTGGAAATTGAGTCGTGCGCTTGAAAGAGAGAACGCCAAGCCGAAAAGCGAGCCAGGTACGGCGGCAGGGAGCTGTATGACAATATCGATAAGTCGTTTGAGAGGGCATTTTGTGCGATAGACGATATAGGCAGAAACAGAAGCGAACAGGGTGCTGATGAGCGCGCCCTCAAAGGCAAATTGCAAAGAGTTCTTTAGCTCTTTTGTGCATTTTGCAAGCGTCTTTATGTGAGAAAGGGTAAACTCAGTTTTTATGCCCCATATTTTTTGAAAGCTACCTGCGATAATTGCTATGAATTGGGCTAGGACACACAAAGAGATGAGGGCGCAAAATAACGTAAGAAATACTTTTGAAAGGGGCGACCTTTTTTTACCTGTGGCAGAAAAGCCTTTTGAGCCGACAGCGGAAAGTCGAAGCATATTTTTCTTTGTAAGCCTGTTTTGCACAAAAAACAAAACGAGAGAGGGAGCTACGAGCGTTAGACCTAAAACTGCGCTTTTGCCTGCTTTTACCCAGCCTGTAAGTTGCGTGTAAATCTCGACTGCAAGCACACGATAGCGACCTGCAACAATCATCGGATTTCCAAAATCACTCATCACAGAAACTGCGATGAACAAAAAAGAAGCGATTATTCCCGAAGAAGAAAGGGGAAGGGTAATCGTCCAAAAAATGCGCCGACCGCTTGCGCCCATTCCATAGGAGGCGAGTTCGAGCGAATGATTTATGCTCAATAGTACTTCGGAGCAAATCATATAGGAAAGCGGAAAAAAACAAAGCGATTGCGCGATGAGCAAAGCCTTAAATCCATAGAGTGATATATCAAGGTGCAACAGTGTGTGTGTGATGAAGCCTTGACGACCGAGAAGCAAGATAAATGCAAGCCCGCCCACAAAGGGAGGCGTAATTAAATGCAGAAGCGGCAGGGAAGCGAAAAAGTGTTTAAATGGAATATTGCCGTAAACGATGGCATAGGCGTAGATATAGCCAATTAAAACAGAAAGAGAGGTGGAGCAAATGCAAGAAACGGCGGTGTTTACCATTGCATTTTTCCATATACCTGAATGAAACACTTCGGAAAAGTCGGCTTTTGTGGGAACTAAAAGCACTTGCAAAAGCGGAAAAACAATACAAATGGCAAGAGCTATTATCACAATAGCCCAAGCCACAAAAAGAGATTTACTTTTCTCGAAAAAGATTACTTTACTTCTTTTACCCATTTTGCCAAAACAGCGTCTTTTTGTGCTGACGCTATATTAACATCATAATCGATTAAATCAAGATTTTCCACCCCTATGCCTCGCCCTTTTGCTTCAGGATTTACGGGAGTGGCAAAACTGATAGAAGCCATCAATTCTTGAGCTTCTTTAGAAAGCATAAAGTCTACAAACTTTTTTGCACCCTCTAGGTTCTTTGCGTTTTTCATAATCGAAATGCAGTCCACATCTCCCACAGTTTGCATAGGTGCGACAGTGGCAACATCGAAGCCTTCAGCTCTGTATTTTGCAAGCGCGTGAATATAAGAAATGCCGAGCGCATATTCTCCCGTGCCGATGAGCTTTGCAGGTGCGCTTCCTGAGTCTGGGAATTGACCGACGAGTTTTGACAATGCTAGAAGATAATTCCAACCTTGCTCATCGCCGAGCCGCTGCAGTTGGTTCTGTACAAAAAGATATGCGGTAGAAGAAGCGACTGGGTTTGTCATAACGATTTCGCCTTTGTATTCGTCCTTGAGCAAGTCTTCCCACGTTTTAGGCTGCGGAATAGTGCCAAACTTTTCTTTGTATCGCGTTTCGTTTATGCCGATTCCGAGAGCAAGAACACAAAAGCCTGTCCATGTATTATCTTTTGCAATGGCATAGCTTGGCACGTTTTTCGCCATAGGAGATGAATACGGCTCTAACGCTCCTTCTTCGTCTGCTTGAATGTGATAGCTAGAAGCACCGCCGAGCAAAATATCTGCCTGCGGATTGTCTTTTTCGCTGATGACGCGGTTTACAAGCTCTCCTGTTGAAGCGCGCAAATAAGCGGCAGGAATACCCGTCTGCTTAGTGAAAAGCTCTGTTAATGCTTGTGTTTCTTCTTCATGAATAATAGAATAGATTTTCACTTCTGGCACATAGTTGCTTTGAGTTGTTTCCTTTTTGCTGCCGCAAGAAAAAAACGAGAGCGTTGCAAAGCATAAAGAACATAATACAAAATTTCTCTTCATCTTTATAAACTCCTTAAATGGTGCTTTTAATATAAAAAGTTTGCCGCATTGTGTGTATATCCAGATTAGAAAAAAGCAGTAAAGCCAGTTTACCCACTTGACATTTTTTGAATATACCTGTATTGTAATCATATGCACGCGGGGATGGTGGAATTGGTAGACACGCTAGCTTGAGGTGCTAGTGGCGCAAGCTGTGCCTGTTCAAGTCAGGTTCTCCGCAATGCAAAGACTGAGTGAGTTTTCATTCAGTCTTTTTTTATATAAAAATCGTGTAAGTGCTTTTATTTTTTTCGTATATTTGTTATGCTGTTCACGGTTTGAACGATATGAATAGCGATATAGCAACACTTGAAAATATTGCCAACACTCTAAAAGCAGAACCGCTTGCAAATCAGCGTACTTTAGCAAAGAATGCAGATATGTCTGTTGGTTTGATGAATGCTGTGCTGAAACGCTTTGTAGAGCGCGGCTGGATTATGTTTACTCACGTTACAAAGCAGAAATTTTCTTATGCGATTACGCCTCAAGGATTGGCAGAATTAACAGAGCGTGGGAAAAACTTTGCCTTACGGACATTCCGTATTGCAAACACCTATAATGAAGCAGTTTTGCAGCTTGTTTCTAGTGCTAAGCAAGCGGGAAAAACAAAGGTTATTCTTTATGGCGAAAGCTATGTAAAGTTTTTGCTTGAATATGCGTGCAAAGAAGCTAGTTTACCGCTCGAAAAAAAAGAAGATGTGGGCGAAAATCCGTGCGCTGAAAAATCAGCTCTTTTTGTGTTAGGAGAAAACTTGAGTGGCGAAGATTCGGCTCGGCTTTTGTCTTTGGGCGCAGTAAGTTTGCTTGATGTGCTTTATCAAAAAGAAAGCGAAATGGCGATATAGGTGCATTATGGAATATTATTGCGCAATGGTTATGACTGGTGCGGAAAAGTCATTCAAGCAAGAAGCCGAAAAAGCCACTCGAGAAAGTTTTCCTGAATCGAAGTTTTTTTATTTTGAACGCAAATTACGGACAAATCAAGGGAAATACTTTGATGCGCCTCTTTTTCCAGGATATGTATTTTTTCAAACAGAAAAACTTTCAGATGATTTTTTCTTGTTGCTAAAGAGCATAAAAAACTTTTGCCGCGTGCTTCACTCTAATCAAGACCCTACAAAACTGCTTGGAGCAGCACTTGCCGAATTGCAAGAATATATAAAGAAAGGGGAGTATTGGGGACTTTCTAAAGTAGAGTTTCAGGAAGGCAAGAGTGTAAAAATCATTTCGGGGCCTCTTATGGGCTTAGAAGGACGAATCTATAAAATCAACAAGAAAAAGAAGCGCATTACGATAACATCTGCTATTTTCCCTGATAAGAAATTCGATTTAATGTACGAAGATATCCGTGTCATCGAATAATTCTTATTCTTTTTCGCACAGAACGCGAGAAATGCGCAGAGAATCCATTTGTGTTACGGTGAAACGGTAGCCGCTTTCGCTGACAGCCTCGTTTTTCTCTGGAATCCGCCCCAGTCGGTCGCAGATAAAGCCTGCGATTGTTTCGTTGCCGTGCGATACGAGTTTTATCTTTAAGGCATCTTCCAAATCTACTAATCGCGTAGAACCGTCGATTTCCTCTCCCTCGAACTTTTCTTCGCTGGTAAAATCTTCTTTGTCTGGGTCTGCAAAATCTCCGAAAATCTCTCGTGTGATGTCTTCGCTTGTCAAAATGCCGTCTGTTCCAGAATATTCGTCAATAACAACAACGAGAGTTTGTCGGTTTTCGATGAGCATTTGCTGAATCGAAGTCATCTTTTTTGTGCCGAGAATGAAAAGCGGGGGACGCATTACGTTGCCGAGTATAAATGATGAGCGGTCGTTTGCATAAGGAAGTAAATCCTTGATATAAATAACGCCGATAATATCGTCTAGGTCTCTTCTGTAGACAGGGAAGCGCGCAAAGCGAGTTTTTCGAGAAAGGTTCACGATATCGCTATAGGTCGCTGCTGCTGAAACTCCTACGATATTGCGTCGAGGTACCATTATGTCCACTGCTGCCAAATCGTTAAACTTGAATACTCTGTTCATCAAGTTCTTTTCGCCTGAATCTAATACTCCCTCTTCGCTTCCCACATCGAGAAACGTCTTTATTTCCTCTTCCGTGAATGATACGGCGTTTTCTTGGCTTTTCATTCCCAAAAGAGAAAGACACAGGCGCGAAAATTTGGTAAAGCATAAGACAAAAGGGGTCATCACAAAAACTAATGCTGTTATTATGCCGCTGACTGCAAAGGCAAAGGCTTCGGGGTATCGCGTGGTTATGCACTTTGGAGTGATTTCGCCAAAGACCAAAAGCAATATCGTTACAATTCCTGTAGCGAAAGCCACGCCCGCGCTTCCGAAAAGCTCTAGCGCAAGCATGGTGATGATGACAGAAAGAGCGATATTTACAAGTTCATTCGATACTAAAAGCGTATTTAATAGCCGTTCTTTGTCTTCTAAAAGCCGAGCGGTGCGAATTGCTCTTTTGTCGCCTTTGTCGCGGAGAAAGCGCACACGGAGCTTATTTGCTGCGAGAAATGCGCTTTCGCTTGCCGAAAACAAAGCCGACAGCAATACAAGAATAGCTGCTATGAAACTAAGGTAAATAATGCGTGCATTATCCATTACTGCGCTTCTCGCTCTTTTGTCATCTGCTCTACGGCTTCAATGGTTCGCTTTACGTTTTCCGCTTCTTTGCCGCTCGGAAGCGATTCATAAGAGAGCTTTAGATAATCAAGCACTCTTTCGTCATACGTCTTTGACATTGCAAGTATATACGACGCATTGTAATACGCTTCTTGAATCTGCTCTTTTGATAAATGTCCGCTCAAAACTGCGTCAACAAAGCATTTTGCGGCATCTTCTACATTGCCTTCATGAAAAAGTTTTATTGCGTCGGTATATGCCACTTGAAACTCGAACTTTCCTACTAAACCTGTTGTGTCGGACGGGTCAAGGCTTGCAACTTCTCGGCAATACGGCAAAAGAAGCGTATTGTATTCTTTGTCCGTCGCGTCAAACAGCGCATTTATTGCTCTTACGCGATACACTCCCTGCGATTCTTCTACAGCGCGCACGAGGGAATTATAGGAGTCTGCATTTTCTTTTTCGGCTTCGATAAGCTGTAAATAGTGATTTACGTTGTTGATAGCAGGGTCATAAGCAAATGCTTTAATTACAAAGCCGTCTTTGGTCAGCATATAAAAGGCGGGCATAGATTCCACACTGTATGCGTCAAGTATGTCGAGCTTGCGCTGAAATGCTGCTTTTGCCTCTCCGCTTTCGTCGCTTTGCGAGGCGGTATATTCGCTTTCGGTTACGTCGATGTTTAGAAGCTCAAAGGAGTTAGAAACGCTTTTCACAAATTTCTTTTTAGCGAATACATTTTCTCTTAAATCTTTAGAAACACCTTGCACGTCGTCTGTGCTGAAAAAAACGAGGATATTTTTATCGTCTTTCTGTGCCGCCTGCTTTACTGCGTCAAAATCTGTTTGCCACGCACTGAACGAATCTGCTCCACAACTTGCAAACAAAAAGACAAGTGCGAAGATTGAAAAAACTGAATATAGTTTTATAGCTTTCATAGTAAACAGTATATGCGAAAAGAAAAGGTTGTAAAAGTCCCTATTTATCTGTATCTTTCGCATTTTCTTCTTGCCAAGATAATTCGGCTAAAAGCTCTCGCCTGTAATCGAACCAATCTGGTACAGAAACTTTTTTAGGTGTTCTCAAAGGTTTTCCGTATTTTGCCTTTTTTGCTTCACTGCGTAAAAGCCATGTTTGAAAGAGTTTTTTTATTCTCGCTTTGTGAGTGTTTAAGCTGTTAATCGGGGGAAATGCGGTGAAAATATCTTCAAGGCTTTTTTGTGCGTCAAGACAGAGTTTTTGAGCGCATCGCATCGTAAAAATTGCGTCTGCCTTGCTATCGTGGAACTCTAAGCCGATAGAGCTCACATCGAGCTTTTCTACAAAGTTTTCAAGTCTGCCCTGTGTTTCGTAAAATGAAGTGAGTGGTGAATGAAGATTGTAGCAATCAAAAGGAATTGGCTCTAAGTTGTAGCGGATACATTCGTTCATAATTGTTACAATATCGCTTTCGATACCGAATCCCACGACAAGCGTATTTGGTGCGCTTAAAAGGCTTTTAATCTTTGAATAGTACTGTGGAAACTTTTGTTGTCTGCGATATTCCTCTCTTCTATACGACAGGCGACAGCGCGAATTATGGCGGAAAAGATACGGGTCAAACGGACAATCGGGATTTATGAGAATATCGCCGCTTTGGATTTCACTAAAGTTGCTGTTGCACAAGATGTAGCCAAACGAACAGATTTTTCCGAATCCGCCGAGAGAGTTTGCGCTTTCAATATCGAAAAATAAATAAGTCATACCAAAAATTATACTTACCGCTTTCTTTCTTTTCAATATTTTCTTTGCTCTTTGCTAGACAATGCGTTTTTGTGTATAGTGTGTTTTATGAAAAGATTTTTTGCGATTTTAGTGTGTTTTTCTCTTTGCTTTTGTGCTTATGCTGAAACATACGATTATTTTTCTTTCGGTTTGGTGAATGAGATTACCGACGAAGATGCTATCAAAACATCTACGGAGCGCGGTTGACTTGAATTGAGCATTGAGTCTGCGGCACGGCGTGGCGAACTGTTTTGGCTGCTTTTGTATGATTTCTTTTGGAGCGGCGATGAGTCGGAGCATTTTACTGAATATTGTACAGAGCATTTACTAGGACTGGGGCTTGGCTATGGGCTTTTGAGCTTTTTTCAGCCATACAGCACGGTAATGCTGGGCATTCACAATGAAGGTAATGAGGCGACTCGTTTGGCGTACAAAGCCGCAGCAGGAGTGCGTGTGCCAATTCATCGCGTCAGTCTGCGCGCGGATATTTCGTACTGTTCGCTTCTCGGCTCTTCGTGTACGTTTGCTATTGGGATTGGATTTTGAGAGGAATGAAAAAAACGCGCCCTGTGAGATGAAACTTTCCAAAAGGCGCGTTTTTATAACTTACAATGCTGTCAACGGTCAGGCAAAATATGAAACTCCTGCACTAAAGATGTCTTGCACAAGGCTTGAATCTTTGTCAGTCGTGATGTTTTTGAGAAGCTCTCCTGCTTTTCCAATACATCGCTCATTATGCGCCATTTTGCCCAAAACTCTGCCGTCAGGACTTGTCAAGCCCTCGATTGCGTACATCGAACCGTTTGGATTATCTGGCTCGCTCATCACAGGCTCGCCGTTCTCATCGACATATTGCGTGAAAATCTGTCCATTTGCAAACAGGTCTTTTGCAAGTTTCTCTGTGATGATGATACGTCCTTCGCCGTGGCTTATCGGGATAAGATGAGTCTTTGGCTCTATGACGCTTGGGTGCAATGCCCACGGACTTTTTGCGCTTAGCACACGAGTTCGCACAACGCGGCTGATATGGCGACCGATAGTGTTGAATGTCAAGGTCGGCATATTTTCGCTCACCTCGCGGATTTCGCCATACGGCACAAGTCCCGTCTTGATAAGAGCCTGAAAGCCGTTACAAATACCCAATACAAGACCATCGCGGTTCTTTAGAAGCGACATAATTGAATCTGCAATGCGCTTTTCTCGGATAACGTTTGCAATGAACTTGCCGCTTCCGTCTGGCTCATCGCCTGCGCTGAATCCGCCTGCAAGAGCGAGAATCTGCGTTTTGTCGAGAGAGGCTTTGAGCGAATCAAGAGATGAAGCCAAGTCTTCTCTCGTGCGGTTTCTCAAGACGACGATTTCTGTTTCTGCTCCTGCAAGGTTGAATGCGCGCGCCATATCGAATTCGCAGTTTGTGCCTGGAAAAACAGGAATGATGACGTGCGGCTTTGCTTTCTTTGTGCTGTAAGTAAAGCTCTTTCTTGCCTCTGTGAGTGAGCTATGTTCTGCCTTTGCCCAATCGGGAAGCTCTGCGCTTTGCTTTGAAGAGCTGACAGAAGGGAAGACAGAAGAAAGCGTTTTTTCCCAATTCGCTTCGATTTCGTCCAGTGAAATAGAAACATCTGCAATCTTGATTTGCTCATCTGCGATAGTAGAGCCAATCAAACGACCCATAGAAAGAATTGCGTTTGTTTCCACGATGAGCGCACCAGCCATTGAATTAAACAATTCGTTTTCGCTTAAAGGCTCTAATTTGACACCAATGCGATTGCCGAGAGCCATTTTGCTCACTGCCTCCGCAATGCCGCCTGCAAGAACAGGATACATCGCTTTGATTTTGCCTGCTTTGTTGAGCGAATACAATGATTCTGCAAGAATTGCGAATGCGTTGAAGTCTGGCGCGAGAGATTCATCTTTCGGCACTTCGATGAGGTATATTTTGCTGTTAACTTCTTTGAATGAACCGCTTGTGATGTTCTTTACATCATCTGTAGCAACTGCGAACGAAACAAGGGTGTTCGGTACATTCAAATGCTCAAATGTGCCGCTCATACTGTCTTTGCCGCCGATAGAAGCACAACCAGAAGCCTTCTGTGCGTCGAGTGCGCCGAGAAGAGCTGCTGTCGGTCTTCCCCAGCTTGCTTCGTCCACTGCGCGCCCAAAGAACTCTTGGAACGTTAATCGAGCTGTGGCAGGGTTTCCGCCCATACACAAGATTTTTACAAGGGAATCGAGTACGGCATATTGTGCGCCGTGATATGCGCTCCATTCTGAAATGCGTGGGTCATAACCGTAGCTCATAAGGCTCACGGTTGATGTTTCGCGCGGAGAAAGCACTGGGATTTTTGCGACCATACCAGCTTCAAGCGTGCCTTGATATTTGCCGCCGTAAGGCATCAAAACCGAGCTTGAACCAATAGAGCCATCGAATCGTTCTCCTAATCCTCGCTGTGAGCAGCAAGCAAGGTCAGAAATGTTTTTAAGCCATTTGTCTTTTATGCCGTTTGCTTTTTCCACGCTCTCAAGCGATTTGTAAAGCGGGCAATCTTCTTTCTTTGCGTTCGGCAATGTCGCGCTTGCTGAGTGCGGTGCTCCTGCAGTATCGAGGAATGAGCGGTCGATGTCTACGATAGTTTTCCCTCGCCACTTCATAACGAGCTTGTTTGTATTTGTAACTGTCGCAACAACAACAGCGTTTAAGTTCTCTTCGTTCGCCGCCTTGATGAACTTGTCTACATCGCTTGCGCGAACAACAACAGCCATACGCTCTTGGCTTTCGCTAATTGCAAGCTCTGTGCCGTTCAAACCCTCATATTTTTTCGGTACTGCGTCAAGATTGATGTCGAGCCCATGTGCAAGCTCTCCTACAGCCACCGATACGCCGCCTGCGCCGAAATCGTTGCTTCTCCTGATAATGTGGCTTACTTCTTCTTTGCGGAAAAGACGCTGTATCTTTCGCTCTTCCACTGCGTTGCCTTTCTGCACTTCAGCCGCCGCTGTGGTAACTGATTTTTCAGTGTGAACTTTGCTAGAGCCTGTAGCTCCGCCAATTCCGTCGCGCCCTGTGCCGCCTCCGACAAGTACCACGATGTCGCCAGCTTCAGGCGTTTCTCTCATTACGTTCTTGTAAGGGCTTGCCGCAATAACCGCGCCGAGTTCCATACGCTTTGCAACATAGCCAGGGTGATAAATTTCAACAACCTGCCCTGTGGTCAAACCGATTTGATTTCCATAGCTAGAAAAGCCCTGTGCCGCTTCTGTGGTGAGCTTAGCTTGTGGCAATTTGCCGTGCAGCGTTTGACTCATCGGAACGGTTGGGTCTGCCGCACCTGTAATGCGCATAGCTTGATACACCCAAGAACGACCAGAAAGCGGGTCGCGGATAGCTCCTCCGATACAAGTCGCCGCCCCACCAAAAGGCTCGATTTCTGTCGGGTGATTGTGCGTTTCGTTCTTGAATTGCAACAGCCATCGTTCGCTCTCTCCGTTCTTTTCGCTGTCGGTGTATTTTACATCGATAAAGATTGAACAAGCGTTGTTCTCTTCGCTTACTTCAAGGTCATCAAGTTTGCCGTGTTTGCGAAGATACTTTGCGCCGATTGTTGCCATATCCATAAGCGTGATTTTCTTGTCTTTGCGCTCGGCGTAGATTTCTGTTCTCATCGCCTTGTAGCTTTCAAGCGACTTTTCGTAAAGGCTCTTAAAATCACCGTCTTCAATAGTGATGTTCGTGAGCTCTGTGCTGAACGTCGTGTGTCGGCAGTGGTCGCTCCAATATGTGTCTAGCACGCGGATTTCTGTTTCTGTTGGGTCGCGCTTGATGCTCTTGAAATAATCCTGCATCCACTTCACGTCGGCACTATCCATCGCCAAACCCATTTTTTCGCGGTATGCGTCAAGCTCGCTTTCCCCCATAGAGATAAAGCCTGCAACAAGCGGAATGTCAGCAGGCTCTACGGTTTTCATCTCTAGTGTTTCTGGGATAGAATTGTCAGTCAAACGAGAATCGACAGGGTTTACAAGATAGTTTTCGATTCGTTTCACATCTTCAGCGGCGATATTCCCGCTCAAAATCACTACTTTAGCACATCTGACGCGCGGTGCTTTATTACCGACAGCCGTCTGCTCTTTAAGGCTTTCTCGAAGAAGCGTTAAGCACTGTTCTGCGCTGTCTGCTCTTTGGTCGTATTGACCTGGCAGATACTCCGAGATAATCACGGTATCGCCCTCGGCAATATCGATTTTATCAAAATAGACAGTATCGCTTTGCGCTTCAGAGAAAATGCGTCTTGAAGCAATGCGCGACACCTCGTCTGTTGTGTTTTCGATGTCGTAGCGATTAAGATAACGCACTCCAGTTACGCTGGCAATGCCCAAAAAATCCTTTACTTGTGAATAAATGCGGCGAGCCTCATTATCAAAGCCAGCCTTTCTTTCAATGTAGATGCGAAACATAATCCGTATTATAAATAAATTGCGCTCTCTTATTCAATCGGGGAACTAACAAAATGAGTTAGGCTATTCAAAAAAAAAGATTTGTGGTACATTATTTTCTATTATGCTTTACTATCTTGCAAACTCATTAAAATCAATATTTGGCCCTGCTCGATTATTGCAATCGTATGCAGTTTTAATCGTATTGGCATTGTATGCAGGCTTTTTTGTTACCTTAAAGCTCTTGCCTCTTTTTTTTAAGCTCTTGCCTTCCGACCGCGGCAGAGAGTTCACCTTGACCGCAGAAGCCGCAAAAGGCAAACCGACAGGCGCAGGAGTCGTGTTTATCACGTTCTTTGTGTGCTTAACGCTTGTTTTTGCGCCGCTTGACGGGTTGCAGCTTTCGCTTTTAGCACTCACATGGTTGATGATGCTTACAGGCTACCTTGACGACTCAAGCATAAAAAGCTGGGGAGAATATCGCAAAGCCCTCTTAGACTTCATTATCAGCCTTGCCGCTTCCGCTCTGTTAGCTTTTTTCACAAAAATGGAAAATGGCGGCGAACTGTACTTTTGGCTTCCGTTCATCTCTGGCACAATCACCATTCCGCTTTGGCTCTATATCACGGTTGGCACTGTTTTGCTGTGGGCGAGCGTAAATACGACGAACTGCACAGACGGAGTAGACGGACTTTCTAGCACTCTAGTTTTAGCCGCCCTCATCACGATGGGAGCAATTTTCTATATTGTCTTAGGACACAAAGATATTTCGGCTTATTTGCTTGTTCCCCACCTTGCAGACGGCGCGAGCTGGGCAGTGATGACGTTTTGTCTAGCAGGTGTGTTGATGGGTTATTTGTGGCACAATGCGCACCCAAGCAAAGTTCTTATGGGAGATGCAGGCAGCCGCGCACTCGGTTTTTATATCGGCGTGTGCTGTATGGTTACAGGGAACCCATTCTTGATTTTTGTTACTTCGACCGTGATTTTTATCAATGGCGGCTTAGGCTTGTTCAAAGTGGCTCTAAAGCGATTTTTCCATATCAGCATATTCAAAAACACGCGCTTCCCGCTCCACGACGAAATGCGGAAAAAATACGGTTGGTCGCCTGCACAAATACAAATCAAGTTTTTGATGTTGCAGCTTTTAGTAAGCCTAGCCGTACTCGGTATTTTCTTCAAAATCCGCTAACACGCACACTATTACTCCTGCACAAGTAAGAGGCTTACTCTAGCACAAGTAAGAGGCTTACTTCTGCACAAGTAAGAGGCTTACTTTCTACACAAGTAAGAAAGAGTGAATTGAGTGTACACTAAAGAGCGACTTCACAAATAAAAAAACACCTTATGGAGCTTTTCGGGGCTTCACAAGGTGTTTTACAAAGCAGCCTGTGGACAAAACAGCCTAAGGCAATTATGAAGCAGCCCGTGGCTGTTTTGTGTGCTTGATTGTTTCACTAAAGGTCTTTATTGCGTCAACTCGTTGATAGGGAGTTTTGAAGTCCTTGAAATAGTCGTGATTGTTAATCAATCGTACAAACTCATCGAACAAAAAGCCCGTATCAAGTGGACCTGAGGCGGCTTCGGGGTGAAACTGCACGCTGAAACTTGGCGTATCTGTATAGGTGATTCCCTCGCAAGTGCCGTCGTTTGTGTTCACAAAGCTCAATACTGCGTCCTTTGGCAATGTGTCGTTTTCTACTGCGTAGCCGTGATTTTGGCTAGAGATATAGACGCGACCTGTAGACAAATGCTTGACAGGCTGATTTGCGCCGCGATGTCCGTATTTGAGCTTGCTTGTCTTTGCGCCCTTTGCAAGAGCTAAAAGCTGATGACCTAAGCAAATACCAAAAATCGCTACATCTTCTTGAAGGAGCTTCTTGATTTCTTCGATAATGCCTACATTGTCACTAGGGTCGCCAGGTCCATTAGAAAGCATTACGCCGTCAGGCTGCACCTCCATAATATCTTTTGCTGTAGCTGTGCAAGGTAGCGTTATCACTTCAAGCCCACGCTTCAAAAGTTCTCTGCGGATATTTGCCTTTGCGCCAAAGTCCCACAAGACGACTTTTTTGCCTTTGCCGTCCCTCATAGCCTCTTCGCTGTCGTTCACCTTTGTGCCGTCTGCTCTGACAGGAACTGCACGATACGCAGAACTTTCTTGAAAAACAGTCTGTGCGTCTTTTTCCACTTTCACTGCGTCGCAGGTTACTGTTTCAACAGCCTTTTCTATTTTGTACGAACGGATTTTATTAAGCAAAACGGCTTTTTCGCTCTCATTGTTAAGAGCTGAAAAAGCCGCCTGTGCCTCATCGCTGTTTCCTGAAATAATCATAGCGTTCATAACGCCAGCTTCGCGTAAAACCTTTGTTAAAGCCCTTGTATCGATGTCGTAAAGACCGATGATATTTTGTGCTTTAAGCCAAGTGTCGATGGTGTTTTCTTTTCTAAAGTTCGACGGATTTTCGCACCAAGAACGCACTATATAGCCGCGAACGTGGATTTTCGAGCTTTCAAAATCGGCGGGAATCAAACCATAATTACCAATCAAAGGGAATGTTTGAGTAACGATTTGCCCATAATAGCTGGGGTCGGTGAGGGTTTCAATATAGCCGTTCATACCCGTAGTGAATACTGCTTCGCCCGTGATAACGCCCGAAGAGCCGAAACTTTTTCCTTCAAAGACTTGTCCATTAGCGAGGACAATGCACGCTTTCTCTGTGTCTGCCATATTGAAAGCTAAGTATACACAAATTATCTTGCTTTGTAAATATTACGACAATCGTACTTAACGATAAGAACAATATTAGAATAGAAAATAAAGTAAAATAGCTTGAAATAAGTGCTTACAATGCATAAAAAGAGGCTTGAATAAAGGATAGGAAAAATTTAGAATACTGGTTATGGAAAATGCAGCAGTAATGGAAAGTCTGATTGAACAATTCGTAGACCAATCAGCAATATTGGCTCTTTCGCGCTTTGTTGCGACAGAGAACGAAACAGAGGCTAAGGAAAATGCGCTCAAAGTGTCGGGTGCATTTAACGCTCAAGAGGCTTTCCGCGAGATTGCCGAAAACGAGATTGCAGAACGAAATCTCGTGCAAAGTTTTCACAAGAACTTGCAGCTTTTGGTGCAAAAAACGTGGGTGGAACAAAGCGACGCAGAGCTTAAAGAGCAGGTGCTTTTCCGCCTGAATGAGCTGTGCAAAAATATCAGCGAAAAGCCGTATTCCGATTCGTATCTCCCTTTTTTCAATATGCTTTCAGACGCAGTGTATTTGATGTTCGGCGTGCAGACGCAAAGCGCAGAGTTCGGCGAATATGCAATGCGCATTGACCCAGAGTTCGGCATTTTCTGGTGGTATATAAGCAAATTGCCGAAAGAAAAAAAGTGGTCTGACGAAAAGTGCCGATTGGCTCTTCTTTTGGGAATGTATTTCTTGGCGAATTACTAACTTTTTACAATACAGGCGGGCAACCAAAATGGATATAAAAAAAGTCTGTGAAGATTTAAGAGGTGGCGCACAAAAGCTCTCGGCTATGAGTGCGAGTGAAAAGAATTATGCTCTTGAGTGCGTTGCTCGCTCGATTGACATCAATAGAAAAAAAATCATTCAGGCGAATGAACTCGATGTGAAAAACGCTCGTGAAAGCGCGATGAGCGAGGCTCTGATTGAACGCCTTTCGCTTGACGACAAAAAAATTGATTCGATGATTGACGGAATCAAGGTCGTTATTGCGCAAACTGACCCTGTGGGCGAAGTGGCGGCAGGCTGGACGACGGAAACGGGGCTTGAGATTAAGCAAATCCGTGTGCCGCTGGGAGTTGCCTGCATTATCTATGAATCGCGCCCGAATGTTACTGTGGACGCGTTCGCCCTTGCATACAAAAGCGGAAATGCTATCCTTTTGCGCGGTTCTTCAAGTGCAATTCACAGCAATACGGCGTTAATTTCTTCTATTAAACAGGGGCTTACAGACGCGGGCGAAAACGGCGTTGTGAATGCAGTGGAATTGTGCGAAGAAGATAAAACCCACGAAGATGTAAAGCAGATTTTGAATGCGGTTGGTCTTATCGACATTGTGCTTCCACGCGGCGGCAAAAAGCTTATCAAAACCGTAAGCGAAAACGCAAAAATCCCCGTCATCGAAACAGGTAGCGGCGTGTGTCATTTGTATGTGGACGAGGGCGCGGATTTAGAGATGGCGGCAACGGTTGCACAGAACGCAAAAATGCAGCGACCAGGCGCGTGTAATGCCATCGAAACGCTGCTTGTCAACGAAAAAGAAATAGAGGCGTTCTTGCCGCTGTTAGTGAAAAAATTAGGCGACAAAGTTTTATTAAAAGCCGATGAAAAATGCTTTGCGGTGCTTGAAAAATCGGGCGCGAAAGTCGAAAGGGCAAGCGAAGACAATTTCGGCTTTGAGTTCTTGGATTTCGTGCTGGCGGTGAAGGCGGTTTCTGACGTGAATGAAGCGATTGACTTTATCAACACGCACAACACAAAGCACAGCGAATCGATTATCACGAACAACAGAGCGCACGCACGGCTTTTTCAGCAAAAAATCGACGCGGCGTGTGTGTATGTCAATGCGTCAACGCGATTTACTGACGGCGGCGTGTTCGGTTTTGGCGCAGAGTTGGGCATTAGCACGCAGAAAATGCACGCGAGGGGACCGATGGGCATTAAGGCATTGACGACGACAAAGTTTTTAATCGACGGCGACGGACAGGTAAGAAAATGAGTGATGCAGAAAAAATCCCGTTTACACAAATCGCACTTGCGTTTAAGGCGGCGCGAAAAATCGTTATCAAAATCGGAAGCAACACGCTTGCAAAAGAAGACGGCAGAATAAACACCGACTTTATGGACAGCTTTGCTTCTCAATGCGCTTCGCTCATCAAGACGGGAAAGCAGATTGTGCTTGTGTCTTCTGGGGCGCAGGTGTCGGGCGTTTCAACGATTTCGGGCTGGGCGAGGCGGCGCGATGTGCATTACAGACAGGCTTTGTGCGCGATTGGGCAGGTTGAGCTGATGGACAAATGGCGCGCGGCTTTTGGTGCAAACGGTATCCACATCGGGCAGTTGCTGCTTACAAAAGAGGATTTTGAAGATGAACATCGAACGCTCCATATGCGAAACACGCTTTTCACGCTTGTTGATGAGGGCGTTGTGCCGATTATCAACGAAAACGACAGCGTGTCGTTCGACGAAATCCGCATTGGCGACAATGACAATTTGTCTGCGCTGACGGCGATTTTGTGGAGCGCAGATTTGCTCATTCTCTACAGCGACATCGACGGCGTTTTTACCGACAATCCGAAGAATCACCCCGAAGCTAAACTCGTGCCGACGGTGCGCGATATAAAAGAGCTTCGTTCTAAAATCAAAATCGGCGAAACAAATGCTTTCGGCACGGGCGGCATTGAAACGAAATTGCAGGCGGCGGAAAAGGTTACGAGTTTTGGAATCCCGATGATTTTGACGAACGGCGAAAACGCGGGCGAACTCGACAATTTGTCGGCAGGCAAAATCGTCGGCACGCTCTTTTTAGCCGATGAAGAATGTCTTTTGCAAGATATAAAATAACACGCACAGCAGAATGAAAAGCGGGGCTTTCAAAATGAAATATCTGTTTATTGTCGTTTTTTCATTTTTTGTACTCGGCAGTGCATTCTGCGAAGAAAAATTGATTGCAATCGCTTTGAGCCAATCGCAAAACATTGAGAAAAGCGAAAGCGATTGGCTTTGTTCTCATGTGCGCGATGTTTTCAGCGAGAAAATTCGAGAAAATACGGATTTTGTGCCGATATCAAGCGAGGAAATCGAAAAACAGATTATAGCATTGCAAAAAAAGAGCGAAAGCACGGCGTTCGACGAGAAAACTGCGCTTGAAATGGGGAAATTGGTAAGTGCAAACTACGCGCTTTTTTCTGCGATACGAAAAGCCGACGGCGCATATTTTTTGAGCGCGACCATTTCTGATTTGACCACGGGGAAAACGCTCGCAACAGCGACAAGTAAAGGACGAAAAACCGCGATGGAACTTTTTTCTACAGCGCATTCTGCTTTGTCTGCGATTGACGAGGTAATGGACAAGTTTTTAATGCAACTGGGAAAAAAGCAACCCAATGAAATCGAAAACTATGAGCCGCGCGCTGAAAAACCGCTATCGGCACAGCAGAAAAAGATAGCGGCAGAAAAGAAAGAGAAAAACTTTCTTGATATGAAGTTTCGGCACACGGATTCGCTTTTGACCGAGTACACGGGAAGCGATGAGGCTGTTATTATTCCCGATTTCATTTACAAAATTGGGTTTGCCGCATTCCGTCAATGCAGAATGATGAAAAAAGTGGTGTTTCACGATTTAGTTTTCCGCATTGAGCGCGAGGCGTTTGCAGGAACTGGACTTGTTGAAATTGAAATCCCGAATACTGTGCTGGAGATTGAGAAAAAGGCGTTTTTTGGGTGTTTGGATTTGCAAAAAGCAAAAATCCCGAGCAGTATAAAAGTGATTCCAGAGCAATGCTTTTCGGGCTGCACAAGTCTTGCAGAAGTTGAAATTTCAGAAGGAATTACACGGCTTGAAAAAAGTGCGTTTACTGGTTGTACGGCGTTGAAAAAAATCGTCATTCCCGAAAGCGTGAGTTACATTGGCGAGTTTTGTTTTTCGGGCTGTAGAAATCTAAGCGAAATCGTTATCAAAAATCCCACTTGCGTTATTGCAAACCGCGCCTTTTATGGTTGTCCTGTCAATAACACCGCTTCATTGCAATAAGCTATCAAGAAAATGTTTTACGCCCAAAAAGATAATCCTGTAAGGCGTACAAGAAAATGTTTTGCGCCCAAAAAGATAATCCTGCAAGGCGTGCAGAAAAATATTTTACGCCCAAAAAGATAATCCTGCAAGGCGTGCAGAAAAATATTTTACGCCCAAAAAG
>CALDID010000323.1 GCA_937901865.1 uncultured Treponema sp.
GCGAACATATTTTTCTTGTACGCCTCGACACCCGGCTGATTGAACGGGTTGACGCCCAGGATGTTGCCGCTGATGCCGCAGGCTTTCTCGAAGAAGTAGAAGAGACCGCCGAGATGGTACGCGTCGATGGTTTCGGTCTCCACGGTAATCTGAGGAACACCGCCGTCGATGTGAGCCAGACGCGTGCCGAGCATGGCCTTTTCGTTGCAATATTCGATTCTCTTGCCTGCAAGCACCGTGAGAATATGTTTTTCTTTTTCCGTCTGTAGCTCTACAGGAAAAATACATTCATCGTCGCGTATTTCTGGGCGCAAGATAGTCAAAGATTGTATCAACGACGGATTTTTAAATACTTCTTCTAAAAATTTTTCTTCCTCCTCACTTGTGCTTTTTAAGAAACTGCCTGTGGCAGCCCAGAGGGGATAGTGCGGCATAAAGTGGTGCGCTGATTGCTGATTTATCGCGCTCAGAAAAGCCTTTTGTGCTTTCGTTAGTGCAAAAAGCGTGTCTTTATTGAAAATAATTACAAAACTCATGATTGAGATTATACCTATAAACCGATAAAAAAAGCAATGTTGCGCTATTACTCCAAAAATTTGACATTGTTCTTTATTACGTTCTGTGTGTTTCTGTTTTCGTCGTGTTCGTTTAGCGAAAGTGTGCCTCTCCGCCTTTCGCCGACCTATTCCCTTGTGCTAAAGCAAAATACGCTGTTGAAGAGCCGCCTTGATAAAGCCTCGCACACAAGCCGCTTTGCTCTGAACGAGAAGGCAAAAAAAGAGATTGGCGACATCGCAAAAGACGAGATGTATATTTCGCTTGAAGCGTGTATCGCCTTTGATACCGCCGCCGCGCGCGATGTGTCGTTTTCGCTTGAGTATGCGAACGGCGAAAAGAAGAGTGCCCTCGCGTTTGCCGACGACCTAAAGCACAGCTCTGCCGCGAGTGTGAGATTGTCGCTGTGCTCTCCTGTGGCTTTGCTTGCCGATGAGCTTATCGTAAAGGGCGGAGAGGTGAAGGAGTTTTCTGTAAAGGTGGCGCACATAGGCTGGCAAAAGGACGAAGAAAGCCCGCTGTTTGCGTTCGGAGTGAATGGGGGAGTGGCGGATTTTTCTTTTGCGAGGGCGGACTTCAGCAAAGAAGAAGTGCAGGCGATTTTCCCGAAAGCCGCAAAGCCGTATATTGCGCTGTCGATGAGCGATTGTAACGATTTCGGCGATATTGCAGAGCAAAAGCGAGTGCGCTTGAGCTACGGAGACACCGCGATAAGCATTCGACGCGCGCCGAACCTCAACGAAACAAAACTCTATCCGCAAAACTTTTCCGCTGTATACTCCGAGCTAGAGCTGAGAGAAAACGCCGCTATGGTGCGCTCTGTTTTGCTCAAAAGCGACGCAAAGCTAAAGGATAGCGAGCCGATTACCGCCGACCCTGGCGTGATTATCCGCTGGAAAAAAGAGAATTGGCGGCGCGAAGAATACGAGTTGTTTCGCTGGGAGCAATTTCCCGATGTGTTGCTTTTGGACGTGAAAGATTATGCGACGCTTAATCAGTTTTTTACGCGCTTGGCGTTTTTTGCCGAAAAGAGAGGCTATCGCGGCAGATTGATGAGCGATGAGTTTATTGCAAAGGAGCACGGCTATAATGCGCACGATTACAGCGCACAGACGCTCGCATCTTTTTTCGACACGGCGCAGAAGACGGCGTTTGCATTAAACAGCTATGAACTGCATTTGAAAACGATATTGCTGGAAAACGGCGTTATCGAGGAAAGTGCTGACGGAGTTAAAGCCGTGCGCGGAAGCCTCTTGGCGATTTCGCAAGAATCCCCCGTGTATCTGCGCGATAGGCTTTTGGCGCACGAGGGGTGGCACGGGATATTCTTTTGTGATGAGGAGTTTCGCGCTTTGTGCTTCACCGTGTATAACACGATGGACAGAAAGAGCAGATTGTTTATGCGGGAATATTGGTCGCTGTGGGCTTCTCTCAATTACGACCCTGCGGACGAGGTGTTGATGCACAATGAAACAATGGCGTATTTGTTGCAGCAGAGCCTTTCTGAAGTGCCGCAGTATTTTATTCACCTGACTTCGTTTAAGACAGTGCAAAAGTATCTAAAGCCGCTTGCTGATTACGTTGTGGAAACGGAGGGAAGGGGATTTTACGCCGCCGCCGACCGTTTGCGCCGATTTGTGTATGGCAAATACGGGCTGTCTGCGGGGCGGATTTCGCTTATTTCATATTGAGTTCTGCTTTTGGATTTAAGTCTTGATTATACTTTCTTTCAGCCCCAACCGTCGTAGGCGGACCGTGTCCAGGAAGCAGGGCTGTATTATCGCTTTGCGACATAACTTTTTCGTTTAAGTTGCGGATAAGCATTTGCCTTGCATAGATACTCGTCGTCTTTCCAATCATTCCGTTCGAGAGCGCATCGCCTGTAAAGAGCGTTCCCCCGATTTTGTAGATAATCGAATCCGATGAATGACCAGGGAGAGAAAAATAGTTTATGTTCATTCCTGCCAAGCGGATAAGCCCGTCGCCTTTGAGAATCATCGACTCTTCGCCCTCTATTTCGTAATTGGCGGCATAGGTTTTGAAGTTGTAGATTTTGCGCAGTGTCTTTAGACCCGAAACGTGCTTTTTGTGGTTGTGCGTGATGAGAACGGCGCAGATTTTCAGCCGCTTATCTTCTATTTGCGAAATGAGCATTTTGGTAACTTTTTCTATATCGATGATGAGAGCTTCATTTGTTTGCTCGTTTACTACTACATAGCTATTTGTAAACCCCTCAAGCCCTACATGCAAATATATTTTCACTTTGTTTTTCTCCTTATCGATTTTTCTCTGTTATAACAGCCATGTATCAGTCGCGTTTTCGTTGTTCATCAGTGCGCTGCCCGATTGGTCAAAAAGAGCTTCCTTTGTATTCGACATCTTAAACGATACGTCCTGCGTTTCAAGTTCATAGAACATAGCTTTTTTTATGTTGCAGTTTCTCAGCGACGTATTTATCAGCTTCGCACGGATAAAGCGGCTGTTGTATAAATCTGAATCATCGAACGAAGATTGATAGGCGGTAATGCCCATAAAATTATTCTGCACGAGGTCGCTTCCCGTAAAAAGAACGTGAGAAAACGCCGCGCCCGCAAAAGAAGTGAATTGGAGGCTCGATTCCAAAAAAGAACAGTCAGTGAAGATAGAAAAATCAAACAGCGTGAGCCTCGACCTGCAATTTATGGTTTTGATGTTAGAAAACGAGCAGTGTTGAAATGAACAGCCATAGAAGTTTTTGTTAGAGAAATCGACATCTGCAAACGACATTCCATTTGCGACAAGACCTATTATTTTATCGTGAGTGCGCAAATATTGATAGATTGATTGCTTGGCTAGTTCTTGATTGGGCGTATGCTGCAAACAATAGCACTTTTTGCCTTCGCTGTCTTCGTAAAACGGGGTTATTGCACTTTGTGTGCAGCCTAACGATTGGCATACGGTGTAGGTGAACATGCTAAATCTCCTCGATGTGAGAAACGTATTCGAGCGTAGAAAGCGCAGAAATGATTTCTCGGTGTGTTTTGTATTTTTTTAGCTCATCATTAGAAATAGAAATCGCAATAGAATAGACGCTCAGCCCAGAGTTTGCATACGCGGGATTCATTTCGATAGCGTCGATTTTAAGCCCAAGGCGGCGAATAGTGGTTACAAAGTTCTGTAAATTGAGGGAGTTTTTAAGCTCTAGGTGTATTTCAAAGTGGTTCGAGCGGTTTTTTAAGTAGAACTCAAGCTCTGGCAATTTGGACAAACAAAAGAGCAGGGTAACAAACGCCGCAAGCGAAAGCGTATATTGTCCTGCGCCTATGGCTATGCCGAGAAAACAGCTTGCCCATAGCGCGACAGAAGTCGTCAACCCCATAATCTGATTGCGCGATGAGAAAAAGAGCGTTCGTGTGGCAATGCGTGCAGACGACACAACCGCCGCCGCAGAGAGCAAGAATAATTTGCTCGAATAGCGGAAACAAAGGGAAATGTCTAACAGCATTGCAAGCGTGCCAGAGAGCGTTACGACAATAAAGGTGCGAAAGCCTGCTGAATGTCGCTTGCTGCTTCTTTCCCAACCGATTATGGCTGATAAGGCAAGCGATAAGGCAAGACGAAGCACAACCGCGCCTACAGAAAATTCACTTGCCCATGTGCCTAAAAGATGAGAAATAGGGTCTGTTGTGCTGAATAGTATGCTTGTAATTTCCTCGTCGTTCATCGTCTTCTCCTTTTCACCGATTTTCTGATTGCTGTAGCTCTTTGCCTTCCTTCCGAAATCTTGCCTATGCGCTCTTCAAACACCGCTCGTGAATGGTTTTCCGCAGCTTCTGTATACGCGGCTTCTTCCTCATTTACCGTGTGAACAGGCAACTCTTCTTGTATCTTTTGTATGCGCTCTATCAAAAGCTCAAGCTCCGTCTTCTGCACGCCGTCTTCTGCCGTTTCGTTCACGCTTACCAAGTCTTCAAGGCGGGTCGAATAGGAGTGCGAAAGATACAACGATAGCTTTGCACAAGCAGGTCCAATCAGCTCATAGAGCACGCTTGAAGCGAGTATGATTGTCTGCAAGGCGTTCCCTGTTTCCCCGCCTAATGCCCTCGAGCCGAGAGCTGCAAGACCTATCGCAACCCCAGCTTGCGGAATGAGGGCAAGACCGAGATAATTTCTCGTAGTGTCGGGCTTTTTTGTGATAAGACAACCGAGGAATGCACCTGCATATTTGCCGATAATGCGCACGAAAAAATAAATAACGCCGATTGTCAAAAGCGGTACGTTCCCGACCGTTCCCGAAGCGGATATGAGAGAACGCAGGTCAAACGACAAGCCAGAGCGCACAAAGAAGATTAACAGGATAGGCGGATTAAAATAAGCGAGCTGCTTAAATAATTTGCTGTCGTCGGTTAAGTTTATATACGCCATACCCATAGACATACAGCCTAAAAGCGGGGATACGTTGAAAACGGTGCATATTGCGCAAAATGCGAAGAGAAGCGCAACAGAGATGATAAGGCGGTTATCTGAAGAGCGTTTCTGGGCAATAAGAAACTTCAATATAAGACCGAATAAAAAGCCTAAAAGCAGAACGAGCATATTCGAGAAAATTGGTTGAATAAGGTGCGCAATAGAAAATGCTTCGCCTGTTGAAGAAGAAATCGCGATTGAGATGGCGACACTATACGCGAGCAGTCCCACGATGTCATCTAAAGCGACCACTTGCAAAAGCGTTTCAACAAAATCACCTTTTGCGCCTGTTTGCCGAATTGTCATCATCGTAGAAGCAGGGGCAGTAGCGGAAGCGAGGGCGGCAAGCACGATAGAAAAGGCAAGGTTGAGACGCAGAAAAGAGGAGCAGACGAAAAACACAACAAGTGAGGCGAGTAAGGCTTCAAAGAGCGTAATGAATATGACTTTTGCGCCGTTTTTCTTGAGTGTGTCGAGCTTGAAGAATTCGCCTGTATTGAACGCAATAAAAGCGAGCGCGACATTTGGCAAAAAATCAGTTGCAGAAATGATTTGACGAGGAATTAAATCAAGACAAAACGGACCTATTAAAATGCCCGCTACAATATACGCCGTAACGTTAGGCAAACGGAGCTTTTTTGTAATGCGAGTCATCAAAAAGCCAGAGAGGAGAATTATCGATATGGATAAAATAGCCGAATCTGCGTGTCCCATAGCTATAATGATAACCATAAAGAGCTCAATTTTCAATATAGACGCAAGGCTGACAATTATTATCTGTAAAAGCTACGCTGAAATCTCTTTGATGTGTCGCAAAAAGGGGGCGTTATGCGTACGGTGAAGAGGGTAGAAACGAGCTTGATGAGAGTGAATAATGAAGTTTGACTGTAGGGTGTGTTCAAGTTTGATGATAGGGTACAATTAAGCTTGCTTTGTACCGCTGTTCAAGTTTGATTATAGGCAAGGTTCAAGCTTGATTTTGTGCAATAGAGCGTATGCTGAAGATGCAGTTAAAAAATAAATCTATGCTATACAATAATATATAAATAATACTATAGCAGATTTTGTGAGTTTGTGCAAGCGAAATGTTTTTATAAAAGCGCGACAAGAAAAAAAATGCAAAAAAAGTGAAAAAAGAATTTGACAACTGAAAAAAGTGGGTGTATTATTAAAAATATAATATAACCCGATTTCGGAGGCTAATACAATGGCTAAGGTTGAATTGAAGGGCATTGGAAAGATTTATGATGGCAATGTCCGTGCTGTTTCTAACTCTAATATCACAGTTGATGACAAGAAATTCTGTGTATTCGTAGGTCCATCTGGTTGTGGAAAGTCTACAACCCTTCGTATGATTGCTGGTCTTGAAGACATCTCTGAAGGTGAGCTTTATATCGACGGCGAGCTTATGAACGATGTTCCTCCAAAGGACAGAAACATCGCTATGGTATTCCAGAACTATGCTCTTTATCCACATATGAGCGTATTTGACAATATGGCATTCGGCTTGAAGATTCGCAAGATTGACAAAGCTGAAATCAAGCGCCGTGTTGATGAAGCAGCTAAGATTCTTGATTTGACGCAGTACCTCGACAGAAAGCCTAAGGCACTTTCTGGTGGTCAGCGACAGCGTGTTGCGGTAGGTCGTGCTATCGTTCGTAATCCAAAAGTCTTCTTGTTCGATGAGCCTTTGAGTAACCTCGATGCAAAGCTCCGCGTTCAGATGCGTGCTGAAATCAGCGACTTGCACAACAGATTGCAGGCTACAATGATTTATGTTACCCATGACCAGATTGAAGCTATGACAATGGGTGATATGATTGTTGTTATGAAGGGTTGTGGCGAAGAAGGTGGAAAGATTCAGCAGATTGGTGCTCCACTTGATTTGTACAATCACCCAATCAACAAGTTTGTTGCGGGCTTTATTGGTACACCGCCGATGAACTTCCTTTCTGTAAAGATTGTTGAAAAGAACGGAACAATCGTTGCTGATGAGGGTTCATTCGAGATTGAGCCTACAGAAGAGCAGAAGAAGTCTTTGAAGGCTTATGTCGGCAAAGAAGTATTCTTTGGTATTCGCCCTGAGGATTTGGAGTATCAGACAGCTCCAGCTGCAAAGAACAATATGCAGATGAAGATTACAAACCAAGAGCCTCTTGGTGCTTCAACACACCTCTTCCTTTCTACAAAGGGACAGAACATCATTGCTATCACAGGACCAGAGCACAAGTTCACTCTTGGCGATATGGTAAACTTTGTTCCTGATATGGCAAAGTCAAAGTTCTTTATGAAGAGCCCAGAAGGTAAGGACGAAGACGAACTCAACATTTGTGAGGATATTCCAAACACTTGGAAATAAATGGATATAGGATTTCACTTCCTTTCTAAAAAGTGATTTCTTACTGTGTGCAATCGAAAGGCTATGGAGAAAAGCTCTCTGTAGCCTTTTTATTTTTTGTGTGCTATAATAAAAAAGTGGGGCAATATGGGAATCTATTTGAATCTTGATAATATAAATTTAAGCGAACTCTTTCTCAAAAAATCTATGTGGACAAAACTGTAATGATTTTTGATTGAATGAGTTTATTCAAAATGATAATTCGTATCTGCGTGTTGCGACCTCGCCGATTTTGCGTATGACAGAAAAGAGAAAACTTGTCATATTCCGAATAAAGAAGTGCGTGAAGAAAGGAGCTCTTTCTACAATCGAAGATTATGCCGTTACGAACGAGATTATTCAGTTGTCTTTGCTTTTTGTCGGCATAAACTATGACGAAAACACGAAAACGCACGAGTGCAAAATCGAAGAATTCGTGAAATGAGTTTATTCTTTTTCTTTAGCACAGTAATTGTTTGGTCTAAACGGGGCAGTAAAACAAAAAAATAATTTGACAATTCTGAAAAGTGCGGTTAGCATAAAAGACAAGCTGGATTGTTACTGTGAATAACAGGCAAAACCTCTTAACGCTTACGAGAGCGGAGAAACGGGTTTTGCCTTTTTTTTCGCTCTTGCAAAAATCTTTTTTGGAGGGCATTATGCTCCGAACAACACTTTACGCACGGCCAGCGGTGCGATTGGCAGCTTTTACGGCTGTATGTCTGATGGCTTTAGACGCAACGGCTGCGCCTAAAAAGAAGTACACCACCAAAACCGTTTCCGACGGCAAAACGAGTTACGTCCTTGTTGAAAACAAAAAGGGCGCAACGCTCGGTTATTCGCCTGCAAGCGGTGTTACGCTTATCGAAGACAAGGGATTTGCGTTCAAGGATATGAACAAGAACGGCAAACTCGACGCGTGGGAAGATTGGCGGCTTTCCGCAGAAAAACGAGCCGAAGCACTCGCGAAAGAACTCACCCCCGAACAGATTGCAGGCTTAATGCTCTTTAGCTCTCACGAGCGCGCGATTGAGGCGGGGCTGACCGAAGAGCAGAAAAAGTATCTCAAAGAAGACAATCTTCGCGCCGTTTTGAACGCAGGAAGCAACAACGTCGCCGCGGCGGTACAGCATATAAATTAATTTTACCCGACAACAACGCAGAAGAAGACGACGCGCCGTTTGAGATATACTCTTTAGACCCGCGAAACACATTTGTGGTATATGATTCAGGGCTTGGAAACAAACCTGTTATGGGTGTTACTTATGTTGTTGATAAGCAAGGACAAACAACATACAGCGTATATACACGCGATAAATACTATGAAATCAAAGGCGAAAAAGTAATCCGTGAACAAGGTCATATCCTTGGTGATATTCCGATTATAGAATATTATGCAAACGACGCAAGACTCGGTGCGTTTGAAATAGTGCTTAGTTTGTTAGATGCGATGAACACAGTGGAAAGTAACCGTGTTGACGGTGTGGAGCAATTTGTTCAGGCTCTAATGGTGTTTTATGGGGTCGATATAGATTCCGACACATTTAAATCGTTAAGAGAAAACGGTGGCTTGAAAGTCCCCGCTGAAGGCGATGTAAAATATCTTATTCAAGAGCTCAATCAGTCGCAAAGTCAAACGGTAATTGATGATATGTATCAAACCGTATTAACAATTTGCGGTATGCCTAATCGCAACGGGGGTTCAAGCACAAGCGATACCGGTTCAGCGGTAATTATGCGTGACGGCTGGAGCGACGCAGAAGCAAGAGCCAAAGACAGCGAGAGGTGCTTTAAAGAGAGTGAAATGACTTTCCTGAAGATTGCTATCCGTATTTGTAATTTAGTGAGACACCTTGACCTTAAACCGTTAAATATAGATATACGCTTCACAAGAAGAAATTACGAAAACATTCAGATGAAATCTCAGGTTCTTACAACTATGCTCGCAAACGGGAAAATTCATCCTCAGTTGGCATTTACACATTGCGGTATGTTTGCAGACCCTGATTTAGCGTATGAAATGAGCAAAGGCTATGAAGAAGAGCAGACAGCCAAAGCAAAAGATATGTTTGCCGGTCAAGTAAACGATGAAACGGACGAAGAAGAGGCAACCGATGAAGAGTGATTATTTGTTGCACTTTGACGAAATTAACAAGTTTCTTAAAAGCCGTAAAAAGAGCGAGCCTTTTGAAAAATTATGCACAGCATTATATGACGAAATGCACGGCGCATATATATCGGGTTGGGGCAACAAAGGTAAACCTAACGAAGATATGATTGAGGCTCTTATATTCTTTTCTTATGACGGCAAAGACGCCTTTGATTTACTGGAAGAAGCATATTTAGCCAAAGATGAAACAAGGATAAGGACGATATTTGAGAACGAATATCACCGTATGTATAACGCAGGTGCTTATGATTACGGCGTGAACCATTACAAAGCAAAAACTTGGGTTACGGCGGGTGACGAAAAGGTTCGTGACACTCACGAATACTTAGAAGGCGTAACAATACCGGTTGACGCAGAATTTATTACCTTCGATGATGACAGCGCTCTTTATCCCGGTGGATTTTCAAATGCCGGCAACAATGTAAATTGCCGTTGCATTTTGGAATATAAATGACAGGGAAGTCAAAAAAACGCAAAGCAGAGTGAACTGTAAACGCAAAAAAAGACAGGGAAGTCTATAATCGCAGAAAGGAAAAGATTTATGAAAACAAAAATCAAAAAGCCTGATAACTACGAGGCTTTATCGCCTGAAGAAAAACTCAAATTTTTTGAGAACTTCGAGTATGAGGACAATGCTGACACAATACAGAAATTAAAAGACAGTGTGAGCAACGCCAATTCTCAGGCGGCGGAATGGAAAAAGAAGCACAACGCTTTGCTTTCCGAAGAAGAAAAAGCAAAACTTGAAAGAGATGAGGAATTAAGCAACCTTCGTGAAGAACTTGAGCAGGTAAAAAAGCGTGAAAAAACCGCCGATTATACCGCAAAATACATCTCTCTCGGCTATGATTCGGAACTTGCAGCTTCCACTGCTGAAGCGCTTTCAAAAGGCGATACGGTAACCGTTTTTGCTAATCACGCAACTTTTAACAAGTCGCTTGAGGAAAAAATCACGGCAGGGCTGATGAAGGATACTCCCTCGCCAAAGACGGGCGAAAACGGTGCTGTTACAAAAGAACAGTTCAACAATATGAACTACACCGAAAAAGCAAAACTCTATTCAGAAAACAAAGAACTTTATACTCAATTACAAGGAGAATAAGGCTCTGTACCGGCTATCAATTTTATGGCAGATAGTCGCTTACCTTTAACAATTTTAAGGAGGAATTTTTTATGGCACTTACACACAATCCCGGCACTTTTCTTGCCGACCTCATAAATCCGCAAGTTATGGCGGATATGATTGACAAAAAACTCACGGACGCTATCCGCTTCTCCCCTCTCGCCACAATTGACACTACGCTTGTAGGTCAGCCCGGCGACACACTCACTCTTCCGTCGTGGAATTACATCGGCGACGCAGCAGTAGTAGCTGAGGGTTCTGATATTGCCGTTGCACAACTTACTGCAACTCCTGCGACAGCGCAGATACACAAAATCGGAAAGGCGGTAGAGATAACTGATGAAGCCGTGCTTGGTGGCTATGGTGACCCGATAGGCGAAGCAATCACTCAGTTAGCACTTTCGATTGCTTCGGGCGAAGATAACGAAATGCTCGCCACTCTTGCAGGCATTGGTGCCTCTATGACCTACAGCGCCTCCGGTTCAATATCAGCGGATGATGTAGCAGACGCACTTGTTAAATTCGGCGAAGATATTGAGGGCGATAAAGCAATACTTGTTTCACCTGCTGCTTACGCCGTATTCAGAAAAGCAGACGACTGGGTTCCTGCAAGCGATATAGCAGCCGATATGATTATCAGAGGCACAGTAGGAATGATTCACGGTTGCCAGGTATCGGTTTCTAACAAGCTTTCATCTTCAGGCAATGCGTATATCGTCAAGCCCGGCGCACTCCGTATCATAATGAAGAGAGATACGCTTGTAGAGGCGGACAGAGATATTCTTACAAAATACACTGTAATTTCCGCAGACAAGCATTTTGTAACCTATCTTTATGACGCTTCAAAAGCAATTAAAATCACAGTCTGATAGGAGTGAATACAATGGGAATGATGTTGCGCAGAAACAGAGCAAAAGAGCCTGAAAAAGTTATAATTCCCGCTAAAAAGGAAACTAAGACCGAAAAGAAAACAACAAAGTCCCAAAAAAAATAAAACAAGGAGGGCGATTTTATGCAGAGCGAATATGAGGTAAAGGAAGCCTTTGCTTCGGCTTATGATTATATTACCGAAGATGACATAGATATTATTTACGGTGTTGCCGAAAAAACATATCTTGATAAAGCGTTCCCGTTTGCACCTGATATAACAAAAGTTCCGGAAAATCGCCCTCGCGCTTATGACTGGATATATGACTGTATGAAAGAAATATCAGACAAAGCAGGATATTCTTCAATGACCCACTATTCCGAAAACGGAATATCAATAACTTGGGACAATTCGGGAGTAAGCAAAAGTTTACTTGACAGAATAACACCACAGGCGGGGATTGTATGAAGTTAGGCGGTTATATTTACCATTGCAAACGCACGGTCACTGATGATGTCGTCACATATTCTGAACCGATTAAATACCGTTTGAGATTTAATTATTTGACAATACAGCCCGCGCGAGTTGCACTTAACAATATGTCGGGATTCTACACTACCGAAGAGTACGGCGAACATATTGCAATGGGCTGGAACGGTATTGCCAATGCTCAAATTTTCGACGGCGCATTTAATGAGGGCGATTTGCTTTTTTTGGACGGTGCTGAACCTTCGGGTGAAACGCACGACGGCGCTAACGCAATAATTACAAGCGTCAGAAATCAAAATAAAGCAATATTTATAACTCTCAAGAAATTAGAAGGTGAATAAATGGATTTATCACCTTTAAAACGATTTACAAAGCGCGTAGAAAATTTGCGCAGTGAAAAACTTGAGCGCGCTGTTATTGAGGCATCGCGTGGTTTTGCTTTAACATTGCAAGATTATGTTCGGGAAACATACGATGACGCAACGGTAACCTTAATCGGCGTAAATGAAAAAACAAGCACAATCACCTGTTTATTTGATATTCACGCAGATGATTTGTGGTTTAGAGAGTTCGGCACGGGTTATGTTGGTTTAGGTTCTATACACTGGGAATATACACCCTCAACGGAACTTACATTTTTCAGCAGAGGCGAAATGCAACACACAAGCGGTTGGCAATACGCTTACCACCCTAAAACGAGAGAACTCGGTGGCTGGTGGTATCTTGACCCTGAAACGGGGAAACCTACATTTTCACAAGGACAGGTTGCTGAAAACGGTGTGCAAAAAGCAATTGCAAGGATAAAATACAGCGGTATTCCAAACTTGGCGGAGTGGATGAGATTATATTTGAGGTGATAGTGTTGATTTTATATGATGTAATTGAATATATACAAGGTAAAATCGACGCTGATGAAGATTTGCCTGAAGGTATAAAAGTTTTAGAGGCTTTTAAATATGCACATAAAACCAATAAAAGCGAAATACAAGTCTCAATTATAGACCACACCGAGTTTGTGAGATTCACCACTTTTGAGGACGGAAAAGTATATATCTCCCCTTTGCAATTTAATGTGTTTGCAACGCAAATGAAAATTGGTGAAGAAACCGTTTCGGCACAAAAAGCCGCTTATATCTTGGCACAAAAAATTATAGACTGGCTGAATGTGATTGATTTACACGCCGAAATACCCGAAGTATTGGGAGCGCGAAACGGCACTTACAGTTCAGGGCGCCCGTTTGATATTGGAACAGTATTATATCAAACAGTAGTAAGGATAGATTTATATCTCGAATCAATATAATAGGCTTCGGCTTGTTATAGACCGACTGCCAAATTTATGGCGGGCAGTCGCTTACCTTTAATAATTTCAAGGAGGAAAACATTATGGGAACACCCTTATCATCAATTGGCGTAAAAATCGGATATGCAGCCGGGGCTTCATCGGCAACGATAACCAGTTTCACGCATATTCCTGATATGAAATCAACGCCTGATTTAAGTCCGACCCCAAACACAGCAGACGCAACGACTTTTGACAACGAAGAATATACAACTTATGTCGAGTTACTTAAAGACCTTGGCGGTGCATTACAGTTTAATGCAAATCTTACCGATGAGTTTAAAGACGCGTGGGGAGATGTTTGCACAGCGGCGGCAACTAACAACGGTTGTTGGTTTGCTATTGATATTCCCGGTATTACCGAGAGTATAAGGTTTTTCGGGATGCCGTCAAACCTTGGGCTTCCCGCACTTACGGCAAACTCTCTTATGGAAGTAACGGTGTCTATCACGCCGTATTCGGAGCCTGAATGGGTGACAGGAATCACCGTCACCGCGTAAAGAAAGGAAATCTAAATGAAACCATTACTTAAAAGCGTTGAAATAGGCAAATACAAGTTTTTTGTAGGCATAGACAGAGATATAATCGCAGACACTTTCGAGGCGTTTCCCGACCTCATTGATTTTTTGTTAAGCAGTGCAAATGAAGACCGCAGCCAAATAGTGATAAAAGCCGTTAAAGAGAAAAAATTCAGACAGGTTCTTGACTCCAATAATCAAATAGCAGATTTTGTCAAATTTGCATTTCCGAGAATGTTAAAAAAGGCTGACGGTGCGAAGGGTTCAGCAAACGCAAGTAAAGCAGATGAGATTATAAAATATGTATATGAAAACGATGTTGACGAAGCGTTCAACGCTAATATGTTTGACTTTATATGTTCGGGTTTTACTCACGAAACCGCAGAGAAAAAGCCAAAAGTAAAATTCGTGATGAAGTAAAATCGGCAACATCAACAAGCAACGCCCTCTTAAAATACGGCGTGAAATCGTACTTTGAGAGGGAAATGCTTGATAATGCTCTGACGGTGGGTATGACACCAAGCGAATTTTGGTATGATGACCCCGAATTATATTTTAACTATGTTCGGGTATATGAAAAGAAAGTAAAAGAAAATCAACAGCATATATGGCAAATCGGGGCAAGAATGTGTCAAGCGTTACAATCTACAGTGATTTTTCCTGCCGGTGTTATTGACAAAAGTGTTATAAACGCTATGCCAAAATATCCCGATTGCCCATTTACAGAAGAAGATAAACCGGCAGAAGAATTAACGGAAGCAGAAACAGAATATTTAAGACAGAAAGCAATTGTCCATTTTACTAACTGGGTAAACGGATTTAAGAAAAATAAACAAGGGCGGTGAGAATATGCCAGATAACGATGATGTTATTGAAAGCCTAAAACTTGACATAGATATAAACATCAAAGGGAAAGACGCCCTTGACGGAATAATAAATAAATTAAACAGCCTTGCTGAAACACTTGCGAATGTAAATGATAAACTCCGCACATTCTCAAATTCAGCAACAAGGGCAAGTTCGTTAAGCGTGCCGACAATCAGCACAAGCGCTAATCAATCAGCACCGCAAGAGGTTGATTCGGCTCTCCCAACAGGAGAAATTTCAACAATGAGCAGTGAGGCGAGCGAGGCGGCGGAGAGTGTTGAAGCGCTTTCGTCGGCGCAAGAAAAACTCAGTCAAACCGTTTCAAAGGCGGCAGAAAAAACTGAAAAAGTCACTGACGCAGTGAAAAAACTTGACAGTGCAGCGCGCAAGTCAAGCAAGAGTATTGAAGAAACGGGCAAAAGTGTTAGCAATGCGGGAAACACCGCAAGCAAGGCGGCGCTTAAATTTGGCAACTTGATAAAATCGTTTGCGCGCATTGCTAAGTACAGAATGATACGCGCCGTTTTAAGAAACATTGTTGAAGGTTTCAGAGAAGGGGTTCAAAACCTCGCTCAGTTTGATTCTTCGTTTAACGAAACGATGTCCTCGTTTGTCAGCAGTACAGCATATTTAAAAAACGCACTCGGAACACTGGCACAGCCTCTTCTCGAACTCGTTATACCTGTAATCGTAAGGGTTATTGACCTCATAGTTGACGCTATAAACAAATTAAACGCGTTTATTGCCGCTTTGAAAGGCAAAGATACATATAATGCCGCCGTGAAATACTCAAAGAATTACGCCGACAATTTAAGTTCTGCCGCAAAGTCGGCGGAAACTATAAAAAGAACGCTTTTAGGTTTTGACGAAATCAACAACCTAAGTGACAATTCAACAAGTTCGGCGGGTGCGGCAAGCGGAATTAGCGCTGCGGACATGTTCGAGAAAAGAGCGGTCAACAGCACTTTGAGTGACGAAACAATCGAGCGAATGGTAAACTTTAAAATGACCGTTGAAGATGTCTTGTTCGATTGGAGCGACCTCAATTCGGAACAGATAGCAGAAAAAGTTACTGCCGCCGTTCCTACATTGCTCGGTGCGATAATCGGCGGAGCGTTAGGAGGTCCTGCGGGAGCCGTTGTCGGGGCGGCAATAGGTTTAGCGTTCGGCTTGATATTAGATAGTATTATATTTAATCACAACGGAAAGTTAGAACCTTCTGAGCTGCTGAAATCAGTAGTGGGGTTGTCGGGCACATTGCTCGGCGCTATCGTAGGAGCGGGATTGGGCGGTCCGGTCGGAGCGGTCATCGGCGCAACGATAGGTGCGGCGTTAGCAATAGCGTTCTCGTTAGATGTTGACGGAAGTTTAGAAGAAAAGGCGAACGCTTTTGCGGAAACGCTCCGCAGTATGTGGCGTTCAATAAAGAGCTGGGGCGAGCTGATGAGCGACGCCTTACAAGACATAGGGAAAAGAATACAACATTGGGCTAACGCAATGGTCGCTTTTGCTCGTGGAGACTGGAAGACAGCATTCAAAGAAATGGGCGAAGCGATAGGTGGCGGAATGTCGGAGGGAACGGAGTCAAAATGGAGGGACTTTGCAGATAAGATGAGAAATCTTTGCCAAAATCTTATCAACACAGTTCTTTCTATTTTCGGTATTCACTCGCCCTCAACCGTTTTCAAAGAAATAGGCGAGAATGTTGTAGCGGGCTTCTTTAACGGCTTCAAAGAAAAATGGGATGCCTCTTGGGCGTCAGCAAAAGAGAAACTCACAAACTTCAAGACTTCGTTTGTAAATGCCGCAACCGAAATAAAAAACAAAGTCACAACTGCGTTCAATAATATACAGAGCAACATAACATCAACAATGGATAAAGTTTCAAACAAAGTGTCTAACACTTGGAACGGTATTAAATCTGGTGCAAGGAACTTTGTAAACAGTGTTATCGGTGCTATTGAGCATTTTGTAAATCAAGTTATCTACGGTCTGAATGTCATTGTTGCAAAAGCAAGAAACATAATCAACAATCTTCCCGAAAGTGTTAGAAACGCACTACACCTTGACAAGATTTTTGCTGACCAATTATCTTACATTTCAATTCCTCGTTATGCAACTGGCGGTTTTCCCGAAGACGGTATATTTATGGCTAATCAAAGCGAATTAGTCGGACAGTTCTCAAACGGTAAAACCGCAGTTGCAAACAACGCACAGATACAAGAAGGTATCGAAGAAGCGGCATACAGAGGATTTATGAGAGCAATGTCAAGCACATCTAACAACAATAATGGCACATACACCTTTGTAGCACAGCTTAACGGCAAAACTCTCTTTGAAGAAGTGGTTAAGCAGAACAATTCAGCAACAAAAGTTTACGGCGGCAGTCCGTTGACTTCGTATTAAGGAGTGATTTTATGTCATTTCCGTTTATGATAAACAGCGTTCCGCTTGACGGGTCGAGTACGCTCCCCGCTTTGAAATATCAAGGAGCAAGTTATTCAAGGCAAGGCGTGGACAGCGCAAACACAGGGCGAAATCAAGCAGGTAAAATGATTAGAGATTTAATAACACACAAGGATAAGTGGAAATTGGAATTTGTGCCTTGCTCACAAACTCAATTTGCTAACTTGTTAAGTGCGATAGACGGTGCGTCTTTCAGTTTCACTTATCCAAACCCTACGGGGTCGGGAACAGTAACTAAAGCTTTTTACTGCGGTGACCGTTCAGCCCCTGTATTCAAGATAGACCGTTCCGCTTCGGGAGTAGGTTTGTGGGGTAACTTATCCTTTGATGTTATTGAAATGTAGGTGATGTTATGGCTTATACAAGCGGATATGCGTGGGAAAGTAACGACAGAACTATAACCGCAAAGACAACTTTAAGAACGCAGTTAGGCGTAAATCTCGGCATAACATTTTACAACGGCGACACAAACGCTATTGCGAGCATAAATACAGAGCATACACTGGTATCAGGCAATTCGCTTTCTTTCGGTAACACTTGCTCCGCAATGGCGACAATAGTTTTGAAAAAGGTGACGTCAACAGCAAGGGCGGCACTCAAAAAAGGCTTAATGCTATCTATCTATGTGACCTGTATTGATAACACCGCAGAAAAACAAAATTACAGAGATTATCCCGGCACCTACTGGATTGATGAAATTGAAGCGGTTGAGTCAAGAGAAACCGACGAAAGCGGAAATTACTATTATGATGTAACAATTACAGCGTATGACGCTTTTTATTTTACCGATGTCGAGTACAAACCGACATTAACCATAAGCGAAAGCAGCCCGCAGTCTTTAAAAGATATTGCGGCAGACATAATGAACAGCGTCGGCTTGTCAAATTATTACGACGGCTGGTCAACCACCATCACAATAACTTCAATCCCCGAAGGCGCAACTTGCCGAGAAATGCTCGGATATATGGCGGGACTCGTGGGCGCAAACTGTGTTTCGCAAACACCGTCAAATAGAAATCCGCTTCCGTGGTGGTCCCCGCTTATTCCGAGAAGATTTGTTGACAGTACAGCAAAGATAATCTCGCAAGACGAACAGTATATGGACGCTTACACCGTTGACGGCAACGATG
>CALDID010000324.1 GCA_937901865.1 uncultured Treponema sp.
ATCACATTTTCTTTTAGCAAAACAAAAAAACGTGCCTATTCCTAGACACGTTTCACATAAAGGCTTTTATGCGATGTCGAGTTTCTTCAGCAACGCTTCTTGCAACGTGCGCGAAAAGTTCACACCCAGCCGTTCAGATTGGTCATTGAGCCACGCAGGAATAGTCAACGTCTTTTTCACGCTTTTTGCTTTCTGCAAAATATCACACGTTACATATGAAAGAAAGTCTTTTCCCTCTACCTTAAATTCTGTGATTTCACGGGCGGGAGGAACTTTGCCTTTTTCTTCCAGTTCACATTCGATATAGCCCTCTAACGCTTCCTTTGCATTTGCAAGAACCTCTCGAACAGTATCACCTTGCGAAAAACACCCCTGTAAATCGGGAAATTCGCACCAATACCCCCCGTCCTCAAAATGAAAAACTGCAACATACGAAACTGTCATCATAATCTATCTCCTTAACAGAGAGCTTTTTCAAGCCCTCTGTCGCTTGTTTCTACTTTAGACCCGCTTGTTTTAGAATTGCGGTTTCTAAACCTTTTTTCACATCTTTGCTATGAATGGGCAAAGATATTTTTCCAAAACCCTCTTTTTTCAAAATGTGGTGGCTTCCTGTTACGTGGTCAACCGTCCAACCATTTTTCAAAAGCAAGCTCAAAAGCTCTTTGTCTTTCATATTTATATTATAATACGTGCATACGTATTATGTCAACAGATTTTAGAATTAGTACCAAAAAACATAAAAAAAGCGGCAGAAAGTCAAAGTGTTTCTGTCGCTCATTATATTCTTGAAAAATGTAATCTCTTATCAAGCACTATTCCGCCTGCCCTATGGCTAAATAAAATACTTGGCTTTTAGTGCTTTTTCCGCTTTCGTCTTTTTGCTGTGCTATATTACAGCCTAGCTTGGATATATCTCGCGCAAAACCTTTAGACCACTTATTATCTTTCGGAGAACAAATTACAATCGGCGGAAAGGCATATTTTTTCTTGAATGTAATATAGCAATTACCGTTATCTCCGATAGTGCAAGTTAATCCAAAATGAATTAAAAGCCCGTTTGGAAACATATAGTAATTCATAGAATATGATTGGTCGTTGTATGCTTCGTACGCAAAATGTGTTTCAGCTTGCCTCGCTATTTTCAAATAACCTGTGTCTTCGTAAATACTGCCGCTCGGGAGTTGCTTTGTATATTTATTTGGCAAATTGTCCGTAAACGAAAACACCGTTTCTGTTTTAGCCAGCGTTATCTCCGTTCTGTCTGTGAAAATATGGTTGTCGGTCAATACTAAACTTGTATTATTTGTATATGTTGTTGAATTATGTTGCTTTATTTGTGTCTCTAAATTTATCTGCCCTTGCCTTATAAGGTTATACGCTTTTCCCTCTTCACCGTCTTCTAAAGTTACCTTACTTCCTCTCTCATTTGATTGCATATTACAAGTTTTGATTTCTTTTGATACACTTTTCCCGTTGATAACTATCTCTTCCTTTTTATGAACGTATGAATAAGTAGTGTTGTATGTGTATAAGTAACTTCCTCCTTGATACATTCCATTTTTACCGCCGTATGTTGTAACTGAAAATGTTCCTTGCTCTGTAATATTTAAGGGGCTGTATGAATAGGAAAATTGGGTAATACTCTGCCCGTTCAAAGTCTGCGGCGTGGTAAACGTATAGCTTGCGCTATTCAATCCTACTAATGTAGCCAGTTTTGCTACTGCGCTAAAAATATCGTCCCCTGCTTTTGCTACCCATTTTGTATCTGCTCCGACAGTTTCTTTTTTGACCGTGAATAAATCACACAAAAAGTCGCCCCGAAAAACGCCCGTAAATGCCGCATCTCCGTTCCCCGAAAGAATAAAGCCCTTGTTTAGAGTCTTCCCGTCTTTCGCAAAATTAGGTATTCCGCCCTGTGCAATTCTGTATTGAATAACCCTGTCGCCGTCTTTATCCTCTGTCAATAATTTTGTTGTTCCATTGCCGTGTTTCACTTCTTGCGATAGGTCAATATTTCCTGCATAAATCACGCTCGCTAACGGCATTTGTATAGACTGCGTGAGCAAAGATGAACAAAAAACACTTCTGTAATATGCGTCGTCTGTGGCTTTCAACACATTAAGAATGTCGCCTAATGCGGTTGTCATTTCCTTTGCATTATACACATCTGTGCTGTCAAGCTCTTCCCATACCAGCTGGTCGTTCATTATCAAAGCTCGGTAAACGTGCCCTTTGACAAGTTTGTTTTCGTTTCCTTGTCGTCCTAAAACTTGTCCTTCTGCAACTGTCTGTGTTGCCGCCTCCCACACGAACCAGTCGCCTTTATGGATAACGCCGTCTGCTGTCGTTGGAGGGAATACCGATACACGCCCTAAATACTCTCCTTTGTGGTCAATGTCGATTTCGTCTTTAGAGATTTCGTGCGCGGCGGTCTTTGCGTTTTCAAGTGCTATGCGGTCGATTGCCGCTTGCTTATATTTTTGCAAATCTGCAAACATCTTATTAAACGTTTCTTTGTCGTTTATCTCTGTGTTTGCGCTCATATCGTCAAAGCAATGTAGCTGATTGTAAATGTAGTTTAGAAACGTCTTATAATATGAATCGTACTCTTTTACTTCTTTTGCATTTTTCGCATTTGCCTTTTCTGCTTCTGCCATAATAGCGGCGTATTGCGTGGCTTCTGCTTCAAGGTTTGTTTTCAATGTCTTTTTTTCGACGGGGGTTAAAATACAATCATTTGACAACGCGCTCCAGTAATCATTCGTTTTCAAATGCTCGGTTGTCATTTTGTTGTCGAGCATATCGATTTTGCTTTCAATGCGTGTAAGCCCCGAACTTTTGAATTCTTGGATAACTTCAAGGCTTCCGACAACTAATTTTTCGCCGCTTCTATCATTCTGCTGTAACATCTTTAATCCTCGCGCATACAACAATAGCAAATATCTCGAAAAAAAGTTATAAATCCTGCACAAAAACGGTTGCTTTTATACAAAAAAAACGCCTGTATCATACAATACAAGCGTTTAGAAATACCCATATTCCTTTTGCAAAAAGGCTCTTGTCTTTAAGCAAAAGCAACTTGTTTCTTTTCTACTTTTTGCGCAAACGGCACAATTTGCAAAATCTTATTACCGTTCTTTTCTTTCTCGTTCCTAATGTCAATATCGTTTTGCAACCTTAAAAAATACTCGTCCGATAATCCAAAATATCGTGCAAGCCTCAAGGAAGTATCGGCGGTAATCTTTCGCTTATCGTTCAATATATCCTGTATGCGCGATACTGGCACATCAATATCTTTTGCAAGCCTGTAGACCGATATTTCTAACGGCTCTAAAAACTCTTCTTTCAATATCTCGCTTATTGTCGGTGTTGCTATTTCATTCATCGCACATTCTCCCTAGTGGTAATCCACAATTTCAACCTCGTAAAAGTCCCCGTTTTCTACGGTAAAACATATTCGCCACTGTCCATTTATCCTAATGCTGTATTGTCCTTTTCTATCTCCTTCAAGAGCCTCTAGCCTGTTTGCTGGCGGTATTCTCAAGTCCTCTAGCGTTTTTGAGTTATGTATCATCATCAATTTTCGCAATGCAATTTTTTGTATTGCGGGCGGTAATCGCTTTGAAAACTTTTGATTATAAATAAGCTCTGTATCCTTATCTTTAAAGCCCTTTATCACATAAAAATTATACCTTTGTTTCGGGTATATGTAAACAGTTCTTTATCAATAACCGTGAAGTTTCAAAAATATTTCTAGCTGTTTTTCGTCGTGGATTACAAGCGCAAAGCCGTTACATTCTCTTACGCTCTGTAAAAATTGGTGTTGTCGTGGGCTTATTATGCCGCCGTTTTCTCTTTTACACTCAACCGCAATAAATCGCCCGTCGCTTAACACGCCGATAATGTCGCTTACTCCTGCGATAGACGAACGAAAAAAGCGATTATCCACGCGAAATGCGCCTGTGTTCTGCCGCCAGCAAAAAGCATTGTGTTGCTTTAGCACTCGCATACAAGCGACTAGCACAAACTTTTCTAGCCGTCCTTTCTCTAGCTTCTTTAATATCTGCGCTTCTTTCTCAACCTTAGCTCTTATGCGCTCGCCTGTGCTTTTCATTTCGCCGCCTTTTTCAAAACAAGCGCAATATATTCGCCGTCTTGGTCTGTAAAATTCTCCCCGATATACCAGCGTATCTCTCCTCCTTGCTCTATTGCCATTTCCATATTTTCGGGGCTTATGTGCAAAGCTGTTTCTTCGTTTCCGTACCTGTCTTTAAACTTCTCTACGCTTTCTGCATTCGCATAAGCATAATTGTCCCCGATATACACAATGTCATAATTCGCGATGTTGGCTTTTATCGCTAACTGCTCATACAACGGTAACTTTGAAAAATCCTGTGTTTCAAGCATTTACCTCTCCTTTCTCTGAAAATGAAGTGCAATAAGGCTGTATTTTATCTTGCAACTGTCCTACAACTAAAATATTCGGGTGCAACTTGCAAGCGTGAAAAGTCCTTTTTCCCTCCGCTTTTACATAATAATGCTTGCATTTTAAGCACTTTATGCGCCTCTTGGTCAATAACTCAAGTCGATTATGATACATTTTTTGCTGTTGCTTTGTAAGTTTATCAATTTCTTCAAGTTCATTAAAATGTTCCTTGTTGAAATCTCTTATTTTTGCATTTTTTTCGGCTTCTTTTATTAGTTCTGCCTGCTCGGCGGTAAACAGCATTATTTCTCTATGCGTTCCCCGTTCCTTTTTAATACAGTCGGTCGATAAAATGCCTTTTTCGACAAGCCTTTTCACTTTTGGATAAAGATGATTTCTCGATACACCCATTTCGTCCGCAATATCGTTTATGCTTTTGTATTTTCTCATAGCGGTAAAATATCCTTTATAAACTTCAAGCCCTTTTGAAAAACAACCGTCTTTAAGCTGATTTTTGTTTCACCAGTAGGCAGCGTGTACCTGCTTTCAATAACTCTGAAATATCCACGGTCAACATACTTTTGATATGGTATATTTTTACCGTCGATAATCTTTTCTTTTCGCAAAATCTCAAACAGTTTATTACGTCCGATACCTTTAGCATTAAGCACTTTTGCCGCCTGTGCAATATCGATACAATCAGTACAATCTGCAACAGTATTAAAGAATTCAACCTTTGGCGCGTCCTCTTTAATCTTTGCCGCCTGTCTCTCGTTTTCCGCCTGCAACTCGGCAATACGTCTATCACGATAAGCGTCAAGAATTCGCTGTTCTTCTTCACGCTTTTTAAGAAGTGCGAAAAACTCTAAATCGTTGCCGATTTGTGAAACAACAGAATTATCTTTGAGATTGTTTCTTTCTCTCAACTTCAATTTAATTGCTGTTGCTTGCGCTTCGTTAAGCAAATACCCACCCTGTGAATTGCGTTCGATGTTATCAAAAACTCCGCTAACCACTTGGCGCAGTTCATAAATAGCATTTTTTACCGTCTGTTCTGCAACGTGCAACTCTTCTGCAAGTTCTTTTACTGTCGCAACCTGTGCTTCGTTATAAACCGCACGCTGTCCCTGTGTGAACTTCGGAAAATCTTCGGAAGTTGCTTGCAGTGCTTTTGCCGCATTTTGCACACTGTCAACCGACACGCCTAAAGCCTCTGCGACTTCTTTTGTTGTCATTGTTCTTGAGTTGTCTTTGTCCTGTATTACTTCGGGAAAATTAAAAATATTATCTTTCATTCCTTTGTTTATCTCCTGCTTGCTCTGCGTCGATTAGTTTCCCCTCGTTCTTCAAAAGACAATCAAAAAGGCTTCTTTCTATGTCTATGCGTTCACTTGCCACAATGGTTAAACAGCACATAATAATATCTGATATTTCAAGCGCAAACTCGGCTTTCTTTTCTGTGATACGCTTTTCAAGTCTCTTTTTATCTTTCTTGCTTGTAGCATTCTCTAGCGAGATACCAGTTATGCCCCATTTGTAAAAGGCTTCTTCTGCTTCTATAATCTCGCCAGCGCAATGTTTTAGAGTGTCTATATCATACCTTGGGTCTCCAATCTGCCCTTTCTGCGCTCTTTTCACAGCGATTTTATACGCCTTTTCTGCCATTTTGTTTAGGTCAATCATCGTCTTTAAGCTCCTTCATCACGTCAAACATCTTATTCAATGCCGTTGTCATAATCTCGCAAAGACAATCGCTATATTCAGTGTTCTCTTTCTGCGCGATAACATACGCACCTTCAAACAAATTGTGAATCTTTAAAAGCTCTACCTTTAGATTTCCGCTCATTTCGTCCTCTTATTAAAAAACTTATCCTGCTTTCATAAAAAGATTACCCACTTAAAAAAAATGGGTAATCTTTAATACCGAAACTCTAAAAAGAGAAAGTCTTATGACAAAAAGAATTTTAGAATAAGTGCAAAAAAGAGTTTATAAACAAAGTTAAAATTTGCGTTATATTTCACTAAAAAGTGTCAACATAAACCTGCTTCATTCTTCTTGGCGAAAACATCTTAACAATTCTTAACAAAATCGCGGATAGGGGGCTTTTTGGAAACGTTTCATTTTTGCCCGCCATCCGCGATTATATACATTTTCTTTCTTGACAATACATAATTTATTCTGTATCATATTTCTATGAAAGACAGATACGCATTTATAGCACTTTTTGATTATGAAAAAGACGGTATTTCGATTGAATTTCCCGATTTACCGAGCTGTCTGCCGTGTGCAGATACAACAGAAGAAGCTTTGCATAATGCAAAAGAAGCACTCGGCTTGCATTTATACGGTATGGAACAAGACAATGAAAAAATTCCTGTTCCGTCTGAATTAAAAGATATTCGACTTGAAAAAAATCAAGTTCCTGCTTTGATTGAAGTTTTTATGCCACCTGTGCGCGCTCGTATAAAAGACGCATTTGTAAAAAAAACGCTTTCACTTCCTGCGTGGCTTGCGGCTATGGCTGATGAAAACGGTGTAAACTGTTCAAAAATATTTCAAGACGCGCTAAAAAACTTTCTCGGCATATCTTCAAACCCTGCCATTGCATAAAAAAAGCCCGTCGCATAAAATCGGCGGGCTTTTTTTTTTATAATCCATATTTAGCTTTTAACTTTGCCTTTTCATAGTCTTTCTTTTTGTTCCATTGGTCAATCGTTATGCCCTCTGTATCCAAAACATTCTGCAAGTCTTTTGAAACGCTTGTTGTCAGTGGGTCGCGAGTGCGTTCTGCATTCTTGCTCTTTTCTGATTCCTCTTTTGTTGTCTTTTTCGCCTGTTTCTGTTTCTGCTTGGTTACGTCTGATAATTTGACGTGCTTTGTGTCAAGTTTCTTTTCCTTGCCGCCTGTTACGTCGTATATCTCATAGCCTTTTTTGTCTTCTGTCGGTCGTATCTCGTACACTTTGCCGTCGGTCGTATGGAATTGTGGCTGATATGTCGGGTCGCCTTTTTTGTCGCGCTTAAATGTTGGCTCTGTTTCAAATTGACTGCGGTCAATTCCTAAATCGGCGGCAATTTGACTTTTAAGCACTTCGCAACTATCAAAAACTGCGTCTTTTGTCTTTTCGTTGACGTGTATATCCTTGCCCGTTCTTGGGTCTCGATAGACTGCATTGTCCATAGCGTTCAATGCCTCTATGCTACCAGCAATTTCTTTTTCATTAGGTGAGTTATCGCCTAAAAGGTGAGAATAATTAAAGCCGTCTGCGTTTACATTTCCGTCTTTATCTCTGTACGGCATTAGTGCTTGTTTATTGCTGACACTCTCCAAAAAGCACTGTGCGTGCATATCATCAAGAGCTTTTAATCCTCCCTCTGTATCAAAATCGGGGTTGTTATACTGCGTGAAGTAAAAGCTGTTTAGACCTCCTGCAAGTTTTGTTAAAACGTCGTCGCTGTAGTTTTCGGGGTGTGCATTTATATCTTTTACAAGCCTGTCATACTTTGCCTTTACACTTGCGGCTTTATCGCTTTTGGCAATAAGAGAAATTGCGTCGTCTGCAAATTTCTTTATAAACTCTGATTCAGTAATAGCCCTCAAGTCATTTTTTTGGCTGTCGTTCATTTGAGAAAAAGCGATTTTATTATCTTCAAACGTTTCGCCTTTATATCCACGATTATATGTAATAGCGTCGTTCAGTAAATCGCTATACGCTTGTTGAGCCGCTTCTGCTGTCATTTGTCCATTTTCGACTTGTGCCTTGTAAAAATCGTACATTTGGCTAGCGTATGTGCGAAATGACATATTTTGTTCTTTTCCTCCGCTTCCTCCGCCCCCGCGTGCCTTTGCGTTGTTATATGCGATAGCTTCCTTTATACCGTTGTATTTCTCGTATAGTTCCCTAATACGCGTTCTTTTGTCGCTTGCATTTATATCAAAATTAGTCATACTCTCAAGCTCTTCTATACGCGTTTTCACGTTATTCAAAAGCCCTGTAAGTTCTACATTGCTTGCTTTGCCGTCAATAGCTGTGCTTGACAATTCCCAGTATCTCGTTGTCAATTTCTCGTTTTCCAGCATAGCCTTTTCGTTGGTTTCTCTCTGCTGTTGCCTTATGCTTTCCAGTGCAAGCAAATTCCCCTTTTCAATATAGCCGTCGTGGTCTATCTCGTCATAACTTCCCTGTACGTTTTCCCCGCTCTGTTTTCTCTCTTTGTATGTTTTCGGCTTTGACGGTTCTGCGGTTTCTCCTGTAATTGCGCCTGTTTGTTCCCATTCTGCATATTGCACACGATATGTATCTTCTGCTTCCTGCCCCGAAGAAAAATCATCAAAGTTTGGCGTATCGATATGCTCTGTCTGCATACGCTTGTTAACTTCTTTTGTAACTTCGCTTTCAGTCCACGTTGGATTATTTTCCCATATTTGCCTATAAAGAGCCTGTGCTTGTGCCGTTAGATTATTGCTGTAAGCTCTATTCGCAATTTCTGTGGCTTCTGCTCGGCTAAAATATCCTGCCTCAACATTCGTTTTCAATAGCTCTAGCACGTCGCTTTGCCTGTCTTCATAGCTGTAACCTTTTATCACCCTTCCGTCTGCGCCCGTGCTGTCAGCCTCTATAGTGCGGTTCATAATCGCGTTTATATCGTCGTTCATTCGTTGGCGTTGATGCGTCTTTTCTTTCTGCCACGATATAGCGGCGGCTTTAGCGTGTACTGCGTTTGCATTGCTGTCAAGGATATTCTTAAATGCTTCTGCGGTGTATGCGTTGCGTGTATAATAAGGGCTGTCCTTGTTCTGCATAGCATTTTTCTTTTCTTCCAAAAAAGTATTTATTTCGTTTTCAAAGTTTTCATAATCATCACGCTTTTCAAGGTCTGCCATTTTTTCATTGACATCTTTCTCAAGCTGTATCTGCATATGCGCTTTATCTGCTTGCAACTGCCTTTCGCCTAAATAATTTATTGCGCCTGCCCCGATATTCGCGCCTTTATTCAATTCTGTTAGAACATCATTAAAAAAACTTCCAAAATATCCATCATTCGTAAAACTCATTATTTCCCTCCCACGCTATTCCACCAGTACCCGCTAGAAGTTCCGATTTGCATTCCTGTATTAAAGCCCTCGTTTGCCCCTGTAAGTCCTGCTGTGATAAAGTTCTTAAATCGAAATCCAAAACTGTTCATTTTGTCCCGTTGGTCTCTTAATTGGTCAATTTTCATATTATATTGCTTTTCATCATAGGCTCGCTGTATGCGATACGCGCTATATGCGTTGCCTGTTGCCGCGTATGTCATATCACCTTTATATACATCGCCTTTTTGCGCATACATCGCGCGTTTTTCGTATGCGTCGGTGCGGTTTTCTTGTATTCCCTGCGTGTTGTTCATATAACTGTTTATCAACCGTCTTGTCTGCAAGTCTATATCTGCTCTCGCGGTTTCCTGCGCTAACACTGCGGCTGTTTTGTTTTCCCCGTCAACATTTACAACATCTGCTCTATCAACTGCGCTTTCTGTTGTTGCCCCTCTCGTCCCACTTGCCGCAATTTCAGAATAATTCGCGCCTTTATTCTGCGCCGTCTGTGATGCAATACCTAATACACTTAACGCACTTTGCTTTTGGCTATCGCTTAATGCCTGTAACTCAATATTTGTACCTCGGTCTAATCTGCGCTCCTGCACGTCCATTGTTGCGTCAAGGCGGTTTGCACTGTTCAAGGCGTTTACTTTATCAATATTGAATTTATTATCTAGGTTATTTAGATAATTATCTCTTTCATCTTTGAGATAATTTATTTGCTTTTTTAATGCTGATACTTTATCATTTATATCTAGTTGTCCTCCTATCTGTCGTCCTGCTGCCATTACGGCGGCGGCAATACCTGCGGCGGCTAAAATTACCATATTATCCTCCTTATGCTAAATTCGCCTGTATGCACAAAATATTGCACTCGTTCGGCTCTTTATATTCAAGTTCAAATGCAACATCTCTATTGCTGTTTTGTGGATAATCAATGTATTTATACCCCGTAAAAGGTTCTTCCTCGTCAAGAAAAAACTCTTCTTTCTCTGCGCATTTCATTGTAGGAAAATACGAATTATCAAACCGCAATAATAAATTTACTATTCTCTTCTTTGCGCTTGGGTCGCTTGCAATAATCGGCATTGATTTTATATAGCTTGTGTAATTGTAGCCTATATACGCCTTATCTCCTGTTCCTAGCGTCAAGCCTCCTGTCGCGGTGGCTTCGTCTTTCGGCTTTGTTTCCGTCGTGCCGTCTTTTTTTTGCACAAATACAACTGCTTCGCTGTCATACTGCGCGGCTTTTGCAGAAAGTGTTGCGCTTGTTACTTCCTGCCAGCTATCAAGGTACACTTTATTAGCTCCGTCAAGCATTTCTAGGTAATAATTTGCGCTCGCTGTCGTGCCGTCTTTTACCACTTGAAAAATAAGGTCGTTTTCCTCTTCGCCCCGAACGGTCGCACACGATACAAAATAGCCTTTGCGGTTTGTCCCTTTGTCGTTATGATGTCCGTGAATTATGCGCGTCCAACCTAATACGCCGCTGTTTTTATCATACAAAAGGCTCGCTATAGTGCCGTCCTCTCTCGTTACAATGAGCTTGTAAAATGGGTTTGATACATAATCAAAATCAATAGCTCTGCTCTCAAATAGCATTTGCTCGGCGTGAAGTGCAAGATTGTTTGTAATAAATCCTTGCTCTTCCTGTCCGCGATAGTATTCTTTTATGCTCTTTTTTCCCTGCGAAAAAAAGACTGTCGCCGTATCTATGCGCAATGCCTGTATATCGTCCGTGCCGCTTCTTGACGGATTTGTTGCCCGTATATTTGTAGCTGTTGTTTCTGAAGGAATTTGCCATATTCCGCTTTCTGTACCAACTAAAAGCGTATCGCCTGACGATAACCACTTTATAGCGTCGTTCTGCTCGCTCGCAATTTCAAAAGAAAAACTGTTATCTGCAAGCGTTACATTCTGCGATACTACCGTATACTCATAATCATCACTTCCTGCAACATTTGGGTCGCTCCATTTTGACAGTGTAAAAACCTTTGCTGTTAAATTATCAGTTTCTGTTATTGTTGTCGGTTTTCCTTGCGCGTCGGTCGTCGCGGTCGTTGTTTTTGGAAATAGACTGCTATCTACACTTTTATCTATCGTTATTGTGTCTTTTGTTCGCGCTGTTACTTTAGACCCGATAGGTAAATAAGCGTCGTTGCATACATACCATACGCCTTTTCTTACATCTTCGTCGCTTATGTATGCTGTCATATCTTGAGAAATATGTACAAGTTTGTTTGTTTCTGCTTGGTTTATATCTGCGGTAAATGTACGCAATTCTGGGTTAGAAGTAATCTTTTCAACATTCACATATTTTTCATAGGTTGAAAAGTCATTATATTCTGTGCGATGAGTGTTTACGGGGCGGCTCGCATATATGCGCTGGGGCTCGTTCTCACT
>CALDID010000325.1 GCA_937901865.1 uncultured Treponema sp.
AAATATCCGGAGAGTTGTCTTTGGTAAATACCGCGGCGGGATAAAGCCTGTCGAGAAGCGCTTTTGCCCCGGGAATACCGATCAGCGGGGCAGGCTCCGCCTGAAAGATGTAGCGCCGGCCTTCGCTGGCCAGGAGGTTGCTTTGCAGATGAATACCACTGGAAAGATGGTATTGGTCCAAAGGAAAACCGCAAGCGGATAATCAACACAAACTGGGGCGGTGTAGTTGAAGATAACTCTTTTGGAACCCATGAATTCTTTGGCCTTTGCGATGAATTAGGCTGTAAACCCTACGTATGCGGCAATGTGGGTTCGGGGTCTGTGCAGGAAATGGACGAATGGGTTGAATACATGACTTTTGATGGAGAGTCTCCAATGGCAAGGCTCCGCAAAGAAAACGGTCATGAAAAAGCCTGGAAGTTACCCTTCTTTGGTGTAGGAAATGAAAACTGGGGTTGTGGCGGTAACATGAGGCCGGAATTCTATGCAGACTTATATAGAAGGTACCAGACTTTTGTAAGGCAGTATGGAAAGGACAAGATTTTTAAGATTGCTGGTGGCGCAAACGTAGACGACTACAATTGGACTGAAGTTCTTATGAGAGAAGCTGGCCGTTTTATGGACGGACTTAGCTTGCACTATTACACATACGAAACCCACTGGGGCGACTTCCGTTCAGCAACAGACTTTGACAAAGAAGGCTGGTACAAAATTATGAAGAACTGCTACCGCATGGAAGAGCTTGTCGTTCGTCACGGGCAGGTAATGGATAAGTACGATCCTGAAAAGAAGGTTGCCCTGGTTGTGGACGAATGGGGCAACTGGTTCGCGCCGAAAGAGGGAACAAATCCAGGCTTCTTGGTGCAGGATAACTCCGTTTCTGACGCAATCGTGGCAGGCATTACGCTCAATATCTTCAACAATCACGCAGACCGCGTTAAAGTGGCAAACTTGGCGCAGGCGGTCAACGTGTTGCAATCCCCAGTGCTCACAAAGGGCGACAAAATCGTGCTTACACCGACGTATCACGTTTTGCACCAGTACAAGCAACACATGGGCGGCACACTTCTTTCGACAACATCTGCGCACACATACTGCGGTATGAGAGATGTTGCCAATTACAGAGCAAAGCTCGCGGGCAAAGATGAAAAAGAAAACGTCATCATTCCTGACCTTAACGCCAGTGCTTCTGTGCGCCACTGCGACAAGTGCGGCAAAGATGTGTACTGCATCACGGTCGTCAACACAGATGCAGAAAGCTCTAAAAACGTCTCGGTTTCTCTCGCAAACCTCTCTGGCGCAATCGCAGAAGCAAATGCAACCATTGTTACAGGCGACAGCTACGACACAATAAATACGTTCGAGAATCCCGACGTAGTTACAGAAAAAGCGCACAGCATCAAAATCGACGACAAAGACAGCGTATCGCTCTCGCTACCAGCGCACTCTGTTGTTTGCATTACGCTTAAAGCATAACCGTCACGGACGGTCTTTCAAAAAGCCATTGACAGATACAAAGTCGTGGCTTTTTCAGAACACAGTTTAACCGTATGGAGAAAAAGAATGAAGACAAAGGTTACAGTAGTAAAAGAGTTCAAGATTGGCGATGTCGATAAAAATCTTTTCAGCTCATTCATCGAGCATTTGGGGCGCGCGGTGTATACTGGCATCTACGAGCCAGAAAATAAATGCGCCGATGAGCAGGGATTTCGCAAAGACGTTATCGATATGGTGAAAGATTTGCACGTTTCTTTGGTGCGCTATCCTGGCGGAAACTTCCTTTCGGGCTACAACTGGAAAGACGGAATCGGCAAAAGAGAAAATCGCCCGACTCGTCTTGACCGCGCGTGGCACACAATCGAACCGAACGAAATCGGAATTGATGAGTTTGTGGATTGGGCGGCGAAGAGCGGCACGGAAGTTATGGGCGCAGTGAATATGGGAACAGGCACGCCGCAGGACGCAGGCGACTTGGTCGAATACTGCAACTTCGAGCGCGGCACATATTGGAGCGACCTCCGCCGAGCAAACGGACACGACAAACCGCACAATATCAAAACGTGGTGTGTCGGCAACGAAATGGACGGACCGTGGCAGATTTGCCATCTCGACGCTGATGATTACGGCAAAAAGGCGCGGGAAGCCATCAAGATTATGAAGTGGACTGATGAGTCAATAAAGACCGTCGTCTGCGGCTCTGCGTCTAGCGGAATGCCGACGTATCCTGAATGGGACAGAATCGTCCTTGAGCACACTTACGACCTCACGGATTACATTTCGATTCACCGTTACTTCGAGAACTTCGGCAACGACGACGATTTCTTGGCAAGCTTCTACGATATGGAGCAGTTCATCAAGACGGCGGTCGCGACGTGCGATTACGTTAAGGCATTGAAGCGGTCTAACAAGACGATGTACCTTTCTTTCGACGAATGGAACATTTGGTATCAGCAAAAGAGCGAGCCGCACCCGTGGCAGAAAGCTCCGCGCATTCTCGAAGACCATTATTCTCTGCTCGACGCGCTTGCATTCGGCGGTATGGCTATCACGCTTTTGAACCACGCCGACCGCGTAAAAGTGGCGTGCTTAGCGCAGCTCGTCAACGTCATCGCTCCAATCTTCACCGAGCCAGGAAAAGGCGCGTACAAGCAGTCGATTTATCACCCGTTCCGCGATATTTCTGTTTACGGCCGCGGCACAGCGTTGCAGCCCGTCGTCAATACCGAGAACAAAGAAACGAAGTACGGCGAAGTCCCAGCGGTGATTTTCGCTTCCACATTGAGCGAGGACGAGAGCGAACTCTCTCTTTTCGCGCTCAACACCTCAAAGAGCGAAGACAGCGAAACGACAATCGATTTAAGCTCGTTCGGCAAGAGCGAAATGATTTACAGAACGGAGCTTGCAGGCGAAGACTTGAGCGCGAAAAACAGCCTTGAAGAGCCTGATAAAGTCAGTCCGAAGTCCGTGAGCTTAAGCCAGAGCGACAACGGCAAGTTCACGCTTTCGCTCACAAAAGCAAGCTGGAACGTTATCCGCTTCAAAATAAAATAAGACACAAATCTTTTTGTCATAATACTCCTCTTGCCCGTTTGTTCTGTCAGAATAAGCGGGCATTCTTTTCAAAGCCGAAATCATGTGCAATAATCCAAAAAGGAGAAAAAATGAACGACAATGCTTTTTTCAGCAAGTTTTTGCTTCTGCTCTTCCTTTTGTCAGCGGCGCTTTTTTCTTGCAACGAGATAATACAGGGCGCTGTCGAGGATGCGCTCGATGACGGAAAGCCAAAGATTGTTTCGACTTGGGAAGACGACAAAGTGAACGCACAAGTTGTCTTCTTCGACGACGAAACCGTAATCTACGGCAGAAACACTTTCACTTATCAAGGAAATCCAAATACAAAAAGCGGAACTCTGACAATCTATGACGGCGAGCGGGTTTTTGACAAATGGGAGATTTGGCAAGACCACGCCACAGGCTTTGAGCATGAGTTCACAAGAGTCGTACAATGATAATTTTTCCCTCGATAGATTTTCTACGAAGAAAGCAAGCTGGAATGTCTTGCGCTTCAAGCTGAACTAACCGCACATATTTTTCAAAAATATTCGTGTCATAATACTCCTTCTCGTCCGTACTATAGCTTTATAGTACGGATTTTCAGCCAAAGGCTGCTTCTTCAAAACTTCAAAAAATGATGTCATCTTCTATAAAAATTATGGTCGTACTCAAGCAATAACTATGCTACACTTTTTATAATGCCTTTTAGAAAACACAGCCATAAACGACAAAAATGCTTATGGCGAGGAGAATAATATGTTTGAAAGTAAAGACAATGCGCTTATCTATAGCAAAAACGGCGAAACGCTCCGCATTGAACCGTGGGGAAACAATTCCCTCCGAGTGCGCTCGACGATGGACGGCTCTTTCACGGGAAACAACTGGGCTTTAAGCGAGAGCGTCCCGCATCTCAAAGCCGACATCAACCTTAGCGATGAGGGCGCGACTATCGTCAACGGCAACATCAAAGCCGTCGTGAGCGCGAACGGTGTTTTATCGTTCTACAAAAAGACGGGCGAGGGCGACAAACTCTTAATCGACGAATACTATCGCTCGTACGACGGCAAGGCGAGCCGCGAAAGCGTGAGCCTAAAAATTGTCAGCCGCGACTTCAAGGGAGTTATCGGCGGCGCGTATTCGCTCACGGTGAGATTCAACGCAAACGACGATGAAAAAATATATGGCATGGGTCAATATCAAATGCCGTATCTCGACTTAAAGGGCTGCACGCTTGAACTCTCTCAGAGAAACTCGCAGGTTTCCATTCCGTTCGCGCTCTCAAGTCTCGGCTATGGCTTCTTGTGGAATAATCCTGCCGTCGGAAAGGTCAGCTTTGCAAAAAACCTCACCGAATGGCACGCCCGATGCTCCGACGAGATGGATTACTGGATTAGCGCAGGCGACACACCGAAAGACATCTTGAACAACTACACCGCCGTAACGGGTCGCGCGCCTGTCATGCCGAAAGATTTGCTCGGATTTTGGCAATGCAAGCTCCGCTATCGCACTCAAGACGAGGTTTTGACCGTCGCACGCAAATACAAGGAGCTCGGCATTCATCTCGATGTCATCGTTATCGATTTCTTTCACTGGGTGAGGCAGGGCGAATGGGGCTTCGACTCGGATTATTGGCGCGACCCGAAAGCGATGTGCGACGAACTGCACGCAATGGGAACTAAAGTGATGGTCAGCGTGTGGCCGTCGGTCGATATGAAGTCTTCGCACTTTGCCGAGCTTGCCGAAAAAGGTTTGCTCGTCAGAACAGAGCGCGGCACGCCTCAAACATACAACTGGAACGGCGACTGCTCCACATTCGACGCGACCAACCCAAAGGCACGGGAGTTCATCTACAAAGTCTGCCGCGACAGCTACATAAAATACGGAATCGATATGTTCTGGCTGGACAACGCAGAGCCAGACTTGACCGTCTACGACTTCGACAACTACCGCTATTCGCTCGGCAGCGCGCTCAAAGTGTCGAACATCTATCCCAAATGCTACGCACAGGCGTTCTTTGACGGAATGAAGGCGGACGGCAAAAAAGACATCGTGAACCTGCTTCGCTGTGCGTGGGCTGGCAGTCAAAAATACGGCACTGTCCTTTGGAACGGCGACATTCAAAGCACGTTCGAGTGTCTTCGCGACAGTGTTGCTCAAGGCATAAATATGGGCTTGTCGGGCATTCCGTGGTGGAACACAGACATCGGCGGCTTTATGTGGGGAAACATTCACGACGAGAAGTTCCGACACTTGCTCATTCGCTGGAGCGAGTTCGCTGTCTTCACCCCGATAATGCGATTGCACGGCGACCGAGAGCCTCACGACATTCCTCCTTTAAGCACGAACGATTTTGGCGGCGGCTATCTTTTCACGGGCGCGGACAACGAAATCTGGAGCTACGGCGATGAAGTTTTTGAAATCCTCAAGGCGCAAATCGCTCTAAGAGAGTCGATGCGAGATTATATCTACGAGGCTATGCAAGAGGCAAGCGAAAACGGAAGCCCCGTTATGCGTGCTTTGTTCTACGAGTTCCCCGACGACGAGAAGGCTTGGGAGATTAAAGACGAGTATCTTTTCGGCTCAAAGTATCTCGTCGCGCCGATACTCACAGCCGACACCTACAGCCGAAAAGTGTATCTTCCGCGCGGCAAGTGGCAAGACATCAGAACGAACGAAGTGTTTGACGGAGGCAAAGACATCATTGCCGACGCACCAATCACGTCAATCCCTGTCTTTAGAAAGCTATCTTGAGTGCTGGACAAGATGAGCCTTGACTTAGTCAAGGACGAACCTTACCAAGTAGAAATAATCCTTAGCTTAGTCGAGGACGAACTTTGCTAAGTCGAAATAATCTTTAGCTTAGGCAAGATGAACCTTGACCAAGTCGAGATGTTTCTTGTCTATGTCGAGAACAAATACACGCAGGTTTATATGAAACAAAATCAAGTCAGAGCAGTTTTTATTATGGCTCTCGTCGTCTTTGGCGCAGGAGTTATCTCTTGTGTGCATAACACGGACGACGAAGAGGAGAACAAGGAGATACAAGTGAAAGTTACGAGCAGCACAGAGCTTGCAAAGGAGATTGCTATCGGGTGGAATCTCGGCAACACGTTGGACGCGACAGGCTCAAGCGGAGTGAACAGCGAAACATCGTGGGGACAGCCGCGCACAACGAAAGCGATGATTGACGGGATTAAAAGCGCGGGGTTCAAGACGATTCGCCTGCCTGTCAGTTGGCACAATCACATTGACGATACGTCAAGCTACACGATAAACGCCGAGTGGCTTTCGCGCGTGAAAGAGGTCGTCGATTGGGCGTATCAAGACGGGCTGTACATCATCTTGAACACTCATCACGACAACGCAGAAAATGCGAGCGAAGTCGTCAGCGGCTCTGCTTTGTATCACCCGACGAGTGCCGCATATTCGGAATCGTCGAAGTTTCTAAAAAGCGTGTGGACTCAAATCGCGAGCGCGTTCAACAATGAGTATGACGAGCATTTGATTTTCGAGGTCTTGAATGAGCCGCGTCTTACTGGCACGAACTTTGAATGGTGGTTCGACGATAGCAGCTCGGTTTGCCAAGAGGGCGCGAAGGTTTTGAAGGACCTTGAGAAAGATTGCCTTGACGCAATTCGCGCGACGGGCGGCAACAATGCGAGCCGATATGTTTTAATCCCCGCTCTCTCTGCCAATCCCGACGCGGCGTTGAGCGACTGTTTCGCTCTTCCCTCCGACAGCGCAGACGACCGCCTCATTGTTTCGGTTCACTCCTACCGACCGTATACGTTCGCGATGTATGACGAAAACAACATCGACACGACTTTTGACAGCGCGGACGAAAAATCATTGAAGAGCGACTTTGAGAAATTATACAACAAGTTCACGAAAAACGGGGTCGGCGTGGTTATCGGAGAGACGAGCGCGACGAACAAAGGCAATCTTGAAGAGCGAGTGAAGTGGGCTAAATACTTTTTCGGCACGGCTTATGAATACGGCATGCCGTCTATCATCTGGGACAACGGAGCTTACGCCGCCAGCACGACGGGCGGAGAGCAGCACGGCTACTACAACCGCAGTGCGCAGACTTGGTATTTCCCGACGATGATAGACGCAGCGATGAGCGCAGTCGGCATAACAAGCGGAAAGCTCACCGCGTCGAATTAACTACCAGCTAAAACGGGCGTTTCCATCAACCGCATACAAAGCGAGGATTACGCCCGTAAAGCCGCCCGCGACTTCGCTTGAGAGGAACTTGGTTTGTCCGCGGAGCAGCTCGATATATTCTCCGCCCGTGTCTTTGGCGAGCAGTTTGTAATAGAGCGCGTCGCTTTCAATGCGGACTTCCGTCAAAGGCTCATCGTCCAAGATGTCTATCGACTTGCCGAAAACAATGTGTCCGCCGATAACGAGCTTGGAAAAGAGCCTTTTCTTTCCGTCTTCCTTTCTCACATACACGGCATAGAAATCGTTTTCGGTCAAGTACGCGCTAATGCCTGCTTCCTTCTCGACTTCTGAAATGCACACGTCCATACACGCGCAGTGCTCCTCCTGCCTCATTCCGACAAAGCTGACGAGCGAGGTAGAGCCGAGAGCCTCTCTGCCGCGAATCACAACTTCTCTTTCGGCGAACTCATAATCTTCGTAAGCAGGCAGGCGGAGAAACACGGCGCGCTTTCTATCGAGTTCCCACTTCTGCACAGGATAGACGGGTTCTCGGAGTATTTTGCAAGCTCCGTTTTCCAGCTCCCAAGAGCTTCGCGCCGTGCCGTCAGAACCCACGCTAAACCAGCCGTCAGCCGTTGCAAACACAGGGGAAAGATAGGTTTCGCGACCGAGGTTGTGGAATGTGAGCCATTGGTCGATTTGTCTGAACGCCAAGTGCAGCATAAACCATTGCCCGTCCGCTCTCTGCACTAAATCGCCGTGTCCCGCGCCTTGAACGATGTAGCCGCCGAGATTGCGGTTCGTCAAAATCGGATTGTGCGGGCACGCCTCGTATTCGCCCCAGATGCCGCGACTGCGCAACAGACATTCCATGTGTCCGTACTCCGTGCCGCCTTCTGCAACCATCAGATAATACCAATCGCCGATGTGATACAAATGCGGAGCTTCGAGATAGCGACCGCCGCAGCCCGCGCTAATTCGCTTAGCCTTCGTGAGCTGCTTCCCCGTTTCAATGTCTATCTCGCACAAAGAAACGCCCTTGTTTCCGTCGTCGTCTTCGCCGTTCGAGATGAAATATACTTTTCCGTCGTCGTCGAACAATAATGACGGGTCGATGCCGCCGCGAGATACTTTCACGGGGTCTGACCATTCGGCAGAATGAATATCGTCCGTCCAAACGTAGAAATTGCCGTAGTTGCCAGATACATTCGTTACAACGACGTAGAACCGACCGCGCCGCTCGTCGTAGCGAATTGTGGGAGCAAAGATTCCGCCAGAAGAAGCGACACCGCGCAAATCGAGCTGCTCTTTTCGCGTCAGGCAATGCCCGATTTGCGTCCAATGCACCAAGTCTTTGCTTTCAAACACGGGAATTGCGGGGAAGTATTCAAAGCTGCTCGTTACTAAATAAAACGCCCCGTTTGCAGCGCACACGCTCGGGTCGGGGTAGAACCCTCTAATCACAGGATTTACCACCGTCATAGACGGCTTTGTCAGAGCCACCGTCGCGGACGGGTTTGTCAGAGGTTTGGTCTGTATTCTCGAAGTCATATTTTTCTCTCCATTGAGTTGGGCATAAAAAACAAGGGAGATGTCTCCCTTGCCTGTAAACGCGCTCAAAAACTATTCTGCTTTCGGTGCGACGAAATCGAATTCGATAACGAGCGATTTCATATCGGTAAAGATTTTGTTGCTACGGTCTACCAGTTTCGCGCCTAAGTCTTCTTTGTTTCCGTCGATTGTGCGCGCGTCATCAAGAGAAATACTTGTAACCCATTCGTTATAGATATTTACTCTCATACAGTTGCCGTCGTCGCTCGTCGTGTAAGGCTTCTTCTCGAGCGGCACATCTTCGCCGTTTACCTTAATAGACTTGATGTCAATGACGTAGCCTGGGAAAAGAGTTTCGCCGTTCATAATGCCGAGCGCACAGAACGAAAATCCAGAAGCCTCGCCTGTGTCGCTGAAATCAAGCGCGACCTTGTAGCTTCCCTCGCCTGTAATCTCCGCGTCGATAGTCTTCAAGCCCTTTGCCTTGCTGTCTGGGTCGTATTTGTCGCCGATAGAATACGTTACGCCCCACGTCTTTGAGGCATACATAATCCACGCAATCGCGCTGTTTCCGCTCGCGGCAAGCTCTGCCAAAGGGTTATCCTCGAATCGTTCTGGCGCGGCGGCAACGTGGGCGGCAATGCTTTCTTTTGCTTTTTCCACGACCTTTGCATAATCTTTTCCCTCTTTCTTGAGAGAACGAGAAGCGTACAAGTTCTTGAACTCTTTATCCTTGAAGCCATTGCTGCGGCGAATGTAGAAATCGCTGCAATCCCACAAAAGAGGGCAGTAATTATACATATCCGCATTGTCAAGCACGTTGGAAAGCCATTCGATTGCGCTCGTCCGCTTGCCGCCGTTCTCGCCGTCCTTGAGCGGAAGAGCGGCATACTCTCCGATAATAACGCCGATGCCTTTTTCCGTGAACTTCGTGAGTTTCTTGAAGCTCTCAGAGCTTGCCGCGTAATCCTTTTGCGTTCCCCACAAATCAGCCGCACCCATACAGAACGGGCTTGGGTCGTAATAATGCACGCTCACGAGAAGTCGGTTCGCAGCGGTGTCGCTCGGGATTTTGTAGCGGTCGTCGCAGGTTTGCGCAATGTTCGTATTGTAGCCAGGGAGAAGCAAGAAGCGATGAGCGTTGTTTCCGCCCGTTGAGCGCACGATGTCTACAAACATCTGATTGAGTTCGTTCGTAACTTCATACAGCTCCTCGTCCGTCAATACGCCAGAGTCCGTGCAAGTGCGAGCGTCGTTTAAAGCAGGTCCGTGCTCCTCGTTTCCGCCCTCAAAGATGAGCTTTTCGGAATAATTCCTAAAGCGCACGGCGAGCTGTGTCCACATCGCTTTGTACAATTCGCGCGCACTCTCGCGGATTTCCTCTCGCTCAGAGCCGAACATTCCCCACCAAGAGCCGTCCCAGTGGTCGTTTACGATGACATACAGCCCTGCCTTGAGCGCGTAATTGATGACGGTTTCCACACGGTCGATATAAGCCGTATTGATAACGTAGTTTCCGTGTTCAAAGTCCGTCGCATTCATCCACGCCACAGGAATACGCACGCAGTCGAAACCCGATTTCTTGTAGCTTTTCATCAAGGCTTGCGTTGTTACAGGCTGACCCCACAGCGTTTCGTAGCTTTCTGGCGTATCTTTTGTGCCTTTTTCCGCGCCGCGCCACGCTTCAAGCGTGTTTCCGAGGTTAATGCCGTTGCCCATAGCGCGAGTGAGTTCAAGCGCAGTCATTTTCGTGTCCATACTTTGCGGAGAAGTAACGATTTTGCTTGACGTATCGGGAATTGCGACGTGCTTCGACGGCTCAATCTCCGAGCCGATGAGTTCGCTTTTAAGCGCATAGCTTGAGCCGAGAGCAATCAAACCGCACACCGCCGCGGTTAATAGTGATTTTACATTCATAAAGACACTCCTTTGAAAGTAGATTACTAAATGATAAAGCGGCGAGGCTCAAAAAGAAACTGTGATTTTTAGCTATTTATACCCCAAAATTCAGGCAGTCTTTTTCTGCATAAACAAAACAAGCTCCCGCTTCACCACGAAACAAGAGCTTGCTTTTGAATTATGCTAGAAGAAAGATTTTGCCTTACATAGACGTGTAGCCGCCGTCAACAGGGAGAATAACGCCCGTAACGTAGCTTGACGCTTTGCTTGAAAGGAAGATAGCCGCGGTGTCGAGTTCGCCTTCGTTTCCGTAGCGAGAAAGAGGAATCATCGTCTTTGCGTTCTGCTGGAAGAAGTCAGAGTCGAGCGTTTCTTTGGTCAAAGGGCTGTAGAAGTAGCCTGGACAAATTGCGTTGACCGTGATGTTGTATTTTCCCCATTCCGCCGCAAGTCCGCGCGTTAAGTTGACAACACCGCCCTTTGCCGCGTGATACGGAGAGCAAGGCGCAACTTTATTTCCGACCAAGCCGTACATCGACGCGATATTGATAATGCGCCCGTACTTTGCGCCAATCATCGCTTTCTTTGCAACCGCACGCGCCATTTTAAACGTACCGCCGAGGTCAACGTTGAGTTCTCCGTTAAACTGCTCGTCCGTAATGTCCTCGGCAGGAGCAACCGCGCCAGTGCCTGCGTTGTTGATGAGTATGTCGATTCTGCCGAACTTCGCGACGATTTCGTCCACAACGGCGTTCACACGCTCCGTGTCGGTGATGTCGCATTGAAGAGCGAGCGTTTCCACTCCATAGGTATCAGCGATTTCAGCAGCAACCGCATCGATTTTCTCTTTGCGGCGAGCAATCGCAACAATCTTTGCGCCCTGATTCGCCAGAGCTTTCGCCATCTGCACGCCAAGCCCCGTAGAACAGCCCGTAACGACCGCAACTTGACCCGTTAAATCAAAATACTTTTCCATAGTGCAACACCTCCGACCGCCGATAGCGGATTTTAAGATGCGGATATTTTTCCCATATCCTTACCATAGAGAGTAACACACGACCCGCCCGTTTTCAACTGCCACAGACAGCTTTGTAATAAGGAAATCTGCCTATTGAAAAAAATAGCCAATATTTCCCAAAGCCTGTGCTCTTACAAGACAGTCTATAGCTGTTGTTACACAATCACGCCTTTTGTGCTGGGGATTGAACCGCGTCGCCGCTCGTCAATCTCGACCGCAGAGCGCATTGCTCTCGCCGCCGCCTTGAACAGCCCCTCCATCTTGTGATGGTCGCTTCGTCCGCGCAGGGTATCGAGATGCAGATTACAGCGCGCGCCTTGCACAAACCCGTTCCAAAAATCGTCGAAGCAATCTGTTTGGAATGTGCCGCTTTTGCCGTCCTGAGCAATACTCACAAGCGGAATCCCCGTCAGCTCGGCATTGCACACGAGAAACGGTCTGCCGCCGAAATCCACCGCCGCACGCAAAAGAGCCTCGTCCATCGGATAGAGAAACGAGCCGCTTCGGAAAATCCCTGCGCAGTCGCCCAAGGCTTTCGCAAAGCACTGCCCCAAGACAATCCCTGTGTCTTCAATCGTGTGGTGCTGGTCAACGTGGAGGTCGCCTGCAATGCTCCCCGACAAGTCAAACAGCCCGTGCTTGCAAAACGAAGTGAGCAAATGGTCAAAGAAACCGATAGGATTTTTCACGCTGCATTTTCCCTCGCCGTCGAGATTCAGCGTCAGTTCAATCTGCGTTTCGCCCGTAATGCGCTTAATCGTCGCAGTCCGCATACCTCGCCTCCTAGCACATCACTTTGCGAAGTTCGTATTCCACGATGTCCGTCGCGCCCAAATTATGCAATTTCGGAAGTAGCGTCGGCACATCGCCTTTATTCACCGCGATTTTCACCGCATAGCCGTCGCTGTTGTAAAGCGGGCTGACCGTCGGGCTCTTCATTGACGGCAAAGAAGCGATGAGCGCGTCAAACTTGTCTTTCGCCACGTTCATTTCAAGCATAACCTTGCTTCTTGCGTTCAAGACGGTTTCAAAGAGCATTTTGAGTTCCATAATCTTCTGCTTCTTGCTCTCGTCCGCCATCGCCTGCTTGCTCGCATACATTCGCGTGGAAGAAGTCATCAGCGTGTCAACGATTTTGAGGTGATTTGCGTGCAGGCTTGAGCCAGTAGACGTGTTGTCGATAAGAATCTGCGCCAAAGAAGTGTCGGTATCTTGCACAAAGCCTTCGCTTGTTCCCCACGTTCTAAAAATCGTGCCGTCAATCTTCTTGTCTTCAACCCACTTGCGCGAAAGCGTCTGATACTCGGTCGCAATCGTTACTTTGCCTTTGATGAGCGAATCGAAATCCACCGTATCGGGAATTGCCGCCACAATGCGCACGCCGTCGAAGCCCAAATCCATAATCTCTTCAACTTCGTTCTCAACGCCGTTTTCGTACACCCAATCTTTGCCCGAAAAGCCCACGTCTGCCTTGCCCTGCGAGAGCAAATAGCTCGTAATCTGCGGCTTTACCACCTGAAAGGCGAGGTCTTTTTGGTTCGTAATCGGGAAATAGGTGCGGTCGGGAAGATAAATCGAAATTCCGCAGTCTTTGAGTAAATCATATACGCTTTCGTAAATGCGCCCTTTTGCCAATAATACTCTGAGTTTATCCATTGTGTTCCTCCACAGCAGCCACAGGCTGTTTTGTAAAGCCACAGGCTGTTTTGTAAAGCCACAGCCTGTTTTGTAAGACCACTGGCTTTTTCTCTGCCACAAGCCATTCTGTCAGAAAATAGCTTGTGTTACTATTAAAGAATACAATACTAGAAATCTCTATTTTACTCAACCGCTCTTTTTCTAAAACACCCTTTCGTCCTTACAAAGCCCCCAGTTACTACAAAACAGCCTTTGCTTGTCGATAATATAAAAAGACAGAGGGGGCATAATATGTGTACATCAGTAAAGCGACTAATCTCTTTATGTATCGTTCTCGTTAATGTGCTGTGGGTGGGTTCAGCAGAGAATCAGACCGAAAAGATTCTTGTCAAGGCGAACGACAAATACACATCGCGGCAATACAAAGAGGCATATGATGAAATCAACAAGGCATTAAAGCTAAACAGCACGCGCGACTTTATCCCTGTAAATGTGCTGATTTTGGCAGAACCGATTTACTTTTCTTACCTTGAGAAAATAAGAGAAGACAGAGAATACGTCGCATTAGAAGATGTAGAAGAAAAGCTGTTTTATTATCCGCAGGTGGAAAGCGGTCGCATTAACGATTTAATTATGGGTATCGTCCGCGAACACGCAGGAAGTCAAGGCGTGCAAGTGAGCTATTCGGGCAGACAAGCGGCAAACCCTTTCTATGAGCGTACTCTTTCTCGTTTCGTCAATCAGACGCAAAAGCAGAACAAGCAGGGTATGTTTATTCTAGGCACTCTTTGCGTCGTCGTCGTGTTGTTCTTGACGTTCTTGTTTGCGGTGCTTTTGCTTTGCATTCACACGCTCAAACAACAGCAATCACGCTACGGCAGAGTGCGAGGAGTTTTGAGCGGTCGCACGATTTATTCTGGAGGAAAAGACACACTCGGAGGCGTAACCGACGTATATGCAATGGGAAAAAATCTCCTGCCTCCGCCGCGAGAACTTGCCGTGCAGTGCGAAAAACTCGGTTGTAAAATCGATATGATAACAAGCCGCCGCAACAACTCAAAGAACGTAAGCGAGCTTGTTTATAAAGTCGCTTTCCAGCTCGGAGTACCGCAGGAAGAGGCGATTATATACTTTTGCGCCGCGATGGTGTACGACGCAGGCTTTTTGGATTTGTCGCCAGATTTGCTCATCTCAAAGAGCCTGTCGGGCGCGGACTGGGACGAAATGAAAAGCCACGTCGAGAAAGCGGCGAAGTTCTTGCGCTTTGTGCCGAAAGAATACAAGCAGATTTTTATTGACGCGGCAAGCAAGCACCACGAAAATATGGACGGTTCAGGCTATCCGTACGGACTTACAGGCGATTCTATCCCGCTTGTGGCTCGCCTTATCCACGTCTGCGAAAGTTTTGTTTCGATTATCTCAGTGCGAAACTACCACGAGATTAAAGACAGAGAAAAGGCGATTGAGGAGCTTGAAGCAAAGAAAGAGCTGTATGACTCCGAGATTGTTTTAGCATTGCGCGAAATCTTGTAAAAAAGCCGAGGGCTGTTTTATGAGAGCCACAGGCATAGGCTGTTTTACAAAATAAAGTATATACATTATAATAAACAGTGCAGGGAGCTTATGACTCCTGTTACACTGTTATATTTGATGACGGAGAAGAAATTATGTGTGGAATAGTAGGATACATTGGAGCGAAAGACGCAACTCCTATTTTGGTAGAAGCATTGAGAAAACTGGAGTATCGCGGATATGACAGCGCAGGAATTGCGGTATATGACGGCGAGAATATCGTGGTCAGAAAGGCAAAAGGCGCGCTCAAAGAGCTAGAAAAGCGCATTGCTCAAGACGTAGTGCACGGAGCAATGGGTATCGGTCATACACGCTGGGCGACACACGGCGAGCCAAACGACACGAACGCTCATCCGCATATAAACGAATCGGGCTCTATCGCAGTGGTGCATAACGGCATTATCGAGAACTTCGCGAAACTGCGCTCTTGGTTGCAATCGCAGGGCATCGTATTCCGCAGCCAAACCGATACGGAAGTAGTGGCGCACTTGACCAATTATTTCTATGAGCAGACATTCGACATCTTCCAAGCCGTGAAGCTCGCGCTTGAGAAGCTCGAAGGCTCGTATGCTTTGGCGGTTATCTGCAAGAATTTCCCCGACCGCATTGTTGTTGCACGCAAAGACTGTCCGCTTGTCGTGGGCTTAGGAGAAGGCGAGAACTTCCTTGCTTCTGATGTGCCTGCACTCATCGAACACACTCGCGAGGTCGTCTTCCTTGAGCAGAAAGAGCTTGCCGTTCTTTACTCAGACCACGTTGACCTCTTCAATGCTGACGGTGTAAAGATTATCCGCGAGCCGTATCACGTCGATTGGGACGTAGGAGCGGCAGAGAAAGACGGCTATGCGCACTTTATGCTTAAAGAAATCCACGAACAGCCAAAGGCTTTAACCGACACAATGCGACCGCGCTTAGTGCGAGATGCAAACGGAAAGGCTGTGGACATTCACTTTGAGGAAATGGCAAACCCTGATATGTGGCGCAATATCACGCGTGTAGTTATCACGGCGTGCGGCACTGCGAGCTATGCAGGACAGGTGGCGAAGTATGCTTTCGAGAAATTCGCGCGGCTTCCTGTCGAAGTGGACGTTGCGAGCGAATACCGCTACCGAAACCCGATTAACTTCAACACCGACGCATTTATTGTCATCAGTCAGTCTGGCGAAACGGCGGACACCCTTGCCGCAATGCGCTTAGCCAAAGCACAGGGCGCGCGTATCATTGCGGTTACAAACTGCGTCGGCTCTACAATTTCGCGCGAGGCGGACGACGTGGTCTACACATGGGCAGGGCCAGAAATCGCGGTCGCCTCAACCAAGGCATTCACGGCGCAGGTGATGTGTATGTATCTTCTGGCTCTCAAAGCGGCACATATCCGCGGGCTACTCGTCGGCGATGAATACGAGAAGGCTCTCGCCGAGCTTGACGCAATCCCTGCAAAAGTCGAAGAGATACTAAACAGCCAAGAAGCTATACAGAAAATCGCTTCACAGCAGTTCAACAAAGACAAAATCTTCTATATCGGTCGCCAGTTCGACAACGCGATTTGTATGGAATGTGCGCTCAAGCTCAAAGAAGTAAGCTATATGCACAGCGAAGCATTTGCAGCAGGCGAGCTCAAGCACGGACCTATTGCGCTTGTTGACCCGTCAACTCTCGTCGTCGCCGTTGCAACGCAAAGAGCCTTGTTCGACAAGATTAAAAGCAACATCGTCGAGGTGAAATCCCGCAAAGCTACAACGATGGTCATCACGCAGGACAAAACAGGCTACTTCGCCGACAGCGCAGAATATCTCGCCATTCCAGAAGTAGAAGATGCCTTCGCGCCGATTCTTGCAGTTATCCCTGCCCAGCTTTTAGCGTACTACTGCGCAATCTATCGCGGAAACGACCCAGACAAGCCGAGAAACCTCGCTAAATCCGTAACGGTCGAATGACAGGCACAGCCTGTTTCTCAGAAAGCTAGAGCTACATGTTGCTTCTCAGAAAGCCACAGGGGGAACTGAATGGAATACACACAGGAAGAAGTATTAAAGTACGTCAAAGACAACGATGTACAGTTTATAAAGCTGTTTTTCACCGACATATTCGGCACAATGCGCACAATCAATATACAGCCGTCCGAGTTGCCACGCGCATTCAAGACAGGCATTGCATTCGACGCGAGCGCATTATCTGGCTTTTTGAATATGGAATACAGCGATTTGTTCGTAGTGCCAGAGGCAGACACGATGTGCGTTGTGCCGTGGCGGTCAGAAAACGGGAGTGTCATTCTTTTCTATTGCAGCGTGCATTATCCCGACGGCACAATATTCGACGGCGACACACGCGCATTGCTTGCACAGGCGGTAGAAAAGGCGCAGAAAGCGGGCTTTGAGTGTGAGTTCGGCACAAAATGCCAATTCTATCTTTTCAAGCGCGACCTAGACGGCAATCCTACGCTTGAGCCGCACGACCGAGCAAGCTATTGCGACCTCGCTCCTCTTGACGCAGGAGAAAACGTGCGCAAAGAAATCTGTCAGACCTTGAGCAAAATGGGCATAGACCCGATGGAAAGCCGCCACGAAACAGGACCTGGACAGCACGAAGTCGATTTCCACATGGGGCAGGGCGTAAAGGCAGCCGACAACCTCAGCACCTTCAAAACGATTGTGCGCACCGTTGCCGCGAACAATTCCCTTTTCGCCTCATTCTTGCCCAATCCGCTCCGCGATGAAGTGGGAAGCGGCTTTTATGTCAGCTTGCTCATCAAAAAAGACGGCAAGAGCATTTTCGAGGGCGGCACGCTGTCAGAAACTGGAGGCTCGTTCGTCGCAGGTATCCTCAACCGCATTTGCGAAATCTCGACGTTCTTGAATCCGCTTCCGTCCAGCTATGGCAGGCTCGGACACAAAGACGCTCCTCTTAGCGTCAGCTGGTCAAGGCAGAACAGGAGAGGTCAGCTCATCCGTATCCCTGCAACTCAAGGCGACGAGGCTTACATTGAAGTGCGTTCTGCCGACCCAAGCTCTAACCCGTATCTTGCACTCGCATTGCTGTTGCTGTCGGGACTTGCAGGCATCGAGGGCAAAGAAACGATTATCCCAGCCGCAGAAGACCTCCGAGCCGAAGCCGCGTGGACGTATGGCTCATTGCCAGCCACCGCAGAAGCAGCGCAAAAGTTAGCCAGAAAGAGCAAGTTCGTTCACTCCGTTTTGTCAGAAGACATCATCAGAGCGTACACCGAAGAGCGCGCCGAAGAGCCAGAGCTTGGGCGCGTGTAGAGCAGGGGCGCAGTATGGAGAGCGTGCTTATTGTGTCGAATACGTCAGGCACGATGCAAATCATCTCTAGCCTGCTTGAATCCGCCGTATTCTCACGGGTGGTTTCAGCGGCAAGCGCGCAGGAGGCGAGGCGATATATCAAGGAGAGCTCTTTCGACTTGATTATCATCGACTCCGCCTTGAGCGACGAATCGGGAAAAGATTTCGCTCTCCACGCCGCCCGCAGCACGACAGCACTTATTATTTTAATCGTAGAAAAAAAAGATTTTTATTCAGTAGAAAAGACCACCGAGAACGCAGGGGTTTTCACCTTACAAAAGCCGATAAGCGCGGAGTTTTTCTATCAAGCCTCGCGCTTGCTCGACGCATCACGGCGCAGATTGCACTACATCGAAGAGCAGAACAAGCATTTACAGCAACAGCTAGAAGAAATCAAAGTCATCGACCGCGCGAAAATCACTCTTGTGCAGGTGTTACGAATGACAGAAGCGCAAGCACATCGATATATCGAAAAGCAATCGATGGACTTGCGCCAATCAAGAATAAAGACCGCCGAATCAATCCTCCGCACCTACGAACACTGAACGGCACGGACAGTTTCTCAGTAGCATAGCCACATTCTCAACGCTACATAATTGCATAGCTTCGCTGATGAGTATTCGGCTTATAGGAATATTCGCTTTTGTCAGCCGCTTTTATTTCGTCTTTCGCCTCTGGATACGAGAAACGCCTTGCGGCAGGAGCTTTTCCGTTCGTTATCGCCACCGCCTCTTTCATACTCTGCAACAGCTCCGCAAACATCTCATCGCTCATATACTCTTTATCGCTCATTGTAAAACTCCTTTGCAATAGCCCCTAAAGCCTTTGTCTGCTTGTCAGATAAATTATCCGCCACATTCTTAGGATAAGCAAACAGCATTAGTATTTGATTACGCGCAGTTTTATAGTAGTAAATAACTCTGACACCGCCACTTTTTCCGCGTCCATCGTCCAAACTCCAGCGAATTTTTCTTATTCCGCCGCCACCGACTATTAAACTCCCTTTTTCAGGATTCCTAATAAGTTCCGCCTGCAAATCCTTATAAGTATCATCGCTCATTAGGCTCGTAATCTGTTTCATAAAAGTCGGAGTTTCTATGAATTCCATACAGCTATTTTATATCCTCTTTCTTCCTCTGTCAAAGCTCTTTTTCAGCACCTCTACAATATCGCGCCGAGGAATTGCTGCAGGCGGGGGCTTTTCGGCTTGGAAAAAATCGCTTCTGGCTCGCCCTCCTCGGCTATCACGCCGCCGTCCATAAACAGCACCCGTGTCGCCACCTCGCGCGCAAAGCCCATCTCGTGCGTTACGACAATCATCGTCATTCCCTCTTCGGCAACTTCCTTCATCAGCTGCAACACTTCCCCCACCATTTCGGGGTCAAGCGCGCTTGTCGGCTCGTCAAACAACAGCACTTCAGGGCTCATCGCCAAAGAGCGCACTATCGCAATTCGCTGCTTCTGTCCGCCAGAAAGTTGGCTCGGGTAGCTTTTCGCCTTGTCTTTCAGCCCGATTCGCTCAAGCAGCGCATACGCCTTTTCTTCTGCCTGCGCTTCATTCATCAGCTTCAGCGTTACGGGCGCAAGCGTGATGTTCTGCAACACCGTCAAATGCGGAAACAAATTGAAATGCTGAAACACCATTCCCATGCGGCTTCTTACGCGGTTGATGTCGGTTTTCTTGTCCATAATGTCCACGCCGTCAAAGACGATGTGCCCGCTCTTCGCTTCCTCAAGGCGATTCAGACAGCGCAAAAAGGTCGATTTGCCTGCGCCGCTCGGTCCGATGATAACGATTTTCTCGCCCTTGCTCACCGATAAATTCACGCCCTTTAAGATGTCGAGTGCGCCGAAACTCAAGTGCAAATCTTTCACAGTCAAGCAATTATCTATCACTTTTCGCCATCCTTTTTTCTGCCACTGCAAACAACTTCGTCAGCCCCAATGTCAGAGCCAAGTAAATCGCCGCGCACGAAAGCAGGGGAATCCACGCATTATAAGTAGAATTGCGGATATTGTCGCACGCCTTCTGCAAATCAACCACCGCGATAAAGCTCGCGACCGATGTTTCCTTAATCATCGTGATGAACTCGCTCGTGAACGTCGGCAAAATCGTGCGGAACGCCTGCGGCATAATGATTTTCCCCATCGTCTGCGCCCAGTTCAAACCAAGAGACCGCCCAGCCTCCATTTGCCCCTTGTCCACGCCTTGAATGCCTGCGCGGAAAATCTCGGTACAATACGCGCCAGAGTTAATGCCGAAAGCGATTATCGCCACGACGACCGCGTTGCTCATTCCCAAAGGCGAAAAGATGACGAAATAGAAAATCATCAGCTGTGTCGCCATCGGCACGCCGCGGATAATCGTCGTATATATAGTAGAAATTGCGCGCAAAATCTTCGACTTCGACAGCTTAAACAGCGCAAACACGCACCCCAACACGCAGCCTATCGCGACCGCGCATAACGAAATAAGGAGCGTCGTTCCCAGTCCTCGCGGAATAAGAACCCATCGCCCCCCTGCAATCATCGTATCGTAAAATGATTCTATCATATTTCTCCTTACAGACCTCCCCCTCGCCTTCTAGGAGAGGGGGTCGGGGGGAGAGGTCTAACTGTGCCTGACAAATCCGCCTGAGGCGGTCACTTTCTAACAATAATCACTTGACTTGTAGAATAGTATGCTTGAGAGAAATCGACGTTTTTTCTGCGCTCGTCGGTCGCCGTCATACCTGCCGCGATGAAATCGATTGAGCCAGCCTGAAGTGCCGCGATAAGAGCGTCAAAGTTCATATCAACCACTTCGAGCTTTTTGCCCAAGTCGCGCGCGATATACTGAGCCATCGTTACATCAAAGCCGACGACCTTTACACCCTCGATATACTCGAACGGCGGAAAAGCCGCATTCGTGCCCATCTTCACGACTTCGCCCCCCGCGCTTTCGATGTCGGCAGGCAACGTGATTTTTCCGTCCGCGCTCATAAAAGCCGCCGTCAGCGCGTCATACGAGCCGTCAGCCTTCATCTTTTCAATCGTCTTGTTGATGCTGTTCAAAAGCTCCGCGTCGCCCTTTCTCACCGCAATCGCGTACTCTTCCGATGCAAAAGGGGCGTTGACAATCTTCAAATCCTTGTTTCGCTTCACGATTTCTTTCGCAACAAGTTCGTCCAACACAACCGCATCGCACGCGCCGTTCTTGAGGTCTAACGCCGCCTCGACACCCGTCTTGAACGACTTGACGGTAACGCCCTGCATTTCCTCCGACACATACAACTCGCCCGTTGTGCCAGCCTGCACGCCGACTTTCTTGCCGACTAAATCTTCAATCGCATTGATTTCCACCTGCGCTTTTTTCGCTCCGCAGCTCATCATACTCATCGCCGCCGCGCCCAGCAACGCCGCAAAACAAAGGCGCATCGCTTTTCGTGCAAATATATTCTTTTTCATACCAAGCTCCTGCAATAAAAAATATGCAACTTCTGTGCATAAATATACTTTTTTTCCTCCTTCTCGTCAACAGGCACAGCCTGCTTCTCACAGGCACAGCCTGCTTTGTAACTGTCATAGACGGCTTTGTAAAAAGGGTAGTGCTATAAAAAAGTATGCCGCTTTGTCATTCTCATGCTTGACACTTTGTCATTCTCGTGCTTGACACGGGAATCTTTCAAGGCTCTCGCATAGTGCTTAATGCTAGGGGGAGAAAGTGCGCAATGCTAGGGGGAGAGTTTCACCCTAAGGCTAGGGGGAGAGAATGCGTAAGGCGGGGGAAGAAGTCGCGCAGCGTTACGGCGGTTTCTCCTGCGCCTTACGCACTTTCTTCTGCGCCCTTTCGGCGAATCGCCGTAAGCCGATAGAAAAACCCCCGTAACATTGCGGAGGTTTTTCTTGTGTATTATGGATTGAAAATCAAAAGCCTTTTGTTTTTACAAAACACCCTCTCGGCTGTTAGGCGACCGTGAGCGGAGCAGAAAGAGTGCTTTCGATAGGGCTTTTGCGCAGCGTTTTGCTCTTAGAATACTGCGTAACAATCTTGATTTGATACGTCCCCGATTCGAGCGGCGGCACAACGCAGGCGAGCTTTGACGGAGTATTCACGCCGAGCTTCTTCACAGAGAGCTTAACGTCTTTCGTGCTGTCGAGCGTGTTCTTGAAGTACAGACCGACCGCCTCATCTTCGCCCGCAACCGACAAGTTAGAGCCGTCGATATTGAGGAAGCCGCCCACAGTGAGCGTGTCGGTGCGTCCGCTTTCGAGGTCGGTAACGGTGGTGATTTCGGGGGTCGCGGTGTGTCCGAGAGAAATAAGCACCTTGAGAGAATTGAACAGGGTCAGCACTCTCTTGCTTGCGCGGAAGCCCATATCAATAGAGTGCTTGTCGCGGCTGAATTGCTCGTTCGCGCTGTCAAAAGAGCCGACGACTTTCGCGTAAAACGTGCCAAGCCCCGTGTCCACCGTGCAGCCGTTTGCAACGCGGTCGATGATAGCCGAGTTAATCGTGTTCCAAATCGTAACGATTTCCGCCGCAGCTAAAGAGCGATTGTTGCCCGTTACCACGAGGTCATTTGCGATGTCGGTCTGGCTTAAAGATTTGCGCGTCAAGACCTTGCCGTAATAGCTTTCTTTGCCCTCAGCGTCGCGGCGAAGAGCATTTTTATAAAGGACAATCGGTAAATCGCCTGTTACATAGTCAGGCAATTCGTTAACTAATGTATTGATATTCATATCGTTTATACCTCTTAGTTTCTACGTTAATACTTTCTTTCTACCTTGTCAAGCATTTTCTCATCTCTTTTCCGCTCTACCACGACAGCACAGAAAGCCCGTCGATTCGGCTCAAATGCTTGCCGTTGTTCGTGATGAGCGTCGCACAAGAGCAAAGAGCTGTCGCGCCGATGAATATATCGTCGTCTTCGATGATTTCGCCTTTGCTCTTGAGTGCCGCATAGATTTCCGCCGATTTTTCGTACATCGCAAAATCCATCATCACCACTTTGAAGCGCGACAAAAGCTGCTCAAGGATTTGTATTTTCCGTGTCGCATTCGTCGCAATCAGCCCCCGCTTGAGTTCATAATACGTTACCCCAGAGATACAGAAGTCCGCATCGTCGCCATAAGCCAACGCTTCCATTTTCTTTTCTATCTCAGGGTTCTTTTTCATAAGATAGCTAACGATGTTCGTATCAAGAAAGTATTTCATTAGAACGCCACTTCCTTGAACTTCAAGCCCTTCTGCATTGCCTTGTCAAACTCCTCGACTTCGTCATCATCGAGCAGGTTAAACAGACCTCGTATCGCCTCAAGCTGTCTATCGCGGCGCGCAATCTTTTCTTCATGGCTCAGCTCCTCTTCGTAATCAGCGGGAAGCTCGATATAGACTTTCTGCTTCTCCTTGAGATTGAGCGGCTTCACTGGGCGCACCGTTCCGTTATCGTAATATCCTTCAACTACCATACACATACCTCCGTGCAATAGATTTTCTACTGAGGCACAGCCTCTTTTTCAAAACCATTGTGCTATAGATTGTCGTATCAAGTGCGACAATGACACAAAGTTTCATTATAGGGATATTAGACTTGTTCGATAATTGTCATTATCGGGCTCGACCCGATAATCTTTTTGCCTATATTGC
>CALDID010000326.1 GCA_937901865.1 uncultured Treponema sp.
CTGCGTAAAAAACGGGTCGAGCCCGATAATGACAATTATCGAACAGGTCTAATGAAAAAGAATTTTGAGAAAAGCCTCTCCCCCTTTACAAACCATTTTTGAGTGTTTAGAATAAAGAACATGACATCTGGGGATACCGTATTTACCGTAAGCCAATTAACTGCGCTTATAAAAGAACTAATCGAGGGCTCTTTTCCCTCTCTCACGCTCGAAGGTGAGATTTCTAACTTTCGGCCTAATACTTCGGGACATTTGTATTTTACGCTCAAAGACAGTGCCGCACAAATTAGTGCAGTAATGTTCAAAAGCAGAGCCGCCTCCCTTACGTTCCGCCCCAAAGACGGAATGAAAGTGAAAGTCAAAGGCTCGCTGTCTGTCTATCAAGCGCGCGGAAACTATCAGATTATCATCACGTCTATGCAAGCCTCAGGCGAGGGCGATATACTTTTGATGCTTGAAGAGCGAAAGCGACGGCTGAGCGCAGAGGGTCTTTTTGACTCCGACAAAAAAAAGCCGCTCCCTCGCTTTCCGCGCACAATCGGCGTTATCACTAGCTCTACAGGCGCGGCACTGCACGACATTTTGCAGATTACGCACAGGCGAAACAGCGGAATAAACGTCGTTATCCTGCCTGCGACAGTGCAAGGGGAAGACGCGGCGCAGACGATTATCAGGCAGATAAAAGTTGCAAATCTGTATAATCTGTGCGATGTCTTGATTGTGGGGCGAGGCGGCGGAAGCCTTGAAGATTTGCTTCCGTTTAGCGACGAAGGAGTGGTCAGAGCGATTGCTGCTTCTCAGATTCCGATTGTTTCAGCCGTGGGGCACGAAATCGACTGGGCTATTTCAGATTTTGCCGCCGATATGAGAGCACCGACTCCGTCAGCCGCCGCAGAGCTCGTAACTCCGATAAAGAGCGAAATCGCCGATTCTATTCGCACTTCCAAAGAGGAGCTGTATCGGTCTATGAAAGCGATGAGCGATAGAGCAAGAATGTTGATAGAATCTTTCAATAAAGAACACATGGAATTGCAGTTTAGAGCGATTGAGCAGCCGCTTTTAGCTCGCCTTGACAGTGCGAAAAAGGATTTTTTACTTACGATGCAAACGCGCATAGAAAATGCAAAGCAAGTCGTCAAAGAGCAAGAGCAAATCTTAGACAGCTACAGCCCGACAAATATTCTTTCTCGCGGGTACAGCGTGGTAAAAGACAAGCAGACGGGCAAAATCATAAGAAGCGCAAAAGATACCGCGGTAAACAGTGCAATCGAGATTACTTCATCAGACGGAATTATCAATGCTACAGTAACAGGAGTTTAATATGACATTTGAAGAGAAATTGCAAAAGCTAGAAGAGCTTACATCGACAATCAAGAACCCAGAGATAACGCTTGAAAAGGCTTTAAGCACCTTTGAAGAGGGAATAAAGCTGGCTAAGGGAATGGAAAAGGAAATCGAGGAAATCGAGGGAAAAGTGCAGATTCTGATGACTTCTTCTGCCGCGCTTGACGAAGCTATCAATAACGCAGACAGTTCTTCTGACACAGAAAGCGCAGCAAAGCCGCAAAAAAAGAGAAGCGCAAAGAAAGCAAAGAGCGAAGAGATTGATGACAGCAATATCATTTATGATAAATCTTCGCTTGAGTTCGAGATGTTCAACGCACCTGAATTGAACAGCTAAAAGAGTGTAAAGAGAAAAATCGAAAGGAATACGGGAGAGGGAGTGGAAAGAATGGAAAACAGACCTGTCAAGATTTTGAGTGCAGAGGTTGCAAGAAAGATTGCTGCAGGGGAAGTTATTGACAGACCTGCTTCCATAATCAGAGAGCTTTTGGATAACAGCGTAGACAGCGGCGCAAAGAATATCAGCGTAGAGCTAAAAAGCGGCGGCATAGAGAGCATACGAGTTGTTGACGACGGATGCGGACTGACAAAAGATGATTTGCAGGTGTGCGCTCGGCCTCACGCGACAAGCAAAATACAAAGCGATACCGATTTACTAAACTTAACGACACTCGGTTTTCGAGGCGAGGCACTAGCTTCTATTGCAGCCGTTTGCCGTCTTTCTATCACAAGCGGACAATGGAATATGAAAGCCTCTATCACCGAAGACCACATTCTCACTCCCTGTTCCGCTGTAAACGGCACAATCATATCTGCACAAGGTATTTTTGAAAACTTTCCCGCTAGAAGAGTATTTTTGAAACGCCCCGCAACAGAGGCAAGTGCGTGCAAGCAGATGTTTCTTGAAAAAGCCCTTCCCCGACCAGATATTTCTTTTCGCCTTAAAATCGACGGCAAAGACATTTTCTTTCTCCCAAAAAATCAAACACTCTCACAACGATTTGTAAACGCCTATTCTTTTTCAGAACCGCTAGAACTCTTCCACGAACTAAAAGCAGAAGAGAGCGCAGAAACGGCTGGCAAAAAGAATTGGTCTTTCACGTTGGTCATCGGAAGCCCCGATGTTAATCGGCAAAGCAAAAAAGACATCTATATTTATGTAAATGGGCACAGAATACAAGAATACTCCCTTGTGCAAGCAATAGAGTTCGGCTGTCAAGGATTTTTTCCAAACGGCACGCATCCTGTCGCATCGCTTTTTGTCGAAATGAATCCAAATCTGATAGACTTTAATATTCACCCTGCAAAACGAGAAGTAAAGTTCAAAGATTCCTCTACGCTTCATCACGGCATAAGTTCAACGGTACGCGCGTTTTTTAAGCAATACACATTGAACGAGATTGTTGAAATAGAAAAAACAATGCCCCTGTTGCCAGAGGGAATAAAAGAGGAAAAAGAGAAAATATTTAGAAACAACTCCCTTTCCGCTCTTCGCTCTCACAGCTCTATGCACTCAATAAAAGATGTCGGGACAAATCGGCTGTATCCTAAAACTTCATACACACAAAGAAGCTCTGATATATCTCGTTTAGTAAAAAGCGTTGCAGTAGATGAAGAAGAGAGAGAAAGCGAGCCGCGCATTATAGAAGATAGTTTTAGGTATATTGGCGCAACACTTGGCACTTTTTTACTCGCTGAAAAGAACAATACACTTTACATCATCGACCAGCACGCCGCTCACGAACGAATTTTGTTTAATGCAATTATGGAAAATGCAGGACAGAAGCAGCCTCTTTTAGTACCACTTACCCTGCAAACGCAATCAAACGATGAAGACGAATATTTACAGAGCGTAAAAGACAATCTAGCAGAAGCAGGATTTGAAATCGAATATGATACAAACGGAGTATGGAAAATACTAACCGTACCGTTTCGCTACAGAGGCAATGAAAAGACATTTTATGAAGATATTATAAAAAAGCGGATAGAACCTGCGCAAATACTGTATAATGTTGCCGCAAGTACAGCTTGCAGAGCCGCCGTTATGGACGGAGATATTGTAAGTATGGATAAAGCGCGCGAAATTGCAAGAAATGCTCTTTTATTAGAAGACCCTCATTGTCCACACGGTCGCCCTATCTTTCACAAAATAACAAGGGAAGAATTCTTTTCTCTTGTTAAGCGAACATAAACTGTCTATACATCGTACATCTATCAAATCAAATTATAATGAGCATAGTTGATTTGAATAAAAAAATACCGCATATCAGTGCGCGATACTAGAGTCGAACTAGTGACCCCAAGCGTGTCATGCTTGTACTCTAACCAACT
>CALDID010000327.1 GCA_937901865.1 uncultured Treponema sp.
CTGTTGCTGTTGACGGCGTAGATATTCCAGATAACCTTATGGCTATGGACGTTGGACCAAAGACAATAAAGGCTTACACAGAAGTTCTTTCTACTGCAAAGAGCGTTGTGTGGAACGGACCTGTTGGAGTGTTTGAGTTCGACGCATTCGCAAAGGGAACGGCAACTGTTGCGCAGCTCGTGGCTGATGCGACGGGAAGAGGCGCGATGACTGTTGTCGGTGGCGGCGATAGCGTGGCGGCTGTGAACAAGTTTAACCTTGCAAGCAAGATGAGCCACGTTTCTACTGGCGGCGGAGCTTCGCTTGAGTTCCTCGAAGGCAAAACACTCCCTGGAATTGCAATTCTTGCAACAAAATAAAACACACTAGGTGTGATTTGTAGATAATATAAAGAGCGGCTTTCTGAAAAAGAGGGTCGCTCTTTTATTTATGGAGCGCTTGAGAAAAAGTGTTTGTGTGTTTTGTGATATTTTAAAAGAAAAAAGTGGAAAATTTGCCGATACGATTGTATAATTTTAGTAGAGAGGTCTGAATGATGAATATTTTATCTAAAGTGTTCGGCGCAAATAAAGAAAAGAGAAAATCTGTAGTGAAACTTATCATCGCATTTCTTGCAATCTCGATTGTTTTGTATTCGGTGATTATCTTGATTGTCGTAAATCGCAACATTAACTCGCAGTTATCGGAGTATTTTTTCCGAGATGTGCAGGCGCAGTCGGTGTCGTTCGGCGATGAGTTCGGAGTTGAGCGCGATTGGGTGGAAAGCGAGGTCAGAAACCTCAAAATGCTCACCGAAGACGCGCTTGTCAACGGCATGGCGGGCGTAACGCTGATGGATTCGTTTTGTCATCGCTTCATTGAAGAGGCGGGGCTGGATTATATGGTCTTTATGGACGACACAGGAGCGCAAATTTCTTCAACTGAGTTCGGTGTGCTGGATAATCCGCGCTTTGTGGAAATTGCGTTTCAAGGCGACGTGTATTCTGACCTTGTGTATCAAAATGGGAATGTGTATGCGGTCGCAATCGCTCCGATAATGGATTCTGAGGGAAATATTGCGGGCGCGGTGATGGCAAAAGAAAATCTTTCGACAGATACGTTCGTTGAGCACCTCGCGGACATTACAAATTCTGATATTACGATTTTCGGCGGCACAAAACGAGTCGTAACGAGCCTTGCAATGATGAAAGATACTGAAATCACGGATAAAGATATAATTGACGATGTGCTGAGGGGCAATTCAAAAAGCCTTGTTACCAAATTGAACGGGATAAATTCGATTGCGTATTATTTTCCGCTGTTTGACGGAATGGGCGATGTGGTAACGACGCTTTATATTGGCAAACCGCTCGCGATTGTAGACCTTTTGTCGAATGCTATATTGCGTTCTATGCTCTTTGTCATCGTGATAAGCACGGTCGCTATCATTGCGCTCATCGTTTTGCTCATCGCAAAGCTGATGATGAGTCCTTTGAACAGCGTCGAAAAGGCAGTGGAGAACCTTTCTTCTGGCGATGCGGACTTAACGTACAGACTTCCTGTGTCGGGAAACGATGAGTTCGGCAGATTGGCGATGGGCGTGAATGATTTTATCGCATTGTTGCAGCGCACGATACAAAAATGCAAGAATATTGCCGAAGATGTCAAGCTTGGGAGCGCGCAAATCAGTTCTGCAAGCGAATCGATTTCCACTGGTGCAAGCTCTCAGGCAGCTTCTACCGAAGAGATGAGCGCAACAATGGAAGAAATGGCGAGCAACATCAGACAGAATGCCGAGAATGCGAGAAAAACGGGCGATATTGCCGAAAGCACATCAGGCGAGGGCGAAGCTGGCGGAAAAGCGGTTGATGCGGCGGTCGAGGCAGTGCAGACCATCGTTGAAAAAATCGGAGTTATCGGCGAGATTGCAAGTCAAACAAATCTGTTAGCCTTGAATGCGGCGATTGAAGCGGCGAGAGCAGGCGAGGCGGGCAAGGGATTTGCGGTTGTTGCGAGCGAAATAAGAAAACTTGCTGAACGAAGCCAAGCGGCAGCAGGGGAAATCGTGGAATTGAGCGAAACGACTTTGAAAGCAACCGAAGATGCAGGAAAAAAGATTGGAATTGTCGTCCCTGGAGTGAAAAAGACGGCGGAACTTATCGAAGATATTGCCGTGGCGTGCCGAGAACAAGATTCGGGAGCGTCGCAGGTCAGCCAAGCGATAATCCAACTCGATGGAGTTGTGCAACAGAACGCGTCAGCGGCGGAAGAGCTTGCGGCGATGTCGCAGAACCTCAACGAAAACGCGCAAAATCTTGTTTCTGCGATAGAAATCTTCAAGACGGAGTAAATAAAAACTAAAAAAAGAGAGATTACACAAAGAATAGTGCAATCTCTCTTTTGTTTTTAGCGAATGTTAGCGCGTAATGTGTATTTTTGGTATGATGTAGTAAATTGCAAGCGTCCAACCGAGCAAATATTCACCGAGATAATACATAAACCACGGACTTGGTGCTGTTAGAAAGGCTAAAACCGTTCTGATTAGCAATGCCGACAGCAAAACAAGATAATACCACTTCTTTTTGACCGCGCAAAAAAGAAATGCAGCACATAAAAAGCACATTGGAATGACAGGATTGAAAATAATTCGATATGTCGCGCCGTTTGTCCACAAAGTCAATAGCGCATTTCGCAATGCTGGGAATACAGGCTGATTGTGCGGATAGGCTGCGAATTTTTGCACCATTTCAGCGTCGCTGTGCATATAATTAAATGCTGTGTGCGAGTTTGTTTCGCTGTTTATGTTTGTAATATTCGTTTTTCCGCCGAATGCAGATGTGTTCCAAAACATAGAAAAGCGTTCTTTTATAACAATGTCGGGGTGTTTTAGCGACATTGCAAAAAATGCTTTTATGTATGCCTTGTAATCTGCTTTTGTATATGTTTCTTTGACGGCGTGAGCGTCTTCGTTCCAATAAAGAGCAGTTCCGCTTTGAGTTGGGTACTCGTATACGGCGTTTATGTTCAAAACTTTCTCCATTTCGCTGATATATGCGCTGTCTTTTTCGGTTGCATTGCGAATTAGTTCAACAGCAGGTGTCATTGTGGAGATAACGTTATAATTTTGGTTTTTATTCATCATCTTTAAGACGGTTTTTTGCATAAAATCGGTGGTGAGAAAGCCCAAAACGATGAATAATGTGCCGAATATTTTAAGAGGCTTGCAACAATTCTTTTGCATAAGCAATAAAATGCACGAAATCGGCATAAAAAACATCGCTTCTGTTCGCCATTGGGCAACGAGGACGGAAAGTGTACCATAAAAGATAATATCGCCGACTTTCCATTCTTTTTTCGACTTGAACGACACAATTTGCATAGAAATGAGAGAAAGTTCGATGTAAACATACAGACCCATTCTGTAGCCAGAGAATTGATATGTTAAAACTCCTGGAAAAAGAAACGGTAAACATTTGATAAATGTGTCGATGAGGCGATTTTTTATAATGTGTCCGCTCAAAAACGTTTTTTCTAGTATTGTAACTGAATATGCAACAAGAATAGAAATAATAATGTTCTGAATTATTATTATTCCGCCTGCACACGGGATAAATTGCAGAAAAATGGTTTGCAATAGACTTGAAAAGATATGTTGCCATGCGTCTATGCCGTAATGTTTTATTGTATTAACAGTTCCTATGTCGTCCCATGCCCAAGTGCCAGGAAAAAGAATCAATATGTGAAAAAATGCAATGAATAAATAGAATAAAAAAACATATACGCCGCGTTGTATGGTCTTGTTTCCGCGTTTATACTCATCGTACACCCAAAACAGAAAGCTGTATGCAAGAGATAGAAAGACAAAGAACAGAATTTTTATTCCGAGATAATAAAAAATAGAATATGTGTTCTTTTCGCCATAGTGCATAAAGTCGCTTGAATATTCAAAAAACAGCTTGTCGAATTGAAATACTGTTGTAACAAAAAAGTGCAAAATGCAATCGCGAAAGCCGCAATAAAAGACTTTTTATTTATCATTTTCCTCTCCAAACGCCTTCAGTTCTTCAGGAGTACCTAAAACGTGTACTTTTTCAGCAGGAATAAGACAAATTTTCACTTTTCCGCCTTGCATTATGAGCTGATTATACAACGGTGCAACGTATTTTTCGCCGTTCGTGAGATTTTTGCTGTCATTGTAATACTCTTTGTAGAGTTTTTCGTATAATTCACACGAGGCAAAGTAATATGCGCCTATAGTGCAGTTGTCGCTTATCCTTTCTTTCTCTTTTACTTCCTCTGCAAAGCCGTTTTCGTCAAGTTTTACGAAGCTCCAATGTGTTCCGCTTGCATTGAAACAAGGAATAAAGCCATCTGCACAAAAATCAGAAGTCTTTAAGGCATCTTTTTCAATATAAGTGTCAATGTTGTAAATCAATAGAGGTCTTTCTTTTTTCCACAGCTTAGAAGCAAGAAGAGCTGTGGTTGCTTGTCCGTCGGTAAGCTGCTCGATAAGGATAATTCGAGGCGATTTTATGCCGATGCGATTGCATTTTTCTGTTATGAAGGCTTCAACACCTGCATTTTCGTCTTTCAGTGCAATGAATGTAAATTGTGCAGAGCCTTTTAGATTATCAAGCGACAATAACGACCATTCAAAAAGAGTTTTCCCCCTGACATCAATCATAAACTTTGGCACTTTGTATCCTGCATTGCGAAACCGAGAGCCTAAGCCGCCCATTGTAATAGCGATTTCTATCATTTCTATTCGCTCCTTTTGCATTGCGAGTTTTTACAAAGTTCGTCTAACTCTTCGACGTTCATATTTAAGAACTCATCAGGGCGAACAGTCCTGTCATCGATATAAAACCCTTTGTGTCCTGGCCAAATTTTGCCGTAAACAATCTCATCATAAGGAATTTGCCATTTTTCAAGCCAATCAAGCAGTATTTTTGCGGTGTTTTTGTTGATTAAGCCGATATTTCCGCCGTAAGAATTCATATTTCTCGACGTGTACAGAACGATTTTTGCACCGTGGTTCTTGTAAAAGCGTAATTTTTCAATCATTTTTGAAAACGGAACAAGGTCTTCATACCTTTCCTCTTTGCGTTTGATTGGGCAAAGTGTTCCATCGATGTCGAAAACAAAGGAATAATCCTTGAATTCGTCGTTACTTGCTGAGTTCATTTTCAATTTCCTCCAAAATCCGAATTGAATTTAAAATAAAACCAAAAACTTTGTGTGTATTGTCGATGTGAAGCGGCAACATTGAAATAAATAATGACGCTTCATATATTCTCACGCTCAAAATATCAAAACCGTGTTCACATAGCTTTTGATAGAAAATCTTTTTGTATTTCGAGTTGTCAAAATCGATATGAAGCCGTAGCGAAAATGTTTCATCAAGAAAAATATCGAATAAGCCATTGTTGAAAAAGTCATAAAGTCCGCAAATCGAATGAGATAGCTTTGCAATGTCGTAATATGGATTTGTCCACAGGTCTTTTTCTGTGAGTGCGCCTTTTGGGTCGATGAATTTCAGCAATTCGGTTGCTCTGTTATACAAAACATTTGCAAAACAAGGGTCGCCGTGTCCAATCACGCTGACATACTTGTATTTTGTACGCATTTCGACTTTATTTTTGAGCAAAAGATACTTCTCAAAAAGCGAATTCATATCTTTTATGCTACAACTAGCATTCATAAAGGCTAAAATCTTCTCCGCTTCTTTCATTTTTTGCAGCATATCTATTCTTTCTTTTACTTTTTCCACATAAAGTGCATCAGAAATCTTTTTATACTCCTCTTTGCTGACTTCTTTTATGTGTCGGCAATCGAAAAAGTGGAAATATTTGTCTAAAATCGAACTAAATTCTGCACTGTCGATAGAACCGTGAACCCATTTTATTGCAAGGTCAGTGGTATGAAGCCGCTCCATTGTGTAGCTTGCTTTATTTTCGTCTTCTTGATAGTTAAACGGCATTACAAAATACGATTTCATATCTTCTGGCAAAAGATGATAAAACTGATACTCTGAACGTATCTTTTTTTTGTTTGTTGAGCTTTTGATAATCGAGTATTCGTCGCCAGAAAGTGAGTTGAAGAATCGTGCATCGAAGTTTCCTGCAATACACTGAATAAAATTGCGAGTAACACTTATGTCTATAAAGCCTTCTGCGCAAAATGTATCTTCAATATTCTTCGCACTGTCCATTATGCTCGTATGTATAAGCGAAAGAAAATCAGAATATGATTTTACGCTGTCAAACATCACTGCAACAATTTTTTCGTTTGACTTTATCGCATATGGTTTTTCAATAAACTCTATCTTTTTGAATGAAAACGAGGCTTTTTCTGCATCTGATATGATGAAATTTGAAAAGCAATGCAGTATTTTTGTGTGAGAAGATTTTTGTTGCTCCATTTGCGCGGCAAGTTCTTTGAATTCATATATTGAAGAAATGGTTTTCCATTCAAAATCGGAAAAATATTTTTCGATAGATGCTTTGAAATAAGAATCAAGACGCTTTTTCTTTACGATAACTTCGCCAAAGCCTTTAGTGCCGATAACATCGCGAATAATATCGTTTTTTTTGCTTGTATCATCATACACAATTAGGATTCTTTCTTTCATTTTCTCTTTCCTCCAACGAAATACATTATGACCAAAAGCACTACGCTCACGATTTCGAATACTTTCTGTTGTAAAACGACATCTCCTGTGAGAATTGAAGAGAGATATTGCGCAAAAATACTCGGTATTGTTTTATTGAAAACACGTAAAGATACGATAAGTGCGCTTATTTCTGCAATCCATGCTAAAAATGAAATAGAAAGAATCACGAAGAATTTTCCTTTTATGAGTTTTTGTATTTCTTCGTAAACAAAACTTAATGCAAAAACGATTTTTAACTCGTAGTAGTGCTGTTTTGTTGCGTCCGCGCTCAAAAGATATTCTTTCCAATAGAGCAACATTCCAGAAATAAGGAGATACAATAAGAAAAGAAGTACTTCAATACTAAAAAGCAAATAAAAAACAAAGTTTTCAGTATTTTCAAATAAATTGAGGACTGCAAATATACATAAAAGTGCTGCGGTGTCTACAAATCTATCGAGTAAGATAATAGTAGTGCCTTTTGTAGCGTTTTTTGTGAGTCTAGCAAAACTGTAAATCTTAAATATCTCTCCGATTTTAAACGGAAGAAGTACGCTTGCAATGGTGGTTTTGCAAAATACTTGTATATATTTGTTTAGAACAATTTTTTCACCAGCCAACAAAAGCCGCAATCTAAAAGCCTTTAGAAAATACACAACAATAGCAGACGGAACAAAATAGAGTGCATATTTGATATTGCTGTAAGAAAACAATCGTATGAAAAAGAAAAAACTGAGAACGAAAAAAATACTGTTTATGGCGAAATCAAATTTTTTCATATGGTGGTACTCTGAAAAATAGTTTGTGCAGAATACTCAAGTATTATTTTGTCGCGAAGTTCTGCACAAACAAAACTCTTCTTGCTTGTAACATACGAAAAGAGCATTTTTAAGACTGTAACGGCTTGGTTCAGCATTTTCACATTAGAAACTTGGTCGTCTTCTCTCCAAATAATTGGAAAAAAATGAGTTTTTAGATTGTAATAGGAGCTACCCAAAATCATACAATAATTGAACATTAAGTTATCTTTGTATTTTTCCCAAAAGCGTGATTTTAGTGCTTCAATTCGATACATATTTAGACCAGAGCCTAAATCATAAATTGCTTTTCTTGTTCCAATCGAAAATAAAATATCGTAAACACGATTTCCGAATGTGCGAAAAGCTGAATATCCCTCTAATTTTGAGCCTTTCATAAATCTTGCACCGAGAAAACAATCGAAATTTTTGTATTCTTTGTTTTTCAGATAAGGCAAAAGATTTAGAATATTGCCTTGGTCGTCACCATGTAAGACAATTATGTATTCAAAATTATTTTTTATCGCATACTCGAATGCAACTTTATGAGAACCTCCAAGACCATAGTTTTCATTATTGCGTAATACTTTTGCAATAAACGGTAGCTTCATTGATTTGAGCTTGTTAATAGCGGCTTCTTCTGTGTTGTCAGAACTGCGATTGTTCACAATTATAGCTTCTGAAATATAAGAAGAAATTTCTCCTTTTAGTTGCTCTAAAACGCGCACAATCTGCTTTTCGCAATTATACATTGGAATAAAAAGCAATATTTTATCTTGGCATTTATACATATTAAAACCTCTCAATCAAAAGCTTCATTATGACAAAATTTAGAATCATTGTTATTGGCGTAATAACGATTTTTGAAACTAGAGTTGTAAAACCGTTTAATCCAACAGCACTTAAAAGCTCAAAAATAAAAGCACTAATGCTCTTTAGTAGAATTGACATTGTTGTGATAAATACAAGTTGATATATAACATACAATGCAAATTTTATTTTTAAGCTTAATCCATTTTCCTTTTGAACGAAATTATTTCTTGTATTAAATGTAAAAACGAATATTGTTGCACATAGAGAGCTTGCAAAATTGCAAATAATGATATTCGTAATTACGATATGCAGGATGCATAGCAAAGAAAAATCTATAATCCAACCAATACCGCTTATTCCAATAAATCGAAAAAACTGATAAATCAAAAACATAATAAAGTACAGCGTAATTACGCTATTGAAAATAATAATATCATCGTATTTACGATGTTGTCAATATCTTAATATCGTAAATACGCTAATCTAAACAATATGACGACATTTGCAGAACGATTAAAAGAGGAAATAGAATATTCTGGATTAACACGAAAAGAGTTAGCGTATAGTGCTAATATTAAGCCTAGAGCTCTCGATATGTATCTTGGAACGCAAGAATCTATGCCTCCTGCTGATGTTGCAGTAAGGCTTGCTAAAGCATTGAATGTAACTGTGGAATACCTTGTAACTGGCGAAAATGCTAATAAAAAATCTGTATCTTCTAAGAAAAATATAGAAGACGAGCTTCTTTCTCTTTCTCCGCAAACAAAACATTTTATTGAAACGGTGATACACTTATTTACTTCTTATGAAGGCAAGTAAATAAAAATGAAAAAAGAAGAAAAACTTGCGAAATTTATTGATGTGGGGGATTGACTAAAAACGCTATCCTGTGATATAGTCTTAATCACAAGGGCGATTAGCTCAGCTGGTAGAGCAGCAGACTCTTAATCTGCGGGTCGCAGGTTCGATCCCTGTATCGCTCAAATCGTGAAACCTGATACTTATTTTAGTGTCAGGTTTTTTTATTCTTTCTAGTTTTTGCTACAGTAAAAGACAAATGACGTTCTATAACATTGATTTTGATATTGCTTCCCTTATCATCTTTTTGCTTGTAATCTTGAATTATTTTCGTAAACGCCATGTAAACACTTCCCAACATCATCTGTTTTTGCGTTTGTATTCTTCTGCTGTGCTGACAACAGTTTTCGATATTGCAAGCGTCTTTGCTATTGAATTGCATTTTCAACGCCTCATTACAGAAATTATCCTTGACGGATATTATTTATTTGTCGGCGCAACTGCGTTTTATTTTTTGGCGTATACAGTGGCTCTAATGGAGATGAGAAGAGATGTGTCGCATTGGAAAAAGATTGTATTTCTTATCCCGATTATCTTTATAATCATCGTTGTGCTGTCAAATCCTCTGTTTTCGTGGGTGTTTTATTATAACGATGGCGATTTTCAGCCAAAAAAAATGCGGTCTATCGTTTATATAATGAGCTATATTTATTATGGCTGGGTGTTCATCTATGCAAGCCGCCATAAACAAATTGTTCCAAAAGCATACCGCGTTATCATCGGCATAATAGGCTTTTTCAATGTCGCTGTGGAAACGCTGCAGCTTTTCTTCCCAAATATGCTTCTTATCTGCTTTTCGATTTCGATTTGCATTTTGCTGATGGTGCTTAATATCGAACGCTATGCAATGGTTGTTAATCCATTGAACAAAATGGCGAGCAAAGAGCATTTTGATAGCATTTGCACAAAGATGATTTTTAACGATAACCCTTTTCACGCCGTTTTAATCCGCATTAACGATTATGAGCTGGTATCGTCCAATTACGGAATACAGATTACAGAAAGCGTTATTCGTGAAATAGAGCGATTTTTGCTGACTTTTGTCGATACGGGCAGGGTGTTTCAAATAAGCAATGATGCTTTTGTGTTGTTGTGCAAACAGAAAATCGATGAAGACATCAAGGACATAATAGAAGATATTTACGAAGGCTTAAAGCTTCCGATTTTCAGAAATAATGTCGAAATCGCATTTGAATATTACATCACCTCTGTTTCTTTTCCCGATGATTTTCGCGATATGGAAGCTCTTTTAGCGTATATTCATTATTTCCAGAAGATGAACGGCGTTGCGCTTGGTATCGTGAGCAAAGACAATCTAAAAATCTCTGACGCGCTTCGTATTCAGCAAGTGATGAGAGCGATTGACGACGGATTAAAAGACGGAAACCTTGAAATATACTATCAGCCGATTTACGATGTAAAAGAAAAGAAATTTGTTTCTGCCGAAGCCCTTATTCGCTTAAAAGATAGCATTTTAGGCTTTATTTCTCCTGATGAATTTATACGAATTGCAGAGGTGAACGGCTCTATTTTGCAAATTGGTGAGTTTGTGATTGAAGAGGTGTGTAAATTTATTCAAACGCACGATATGGAAGAGTTAGGATTGCACTACATTGAGCTGAATCTTTCTATGGTGCAATGCTTGCAGACAAACCTTATCGAAACAATCCGCCGCATTACAACGAAATACGGTATAAAGAGCAAATATCTTTGCTTTGAAGTAACTGAAACATCGGCAAATAATGCGCCTGCGATATTCTCTCACAATCTCAATTTGCTTACTTACTACGGCTATAAACTTGCTCTTGACGATTTTGGTACGGGATACGGCAATTTAGAGAGAATGATTACCTCGCATTTCAGCTTTATAAAGTTTGACAAAACGATGACGCAACAGCTTTCGGGAAGTGCGCAATTACGAACCGTGTATGCAACGCTCTCCGCGATGATTACGACGATGAACAGCGAAGTCGTTTCTGAAGGAGTGGAAACGCAAGAACAATTTGACTTTGTATGCTCTGCTGGCAGTCGATACATACAAGGCTACTATTTTTCTAAGCCGCTTCCCTCTTCAGAGTTTGCTGCTTTTTTAACTGATTGCACGACTTAAAGCTGTTTCAGCGTATCTCGGAAAGTGGTGTAGTTTGATTTGTCGTCATCGCGGCAATAAATAGCGAACTCGATTGTTTCAAAGTACTTAAAAAACTCTCTCACAGAATTTTTCGCCGCCTCTGCTACTGCTGCAAGCGGGTTCATAAACGCTCCGCAACCGAATGCGCCTAAGATAACGACTTCATTGCCTTGAGAGGCTGCTACCGAGAGAATTCTGCTAAATCGTTCAAGCTGTATGGTGTAAATCTCTTCATTGTTGATTTTGTCTTTCGGAATGAAACGCAAATTAGGCGCGGCGCAGGTTATCACATTTACATTGTACCAATCCTTTTTGTCCATAATCTTTGGCTCAAGAGTATCGGTTTTAAAAACAGTAACATCGGGGGTGTAAATGATGTCATTGTTATGCAGATTATTTTGCGCTCTTCGGTGCGGAAGATAGAAATCTGTGTATAGATTTCGCTTTGTCAGAGCAAAATAAAGTGTAGAGCAACGGCAAAGGCATTCTTCTTGCGCTCCCGCCCCGTTCAGCACGCCGCCGCCAGGATTTGTTGCAGAAGCAAAGTTCAATACACACACCTTTTTGCCTGCAAGTGCGTACGATTCTGCTGCCTCGAACGTGCGTTTTTCAGAAACGATAATATCTGCATTATCTTTGTAATTTGCCTTTAGCTTCGGCAGATTATCATTTTCGAGAATGAGAAGCTGATTAGCTGTTGATTTTGAAATACTTTGCCTCAACTCATCTTCAGAAGTGCAAAGAGCCATTGTGTCATCAAAAATGGCTATGTTTTCTTGTCTACCCATACCTTATAGTATATAGAGCATTTTTTATGCCGTCCACACCTAAAGAGCATTTTTTGTAAAAAATTCAGCATATCCTTATCACTTTACAAGTTTTGAGAGCCTTTTGTTTTCTGTGAAAAAATACCGTAAATTTCATTTACAACGTACCTTGTAAATTTCGTTTACACGTACCTTGTAAATTTCGTTTACACGTACCTTGTAAATTTCATTTACATAGCTAGGAATTTATTTAAACATAGCTATGTTAACGAAAATTCCTAGCTATGTAAATCAAAAAACATAACTAGGAAAATGAATGTGCTAAATTGATATGTTCTAACTTGAAAAATCTCAAAACCTTTCGTACAATATAATAGCGAAAGAACAAAAGAAAAAAGGCGAAAGTGATATGAATACATATATTTTGAGATGGAATCCTGCGCACTCTTCTTACAAAATCGATAGGCATTTAGAGATAATTTCGCATATCGATAGGGGCGAGTATCCGTCGTTTTTTAATTGGAGCATTTTTGAATGGGAAAAACTCAAGGCGGGCGACATTTTTATTTTGCTGCAAGTGGGAACGGATTGCGACGGAATTGCAATGGTCGGAAAGTTCTCTTCCCCTCCGTATGAAGCGGAAAGCTGGAGGAATAATGGCGAGAAAATCCACTATGCTGATATGAATATATTAGATGCGTTCAATTTAATGGACGAAATAGGGCTGTTAGCTCTCAATTTTGAAGAAGAGTTTCCCGAAATTGATTGGCATTCAGGACATTCTGGAACATTAGTGCCGAAGAATGTAGCGAAAAAACTCATAGAATGTCTTGTCGCCGTGATGATGAGAAGAGGGCGATGGAATGAGAATGCGAAAAAGTATTTTGGTCTTGTTCACGATAAAAAGCCTAAGATTATAAAAACTCGTGTTCATTCGTTTGCACTGTGTGCTCTCAAGCAAATCGACAGCAAGAACAAGAATTTTTATCATTGGGGAGAGGAAGCGGAAAATTTGGGCTTTGAAATGGATTTTGGCGATTCTCTTTGCGAGGTTTTTCCGTTTGCAATGGATAGCCATACAGAGCTTGCAAAGGTGATAGGCGAAATAGACGATATAGCTTTGCTCGGTTCTGCGATTTATGGCAAATGGCGATATACTACCTATTGGCAACTTGGATTTGCGATGAGCGACGACGAAAAGGCGTGGTTTCGCATTGCGCTTGAGAGGCTTGCAGAATTGAGCGCATAAAAAATCCCGCAGATAAGACGCGGGATAAAAGTGCGTTAGTGTATATTGTCGAATATCTCAAGCCGCTTGTCTTCAAAATACTGAATTAAATGCTTGAGCTGATACAAATAAGACAATTCGTCGCCTGTTTGTATGTTGTTTTGAGCGGCTCGCTCCGTGATAAAGCCAAGCTGTTTGAGGTTTTCGTCTTTTGCCTTGTTGACGGCGGCAAAAACGGTTTCTTGATTGTCATTCATCTGTGTGATGACATCTTGCATAAACTCGGTGTTCGTCTTGTTGTCTTTGTTTATCTGCGTCAGCTTTTCGCTTGAGTCAATCGCCGTTTCTTGCAGAGAATCCATAAACTCATTGTGCTTTGTATTCTCCGCGACAATCGAGTTCACATCTTGTTGCAGCTCGTGGACTTTTTTGTCAATGCTGCCCGAAATGTTCGCTGTTCTTTCAGCAAGATTTTTCACTTCATTTGCGATGATTCTAAAGCCCTTGCCCGCCTGTCCTGCTCTTGCCGCTTCGATTGACGCATTAAACGACAAAAGATTTGTGAGCGCGGCGACTTCTTGTATATTCTGAATGAACTTGCTGATTTCCTTAATTCTATCGTCGAGAAGCTGGACTTTTTTGTCCATTTCGGCTCTTTCTTTCTGCGCTTTCTTGATAGTTTCGTTAAGTTTGTCGAATTCCTGCGAGATATTATGCAAAGCCGTGCTGTTTGCCTGCGTGATTTGCATCATATTGTCAGCTTCAGCCTTTGTCTTTGCGCTTGATTCGCTGAAATGGTCTAACGCCTTCTGTTGCGTTTCGTAAATGCCGCCCTCGCTCGTCAAGCGCGAAATGTATTCTTTTAAGAAGCCTGAAATATTGCTAGACGTTGAGCAAATATGGATAAGATAGCTGACAATGTCTTTTTGTGCTTTTCCAAGCTGTTGTTCGGTGTATTCTGCCATTTTTTTGCTCCTATTCCATCACTAGCATAACAAGAGTTTGATTTGAGTTGATATGCCCACATTGTTCGCCATACGTTGAAAAGCCTGAGTAGCACGGAAAATATTTTTTCCATACGCTATTGACGCTTGCTTGCTGATTGTGTTTTTCAAAGCCGATAGTGCGCAAAATGCAGTTAAACAAAATAACGCAGCCAGGGTTCGCTATCTTTTCTATTACGTTCTTGCACGTTTCTTCCGCGATTTTAAGCGTATCGACAGGCTGCAATATTTCTTGCACGGAGTTTTGCAGAACGCGCGCATACATCAACAATTTTCCTGCGCTGTCGAACTTGACGAGCGACGCGATAAAAATCTCAGAGCCGAAAACGCGACCGAACGGGTGGTCAAGCAACGCATTGTCAACATTTGCTTCGTTAATTCCAATCACTTGCGCATATCGTTTCTTTGGATTTTGTCCGTCGATGGCTTGCACTTGGTGTGTTTCAGGGTCAACCTGCGTCAGCATAATCTGTTTTCCCGACGGTTGAAAGATATTCTCTTTGATTATCTCGAACTTGCCTGTTGTTTTCACAAAAAGAATAACCGCGCCTTTGTCTGAAACTTGTCCGTTATAGCTCACAGAAGTTGACTTAAACGCCAAATCATCTCCAGCAGAGCCACCCGCCACTAAAAAGTTCTCATCTTTTACGAGTGAATACAGCACAGACAAAATAATCTCTTCTGCGTTCAACAGTCCGCAAATAAGCGATATTGCAAACGAATTCTTAGAGATGCCTGCCGCCCCCAAAGAAATGCCTATCTTGCTCGCCGCCTTTTGTATATCGTCTTTGTATATGACAGGGAACAAATCGATGTTTTTCAGTAAAACTCCGCTGAATTGCACCCGCACATTGCCCGAATCAGAGAGCGCATTTAAAACAAGCGTGTTTTTCTTAAATCCGTCCGCCGTGATTTCTCCTGCTGTCGTCGAACCCACAACTTCGGCGTTAGGAAATTGCTCGTGTAACAGTTCGCTTAATTTAGGGAAATCATATTGACTGCTTGCAAAGAATATAATCGCAGTATAGCTTGATTTGTTTTTTTTGAGTTTTGCGCAAAGCTCATTTATGGCCTGCTCTGCGTCAAGCCTCGATGTTTGTACAACCTCTTGATTCACTAACTAACCCCTTTCGTATAGATTAGACCTGTTCGATAATTGTCATTATCGGGCTCGACCCGATAATCTTTTTGCCTATATTGCAATAGATTGCCGTATCAAGTACGGCAATGACATACTGTTTCCGAACAGGTCTATTGTATTTAAAATTCTAACGCACAAAAAGAGCAATTTCACGCAAATAAAAAAAATACTTCTCCGAAAAATCAGAGAAGTATGCTTCTAAAAGATAGCTTTTATTCGCCCATCAATTCTTTATCATACGCATAGAAGAAAGTAACGAAAAAGGTCGTACAGTCAGGAACGTGAACAGCCCATTCCACTGTGATAGAATGGATATTCAACCCCTCTTGAATAGGCGACATATTGTCTTTCATTCCTCTCATAATCTCTTTTGCGCTGCTGTCCTGCGGCTCTCCCTTCGACCAATCCGAATCCGCCATCGTGGTCAGATATTGATAGACGAGCGGGGCTTCGATAGGGGAGTAGCGGTTTATCTCCGATTTGCGCAGCTGAAACTTGATTTTCAAGTCCCAATCTTCTTTTGTGAACTTTTCAATCGGGTAGCCCTGATGAATATTCATATCGGTGTAATCAAGGTCGTTGTTAAAGAAGTTCGCCAGCACTTTGCCCTGCGCATAAGACGGGGTTACATTAACTTTTTCGTTCGTGATGAAGTTCTCTGAATCTTGCAGACAGCGTTCGTATTTTTCCTTGAGTGTCATAAAATTCCCTCTCTAAAAAACTCTCTTGCCTTTAGTCTAACACATTTTTTCTTGTTTTCACACCCTTTTTGAGCGAAAACCGTTTGAAATATGTTATTTTTAACGCTAAGATATAGATATGAGAAACACATTTTTATCTCTGTTGTGCATTTTTCTTTCTCTTTTTTCTTGTATTGCAAAAGAAAAATTGCCGCGAGTATCTTTTGAAAAGCCGTATGTGCAGACTGTTTTTGCCGACAACGGAAACGGTGAAATTGTTTCTCTGTGCGCAAAAAAATGCGTTGCCTCTGATTATTTTTCGGAACAAAATACCCTTTTTCCCCCGCAAACATTTTTTGAGCTGCACAAATACGACTGCATAATCCGAGTGCGCTTTTTAGATGAGTGTGCAAAAATATGCGCAAATAAATATCTTGTGTGCGTGTCGCGCCGACAAACGTTATCATAGCCCTTCTTTCAATTTTCATCACTGTTTACTTTAACATTATTGAAATCGAGGGCTTTTTTATGGCATATTGCGTTACGAGTGTGCAAACTTTTGCAGATACGGACGAAAGCGGCGCAGTGGGCGTTCTGCTTTCTCTTTTTGACGGAACAGAGGCGATTTGCGACAAAGAACAAATCGTGCGCGACCTGTGCAGCAAAGAAAATGCGACAGGCAGCGTTGAGATTGGCGGCGTTATCATTCATAATACGCAAAGCAACGCAGTGCGCGACCTGTGCATATCGTGCGCCGTCTTTGAAAAAAACGAAAAGAAGCGAGTAGAGCTTTTTGTATCGTGGAAAACATTGAGCGAACACAATCTCAATGTTCTTTCGCGCCTTGTCGATGGTTTGTCGGAGCAAAAAGCGTGGAAGCAAAGCGAAGAGAACATAGTTCTTTCTATAAAGAAGATTTTGGAGGGAAAAAGATGTTAAATCCATCTGATTCAATTTTATCAGTCGGAGTCGATAGCGATACACGGCTGTTCGAGGGGCAATTCTACACCCCTAACGGTATATCGCTCAATTCTTATGTCATTTTGGACGACAAAATTGCGGTGATGGACAGCGTGGGCGAAGAGGGCGAAAAACAGTGGCTAGAGAATATCGAAAATGCCGTTGGCGAGCGCACTCCCGATTATTTAATCGTGCATCACATGGAAATGGACCATTCTGCAAATATTGCCTCGTTTATGAAAAAGTATCCTGAAGCGAAAATCGTTTCGTCAAAGATGGCGTTTTCGATGATGAAGAGTATGTTCGCCACAGATTTCGCTGAGCGTCAGATTGTCGCGTCAGACGGCTTCGAGCTTTCGCTGGGTAAACATTCTCTGCGCTTTATCGCTGCGCCGAATGTGCATTGGCCAGAAGTTTTGATGAGTTATGAGCCGTGTGAAAAAGTCCTTTTTTCCGCCGACGGCTTTGGCAAGTTTGGAATGATAGCAAAAGAAACGGCGGAGAGCGATTGGACTGAGGAAGCGCGCCGCTATTATTTCGGTATCGTCGGCAAATTCGGCGCAAACGTGCAGGCGGTCTTGAAGAAGGCTTCTGCGCTTGATATTCAAACGATTTGCGCTCTTCACGGCATTGTGCTGAAAGGGGAGGCGGTGAAGAAAGCGATTTCTCTCTATGATACATGGTCAAGCTACCGCGCCGAAAAGCAGAACGGCACGCTCATCGCGTTTACCAGCGTCTACGGGCACACAAAGGCTGCGGCTGAAAAGTTGAAAGCTCTGCTTTTGGAAAACGGCGAAAAAGACGTAACGCTGATTGACCTTACAAAAGACGATATGCACAAAGCCGTGGCTTTAGCGTTCGCTTCGAGCCGTCTTGTCGTCGCGACAACAACGTACAACGGCGGCATTTTCCCGACAATGCGCACATTTATCGAGTCTTTGGCCGACCGAAATTATCAATCGCGTCGCGTGGCGTTTATCGAAAACGGAAGTTGGGCTCCCGTCGCAATCAAAACGATGAAGAGTATGTTTGAAGCGATGAAGGACATTTCGATTTGTGAAGCGAAGTCCACGATAAAAATCGCGCCGAGTGAAGCGAATATCGCCGAACTCAAAGCCATTGCGGAGGAAATCGTAAAATGAATACTGTCTATGACGCGCTCGCCGCACAGCTCAAAGGCTTGTTTTTGGGCGAGAGAAACAAAATAGCCAACCTTGCCAATGCGGCCGCCGCGATTTTCCACGCATTGAGCGACGTGAATTGGGCTGGCTTTTACCTTGCAGAAAATCGCGAACTTGTTCTAGGGTGTTTTCAAGGCAACGTCGCGTGCATACGAATCCTGTTCGGGCGTGGCGTGTGCGGAACAGCCGCAGAGACGAACACAACGCAGCTCGTGGCGGACGTGAGCGAATTCAAAGGACACATCGCTTGTGATGCGAGAAGCCGCAGCGAAATCGTCGTACCCCTGCACAATTCATCGGGCGAAGTCGTCGGCGTGCTAGACATCGACAGCGCAAAGCTCGCTCGCTTCACCGAAGAGGACAAAACAGGCTTGGAATCCATCGCGAAAATCATCGAATCCGCAATCGATTGGTAACAGGCGCAGCCTGTTTTGTAAAAAGGTATA